>JBHENW010000225.1:0-5080 GCA_046261875.1 Thermoanaerobaculia bacterium | reverse complement strand
CCGCCGTCGCCGCAGCGATCCTCGCGGCCCTCTGGATCTGGAACGCGCGCCGCTCCGAGAACGCGCCGGCGGAGGCGGAGCGAACCGACGGCCGTTACCTCGCCGTGCTTTTCACCGACCTGAGCGGTCTGCCGCGGGCGCAGATGTATTCCGACGGCCTGGCGGAGACCGTCCGCGCGCGGCTGGAACGCTTCCCCAGCGTCCAGGTCACGCCTCCCTCCGCGGACGTGCCCCGCTCCCGTGCGGAGGCGGATCTGCTCAAGATGGCGCGCAGTCTGGGAGCCAACATCCTGCTCCGCGGGACCATCCAGCGCCTGGGGGATCAGGTCCGGGTGACCTACTCGCTCGTCGAGGTCCCCGGAGGCCATCAGGTCGCTTCCGGAACCGTGGACGGCGCCGCGTCCGAGATCTTCGCGATCCAGGACCAGCTGGCGGATCGCGTGCGGGTCGCGCTCGACCTGCGCGGGGAGACGCCGGCGGGCGGCGGGATCGTGCGGGCCGGTCTGGAGCCCGCGGCGTCGCGGGAGAGCTATGCCGAGGCGCTCGGCTATCTGCAGCGTTACGACAGGGAAGCCTCGGTCGACTCCGCCCTCGAAATTCTCGAGAAGCTCGCCGCGGAGGCGTCCGAATCGGCTCTCGTCCAGGCGGCGCTGGCGCGCGGATACCTGCACAAGTACACGCTCACGCAGGAGACCGGTTGGGCGGAGCGCGCGATGAAGGCCTCGGACCGCGCGACCGCTCTGGATCCCGCGCTCGCCGAGGTCCACATCACCCGCGGACACCTCCTGCTCCGGACGGGCAAGGCCGCCGCCGCGCTCCAGGAGTTTCAGAAGGCGCTGTCTCAGAGCGCGCGGTCCGTCGAAGCAGTGCTCGGAATGGCGGCGGCGTACGCGGGCAGCGGCTCCCCCTCCGAGGCCGAGAAGGCTTTCCGCCAGGCGATCACTTTGCGGCCTCTCGGCTGGGACGTTTACAACCGCGCGGGCGGCTTCTATTACCGGCAGGGAAAGTATCCCGAAGCGGCCGCCATGTTCGAGAGAGTCGTCCAGCTCATGCCGGACAGCGTGCGCGGCTACAACAACCTCGGCGCCGCCTACAAGCAGATGGGGCGCTTCGACGAGGCGCGGCGGGCGTACGAAAGCTCGGCCCGCATCGAGCCCAACGACGGGGCGTACACGAACCTCGGCAACCTCGAGTATTTCCGCGGCCGGTACCGCGAATCCGCGCGGGCCTTCGAGGAGGCGGCGCGCATCGGACCCGCCAAGCCGCTCAATTGGGCGAATCTGGGCGACGCGTACCGTTGGACGCCGGATGCGAGGCCGCGCTCACTCGAGGCGTACCGGAAAGCGATCGAGCTCAGCCGGCAGCAGCTCGCCGTCAACCCGAAGGACGCCGCGCTGCACGTCACACTCGCCCTCTCGTACGCCAAGAGCGGCCAGCTCCCGGCGGCCCGACGCCACATCCGGGAGGCGCTCGAGATCGAGCCGAACAACCCGGACGCTTTCGTTCAGGCCGCCGTCGTGGCAACCCTCGATGAGAAGCCGGACGAGGCCTTGCGCTGGATCGAGCGGGCGGTCGCGGCGGGTGTCGGCGCGGATCAGCTCCAGTCGGAGCCGGAGTTTCGGAACCTTCGCGATCTCCCGGCGTTCCGGGAGGCGCTCACGCGGAAGGCAGCGGCTTTAGAGTTTCGCGAGAAGGAGGGTAGGCATGTCCCGTAGAGCTCCCAGGGGAGTCTTCTGGTTGGTTCTGGCGTGCATCGGAGCATTTGGCGGGGTCGGCTGCTCCCGCGTCAAGGTCGTGACGGCCAAGTGCGCGGGACGGAGCTTCGCCGTCAAGGAAGTCGTCAAGGTCAAAAAGAATCAGCAGATCATCGTCTGGTCTTCGGACGCGACGAACCTGAAGATCGAATGGAAAAAGGCTGATCCCTTTCCGTATCCGGTGCGCTGCGACGGCGATCAGTTCTGCGCGGTCCTGGCTCCGTCGAGGACCCCCGGAAGCTACCCCTATACGATCAAGGGAACATGCGGCGGCGCGGCGGCCGAGAAGGATCCGCGGGTCGAAGTCATCGACTACTGAGCCGGCTCGCAGACCGGGAAAATGAAAACCGGCGGGCGCACGGCCCGCCGGTTTTTAAGTCGCTGCGAGAAGACGGAGCTACTGGGTCTCCTCTTCCTCTTCCTCGATTCCCGGTGCGCCGCCCCCCGTCGTGCCGCGCGAGCCCACGTCGCCCTCGGTACCCTGGCCGGCGCCGGTGCGCCCGCCGGTCCCCTGGTTGCCGCGCCCGCCCTGGCCGCCTTTCTGGCCGCCCCGCTCGGAACCGAACTCGGCTTCGCTGCCCCGCCCGGCCTCTTCCCGATTGCGATCGGGATTGCCGCCGGCCGGCTTCTGGCCACCGCCCTGGTCGCCGCCCTGGTTGCTGCGGCCGCCTTGACCGCCGCGGCCGCCCTGGCCGCCGCCCTGGCCCCCGCGCCCTCCCTGATCTCCTTGATTCGCCATCGTGACCTCCTGACTGGTTGGTTTTTGGACCACCGGGTCCTGCAGACGAGGGTGCAAGAAGCATTCCGCGCGATTTCAGAAAGGATTCGTGGCAAGCCGCTTGCTTTGTGAGGGTTGGAGGTTCAATGGCCTGCGATCATCAGGGTTGCCGCTGCGACGAGACGCGCATCGAGCGCGGGAACAAGAAGTTCTGCAGCGAACGCTGCGCGGAGATGGAGACGACGCGCAACCCCGAGCCGCACTGCATGTGCGGGCACCCCGACTGCGCGGCGGCGTAGTCTGAGTCAGAGTCGAGGGATCGGTCGAGCCTCGGTCTCGATGAGCCGGGCGAGAGAGGAGAACAGCATGCGAGCAATCTGGAGCGGTCACATCACGTTCGGTCTCATCTCGATTCCGGTCGGTCTCTACTCCGCGCTCGAGACGGCGGAGCGCGTCTCGTTCCGCCTCCTCCACCGCAAGGACATGTCGCCGATCAAGTACAAGAAGTACTGCAGCAAGGAAGACAAGGAAGTCCCCAACGACGAGATCGTCAAGGGCTACGAGGTCTCCAAGAAGAAGTTCGCCGTCATCGAAGAGGAGGAGCTCGACAAGGTCCAGGAGACCGTCGGCGAGGGCGAGCGCACGATCGACATACTGCAGTTCGTGGACTTCGGTTCGATCAATCCCCTCTTCATCGAAAAACCGTATTACCTCGGACCGATGAAGGGCGGCGAGCGGGCATACGCCGTGCTGCGCGAATCGCTCGCCGACACCAAGCGCGTCGGGATTGCGCGCTTCTATATGCGGACGCGCCCCCTGCTCGCCGCGCTCGGGCCCGCCCAGAAGGCGCTGTCCCTCGCCGTTCTCCGCTCCTACGAGGAGCTGCGCAAGCCGAGCGACGTGCCGGTGCCCGACGTGCAGAAGCGCCCGGCCGAGATCAAGATGGCGCAGATGCTCATCGAGCAGATGTCCGAGGAGTGGGACCCGACACAGCATCCGAACCAGTACCGGCGCGCCCTGGAGAAGCTGCTCGCTTCCAAGCGCAAGTTCGCGATCCAGGAACCGGGCGCGGCGGGCGGCGGGAAGAAGGACGAGGACAACGTCGTGGACCTCATGGAGGCCCTGCGCAAGAGCGTCAGCGGAGCCAAGGGGAAAACCCGCAAGGGCGCGCGGCGCGCCGGCGCCGCGTAAAGTCCGGTCGGTCTCTACCCGGTCACGGGTTTTCTCTTTTTCCTCCACGACGCGGCGGGCGGCCGCGCCAGCTCGCGCACCACGAGGTCCAGCGGTCCCGCCGGGCGCCGCCAGGAGTCGCCTCCCAGAGGGTCCGGGTCGCCCCGGCGCCGGGTTGCCGCCAACTCTTTGACCGCGAGGTGCGCCTCCTCGACGCGGTCGGGCTGGCCGCGCCGGAGGCGCCGGATCGTCACGAAGAGCTCGGGACCGTGGCCGAGCACGATCTCCCGGCGGCTCCGGCGCAGGACGGGGAGCCCGGTCCAGTCCCTCCAGCGGCGGGCGAGCGCTTCCGGCTCGGAGGAACCGAGGACGAGGCCGTGAAAGCCGAGCAGCTCCGCCTGCCGCTTCCTCATGCGGCGAAGAGCTCGCGGTGGTTGGTCCAGAGGTCCGCGAGGTCGCGGCAGACCCAATCGGCCGTGCGAAGGCTCGCATCCGGATAGCCGCCCGAGCGCAGCGCGATGCAGGCGAGACCCATTTGATGCGCCGCGGCGATGTCGTAGGGCGTATCGCCTACGGCGACAGGCCGCCGCCGGGAGAGACGGAAGCGGTCGACCGCCAGCGAGAAGACGTCGTGAAACGGTTTCGCCTTCTTCACATCGTCCGCGGAGGTCGCGCCGCGCAGGTCATCACCGATCCGGAGGAGGGCGACCGCCCGGTCGATCACCTTCCTCTCCGCGGAGCTCGCCAGGACGACCGGGAGCCCGGCTCGGCGCATCCCGCGCACGGCGACCGCCGCCCCGGGAATCGGCCGGACCTCGCGCCGGAAACGCTGCAGGAAGGCACGAGTTTGCTCGGCTCCCATCGCGGACGCGAGGAAGAAATGCTCTGCCGGCGTGACGAGGTCGCGTAGCAGCTCGGCTCCGCCTTTTCCGACCTGCCAGCGGACCCGCGAAGGCGGCACGGACCTCCCGAAGAGGCGCAGCGCAGCGGTCCAGGCGCGGGCGTGCGCGTCGTTGGAGGCGATGAGACAGCCGTCCAGGTCGAGGAGGATCGCGCCGAACGGAGGCCCCGCCGAGACGGTACGGAATCGCGCTTCCGAACGGGGCATTTTGCGCGGAGGCGCTCCTCCGTCAGGCCCGGCGCACGAGCCCGAGGATCAAGACGATGACGGCGACGACGAGAACCAGGTGGATCAATCCGCTCGTCACCTTGAAGGCGAAGAACCCGAGCAGCCAGAGGACCAGAAGAATCACGAAGATGGTCCAGATCATTTCTCCCTCCCCTGTTAGTCTTCCGAGGACGTTGCGAAAGTCGGGCCAAGCGCGCGGGGCCGGAGGGAACCGGGGCACGCCGCTTGCTCGCGCGATGAACGGAGCAGAAAACAGGGAGGATCCCATGGACGACTTTGACGATCTACGGCCCAGGATGTCGGCGCCGG
>JBHENW010000224.1:0-12583 GCA_046261875.1 Thermoanaerobaculia bacterium | reverse complement strand
CCGCGGGCGCGGCCCTCGCGTACTGCGCCGCCTCCGTCCCGCGTCCGTTCGACAGAATCCCGGAAGACCGCCGCGCGATCACGCCGTTCTAGCCACGTTTTCGGGACCAACTCCGCTGGATACAGGACGAGCCCCCGCCGGCAGCGCGCCGGATAGGATTGGCCCCTTCTGGGAGGAACCATGCGCATAGCCCTCACCCTTCTCCTCGCCTCCAGCCTGGCGGCCGCGGCGGCGCCCGCCCTCCAGGCGCCGCAGAAGAGCTCCGGGCCCGTCACCGAGACGGCCCGGGTCGTCGTCATCGAGATTCCTGTCCACGTCGTGGATAAAAACGGCGAGCCGGTCCGCGGTCTCACCGCGGAGGACTTCGAGCTCACCGACGACGGAAAGAAAGTCGAGATCTCCGGGCTGGAAGTGATCGACCTGAACCGGACGGTCGCCGCCGCTCCCGTCCCCGCCGCGAAGGACCCTTTCCTCGAGGCTCCGCCGCCCGCGGCCCGCCGCCACTGGCTCCTCGTGTTCGACTTTTCGTACTCGAGCATGAACGGGTTGCTCCGCGCGCGCGACGGGGCGCGGGGCTTCGTGAGGACCGGCATGAAGGAGAACGACCTCGCCGCCGTCGCGACCTTCTCGGTGGACACCGGCTGGAAGCTCCTCGTGAACTTCACCCGGGACCGCAGCCAGCTCGACCGGGCCATCGAGACGCTCGGATTTCCCAGCCCCGGCTCGCGCACCACGGATCCGCTGGCGTTCGCGATCTTTCAGCCGATAGCCGCGGGGGCTCCCGCGTCCAGCGCCGGACAGAGCGAGACCGACCAGGTCGTCCGGGAAAACCTCCAGGACGCGCAGCGTCTGGCCCAGTCGGCTTCGGACGACCGCGCCCGCGGCCGTGTCGCGCAACTCCTCGAGTCGTTCGGAAGGATGGCGCGCGCCCTGGACACCGTGCGCGGACGCAAGCACGTCCTCTTCTTCTCGGAAGGCTTCGAGAGCCGACTTCTGGCCGGCAACGCCGGCGACATCGCTTCGCCTCTGGAGCAGACCTCGCCGACGCAGGACACCGCGGCCGAGGCCTCCGTCACGGGGGAAATCTGGAAGATCGACAGCGACTCGCGGTTCGGCAGCTCGGCGACGCGGGGACGCCTCGCGGCGGCCTTCGACATGTTCGGGCGTTCCGACGCTGTGCTGCACACCGTGGACATCAGCGGCCTGCGCGCCGCCGGGGACGTGGCCGAGCGCGCCGGAAGCGGAAAAGACACGCTCTTTTCGATGGCCGCTCAGACCGGGGGCGAGTTCATCCGCAACGCGAACCAGCTCGAGGGCGAGCTCCAGCGGGTCGTGGACCGGACGGGGCTGACCTACCTCCTCGTATACCAGCCCCGAAAGCTCTCCACCCCGGGTCAGTTCCACAAGCTGCGGGTCCGGGTGAAGACGCCCGGAGCCCGCGTATCGGCGCGGTCCGGTTACTACGAGCCGAGGCCGTTCCGGGCGCTGACGCCCGTCGAGCGTCTGCTCGCGACGGGAGACCTCATCACCGGAGGCGACGCCGCCAACGACATCCCGGCGCGCCTCCTCGCCGCACCATTCGCCGCGGAAGCGGGCGTCTCCCAAGTGCCGGTCATCCTGGAGATCCCCGGGCCGGCGCTCCTCGCGGGCGACACGGGCGAGCGCACCGGCGTGCAGATCTATGCCTACGCGAACGACCCGACCGGGAAGCTCGTGGATTACGTGACGCAGGACGTGGGGCTCGACCTCGGCAAGGCGCGTTCCTCGATCGAATCCGGAGGGATCAAGTTCTACGGAACGCTGTTCCTCCCTCCGGGCGATTACACCGTCCGCGCCCTCGTCCGGAATGCGACGACGGGCCGCAGCGGGCTTCAGACCGCGCTCGTCCGCGTCCCCGCCATCCCGGGGGGGCCAGCGGTCGTGCTGCCCCCCCTCTTCCAGGAACAGCCGGGCCGGTGGGTCATGACGAAGGCGAATCCGCGGCCGGACGCGGCTCCGCGTACGGCGGACTACCCGTTCGCCGTCGCCGGAGAATCGTTCATTCCGGCGGCGTTCCCGGCGCTCGAAAGAGGGAAGGAGGCGCGCGTCGCCGTCTTCACCTACAACTTCGGGGGGACGGAAAAGGATGCGCTTCAGGTCCGGTCGGAGGTCGTCTCGGCGGACGGCTCGGCCCGTCCGGTCCAGCTCGAGCTCGCGCGCGACTCCGCGGGAGAGAGGGGCGGCGGACGCAAGCTGCTCTTCACATTCACGCCGGAGGGGCTCTCGCCCGGACGATACGCGCTGAGGGTCGCGGTCGCGGGCCCGGGCGGCAGGTCGGCGGAGCAGGCCGCGCCCTTCGAAGTGAAATAGAAACAGGGTCAATCGTGCAAACATGCATTTTTTTCTCGACGGCGCTATCCACGTCGCCAAAAAATGCAGGAATGCACGATTGACCCCTAAGTCATCGCCTTCACACGCTCCTTCGCGGCCTGCACCTCCGGGTGCTGGAAGCCGAGGAGCTCGGCGACACGCCGGGCGAGCTGGCTCTCGACCGCCGCGAGCTCGCCGTCGCAGTACACGACGCCCCACATCGCTTCGATCAGCCGAAGGCGCTGCGCGCGGGAGAAGTTCTCCGTGATCCGGCGCGTGAACTGATACAGGTCCACGCTCTCGCGCCGCTCCGCTTCGGCGAGACGCATCACCTCCCGGACGTCCCCCTCGGGAATTCCGAGGTCGTCCCGCGCATGGCGCAGGATGCGCTCCCCCTCCTCCGGGTCGAGCAGGCCGTCAGCGCTCCCGATCTCCAGGAGCAGCGCGCACGCGGCGATCGCCACCGGGTCCGGGCCCGCGTCCCCGCCCGCGCCGCCGGGCTTGCGGAAGAGCGATCGAAGACCTTCGAGAACCACTGATTTGGAGTCTAGCAACCGCCCGCGGAGGGAGCGCATACGTAGGAACCCGCGGGCGGGTTTCGCCTCCAACCCGCGAAACTTTTCGAGCGTTCGAAGCGTAATAGAGCAGCAGAAAGGCCCGATCATGAACCGCCGCGAGCTCGAAACACTGTTCCTGACCCTGGAATCCACGCCGGCCCTGCTGGCGCGGGCCGCCTCGGGACTGTCCGACGCGCAGACGCGCCGGTCCCCCAAAAACGGGCGGTTCTCATTCATCGAGCACGTCTGGCATCTCGCCGACCTCGAGCGCGAGGGTTATGGCGTGCGGATCCGGCGCCTCCTGACCGAGGAGGATCCGATGCTGTCGAACTTCGACGGCGACCGGGTGATGCGCGAACGCGTGTACTCGAAGCGCGATCTCGCCGAGGGCCTCACGGCGTTCGCGCGGGCGCGCCACGCGAATCTCGAGCAGCTCCGCGGCCTGTCCGCCGAGGACTGGAAACGCCGCGGCGACCAGGAAGAGGTCGGCCGCGTCGATCTGTCGGACATTCCGCGCATGATGACGGAGCACGACCGCGCGCACACCGCCGAGCTCGCCGACCTGATCGCCGAGCTGACCGGCGTCGAGCGGCAGACGCCGCAGCAGCACCCCAGGTCGGCCGTCGCCTAAGACCCATCCGGCCGGGGGACCCGCGTCCGCCTCCGAACGCGGGCCCCGGCCGCCCCTCCTCGGCGGCCCGGATTCCGGTTTCAGCCCGACAGCAGGCCGCGCAATCCGTGCCCCGCGGCGAGGGCGCCGGCGAAGAGCGCCGCGAAGTACACGATCGTCGCGAGGATGAAGAGGTAGCCGAGCAGGACGAAGACGCCGTCCTTCTGGAGCATGCCCACCGCCAAAAACAGGATGGCGAGCCCCGGCAGGGTGTTGGAGAACGGGACGAATCCGAGCGGGACCATGAGGAGAAGGCCCGCTGCGACGATCATGAAGCCGTTGAAGCGGTTGACCGCGCCGCTCTTCGTCAGCGCCGAGAGGCGCGGATGGAGGAACCGCTCGAGCCGCGCCACGAGCCTCGCCCCGTGCTCGAACGCCCGCGCCAGATTCTCCGTGCGCACGCGGCGCTCCATGAGCCGCTGCGGCAGCCAGGGGACGCGGTTGGCCATGACGCCCGCTCCGATGAGGGTGATGAGCAGGCCGAACACGGTGCTCACCCCCGGGATCGAGACGGGCACCAGGAACGGGATGATCAGGAAGATCGCGAAGACGAGCATCCCCTGCTCGCCGATCTGGACGAGCAGCTCCCGTACGGACACGTCTTCTCCTCGCATGGTGCGCGAGACTTCCCCGAGCGTCGCCGACAGCGGCTTTTCGATGTCGCGGAACTGCTCGGTCACGGCGGCGAGATGATAGCCGGTAAGATCCGCGCATGCCGGAGTACACGGCGGAACATGCGAAGGCGGGGATCGACGCCGCGCTCCCGCGCATCGAGACCTGGCCGAACCAGTTCGCGGACTACGAGATCACGGTGGAGATCCCGGAGTACAACGCGATCTGCCCGAAGACGGGTCTGCCCGACTTCGGCCAGCTGACGATCCGTTACGTTCCCGACGGAGAGTGCCTGGAGCTCAAGTCGCTCAAGCTCTACATCGTCGCCTACCGCGACCTCGGGATCTTCTACGAGAACGCCGTGAACCGGATCCTGGAGGATTGCGTCGCCGCCTGCCGGCCCCGCCGCATGACGGTCACGGGCCGTTTCTCCTCCCGCGGCGGAATCTCCTCGACGGTGGAGGCCCGCTATCCGCGGGCTGCAGGGCCGGCCGGTTCTTCCACGAACTCGGCGTAGAGCATCTCGCGCAGCCGGGCGGCCACCGGGCCGGGCTTGCCGGATCCGATCGGCCGGCCGTCCACGGCGACGATCGCATAGGTCCACATCGTCGTCGAAGCGAGGAAGAGCTCGTCCGCGGCGAACATCTCCTCGACCGTGAAGGCGCGCTCTTCGACGGCCATCCCGGCTCGCGCGGCGGCGGCGAGCGTCGCTCCACGCGTCACGCCCGGAAGGATGTGCGGTCCCCTGGGCGCCGTCCGGACCGCGCCATCGCGCGCGAGGAAGAGGTTGGCTCTCGTCGTCTCGATCGCCAGCCCGTCGCGGACGAAAATCGCGTCGGTCGCTCCGGCATCGCGGGCCTTCTGCGAGGCGAGGATGTTGGGCAGAAGCATCACGCTCTTGATGTCGCACCGCCCCCAGCGCTCGTCGGGCAGCAGGATGGCCGTCCCGCCGCCGGGCGGCGGCGGCGGATCCGTCGCGCGGGCGAAGGCGAAAACGGTCGCCGGGGTGCCCGGCGCCGGAAAGGGATGCGCGCGCGGGGCCGCGCCGCGGGAGACCTGCAGATAGACGAGCGCGTCCGCTTCGGCCAGCCCGTTTTCGGCGAGCAGCCGCGCGGCGACATCCGAGAACCCCGAAGTGTCCGCCGCGATGCGGACGGCGGCGAGCCCGTCGCGCATGCGCTCCATGTGCTCTGCGAAGCGGTAGGGGCGCCCGCGGTAGAAGCGGACGACTTCATAGACGGCGTCCGCGAAGAGGAAGCCGCGGTCCTCCGGCGAGATGGCCGCCTCGTCCCGCGGAAGGAATCGGCCGTTGACGTAGAGGATCACGCGCGTCAGGGCTGCCGGCGATTCGGGAAATCGCGGACCGCCCTCGCGAGATCCGCGTCCCCCGCCAGGCCCCGGTAGGCTTCCTCCGCGCGCGGCAGAATTTCCTCGAGGGCATGGAGCCGCCCTCGCCGCAGGAGCGGAACGACCGCGGAGAGTGCCGCCTCGCTGCGGCGGGCGAGCGAGCGGGCGAGACGGCGCGTCTCCTCCGCCAGGCGCGCGGCCGGCACGGCGCGCGAAGCGAACCCCGCAGCCGCGGCTTCCCGGCCCGAGACGGCCTTTCCGCTCAGGATCCAGTCGGTCGCGCGGGCCGGTCCGATCCGCTCGGAGAGGAGCGCGACGGCGCCCGGGGGAAAACAGGCGAGCTCGATCTCGGGAAACCCGATCCGGGCTTCCTCCGAGACGAGCACGAAGTCGCAGCCGGCAGCGATCTCGGCGCCGCCCCCGAGGCAGGCCCCGGAGACGGAGGCGACGGTCACGGCGGGGGTTTGGAGAAGCGCCGTGAGAGCGGCCCGCATCGCGGCGAGCATCGCCTCGATCGGCTCCGGCTCGGGGACGTGCTCGGCGACCTCCACGCCGGCCGAAAACGCCCTCGGCAGACCCGAGAGGACGAGGACCCGCTCTCCCGCGCCGGTCACGCACCGGGTGATCTCGCGCAGATCGGCGCCCGAGAGCACGTTGACGGGAGGGATGCGGATGCGCAGCTCGGCGATCCCCGCCGACGCGCGGGCGACGTCGATCCGCGGCGCGGCGCTCACGCCGCCATCCCCGACCCCCCCGCGGGGCGCTCTTTCGCCATCAGCCTTTCGGCCGGGCGGTCGGAACGGGAGACGGGGTCACGGCGGGGGTGGTCTTCTTCAGCCGCTCCGTCTCGTGCTTGATCACCGCCTTCACGTTGGCGACGTGGTCGTCGGTGAAGGGGACGTTCTCGATGCGGTTCTCGGGCTTGCGCAGCTCGATGTGCACGAACTCGTCGGGCACCCGCGTCTGGATCATCTGCGTCGCCAGCGCGTTGACCCGCCGCAGGTACGCCAGGGTGTCGCCGATCCCCGCCCGGGGCCCGATCTCGCCGTGTCCGGGCACCATCTTCTCGGCGGGCGCGGCGGCCAGCCGCGGCAGGAGCTGCTCCCAGCCCTTCGGGTCGACGTCCTGCGAGCGCAGGTACGGAAGGATCCGGTTGGCGGCCAGGTCGCCGGAGAAGAGGACCTTCTCCTGCGGCAACAGGACGATCAGGTCGCCGCGGGTGTGGCCCGCGCCGAGCCAGTAGATCTCCGCGCGCCGCGCTCCCCCGACGAACATGAGACGGTCCGCTACGGCGACGACGCCCGTTTTCGGAGCGGCCGAGCCGCCGGACGCCGCCGCGGGATTGAGCACGTAGAGGACGCCGGGCGCCGCGTTCTCCTGGGTGATGATCTGCGCGCCCGCGTCGGCGAACGCGCGGGCGCCTCCCGCGTGATCGCCGTGGGCGTGGGTCAGCACGACCCACCGCACGGGCTTTCCGGCAGTCGCCGCCACGTCTTTCATGATCTGCTTCGCCGCCGCCGCGTCGCGGCCCGCGTCCACGACCATCACTTCCTCGCCGAGCAGAAACCAGCCGACGTTCGAGCCCTTCTCCGTCGGTGACGCCCAGACGCCTTCCGCGATCTTCTGGACCGGCGGGCCTTCCTGCGCGGCGGCGACGACGGAAAGCAGCAGGACGCAACACGAGACTTCGAATCGGATTCTCATCGATCTTGCTCCTTCGAGTTGTCGGAGGCGCCCGCCGCTTCCGGACGCGCGTCCCCGCGAAAATTCTGCCGTCAGGTCGGCCGCTGGCGCGCCCGCTCGCGGGCGGCGTCCACGAACTCCGCGAACAGGCGCTCCGACGCGCCGTCGCCGATCAGATTTTCCGGATGCCACTGCACGGCGAGGACCCAGCGGCCGTCGCGCCCCTCGATCGCTTCGACCAGCCCGTCCGGGGACGTCGCCGTCACGGCGAGCGCGCCGGCGGAAGCGTCGATCGCCTGGTGGTGGCGGCTGTTGACCGGCAGCTCGCGGGCGCCTGCGATGGCCCCGAGCCGGGAGCCCGGCGCGATCCGGACGGAATGGTCGCGGCGGCTCTTCTCCGAGCCCGGCGCCGCCTCGTGGCGGACCTCGGAGGGGCGATCGGACGCAATGTCCTGCAAGAGGGTGCCGCCGAGCGCGACGTTGACGACCTGCAGCCCCCGGCAGATGCCCAGGACGGGCGTCCGGTCCTTCCAGGCCCGCTCGAAGATGGCGAAGTCCGTCGCGTCCCGCTCCGCGTCCAGCTCGAGGTTCGCGTCCGGACGCGCTGCCTGACCGTAGCGCGCGGGGTCCACGTCGCCCCCGCCACCGAGCACGACGCCGTCGAAATCCCCATCGCCGGTTTCGCCCGGGGCAAGGATGACGATTTCATCCGGGCGCAGGCCCGCGCGCAGCAGCGCCCGAACGTAGTCGTTGGCCTCGCGGCCCACCGCGTCGCGGTCGAGGGTGAGGGCGATGCGCACCGACGGATTGTAGCCGGACGCGACGGCGCTCATGCCCTCTCGAAGAGGACCGCCATCCCCATCCCGCCGGAGACGCAGAGGGTCGCCAGGCCGAGCCGCGCCTTGCGCCGCCGCATCTCGTGAAGGAGCGTCGTCGTGATGCGGGCGCCCGTGGCCCCGATGGGGTGTCCCAGGGCGATCGCGCCGCCGTTGACGTTGACGCGGGCGAGATCCATCGGCAGCTCGCGGGCGCAGGCGATCACCTGCGCGGCGAATGCCTCGTTGAGCTCGATGAGGTCGATATCCGAAAGGCCGACGCCGGTGCGCGCGAGAAGGGAGCGGATCGCCGGAACCGGACCGACGCCCATCCGCTCGGCCTCGACCCCGGCGGAGGCCCAGCCCACGACCCGGGCGAGCGGCTCGACGCCGGCCTTGCGCAACTCCTCCTCGCCCGAAAGCACCATGGCCGCGGCGCCGTCGGTGATGCCCGACGAGTTGCCCGCGTGGACCGTTCCCCCTTCGGCGTCGAAAACCGGCGGGAGCTTCGAGAGAGTCTCCACGGTCGTATCGGGCCGCGGATGCTCGTCGGTCTCCACGACCGAGGGGCCTTTTTTTCCGGCGAGAGTGACGGGCGCGATCTCGTCGCGGAAGCGGCCTTCCCGGGACGCGCGGCCGGCCCGCGCCTGGGATTCGGCGGCGTAGGCGTCCTGCTCTTCACGGCGGATCCCGTACTCCCGGACCAGGTTCTCCGCGGTCTCGCCCATGAGCTGGCCGCAGAGCGGACAGAGAAAACCGTCGCGGTACATGCCGTCCACGATCTCCCCGTGACCCATGCGCTGGCCGAAGCGGGCTCGGGGCAGCAGGTAGGGCGTCGCAGACATGCACTCGGTCCCCCCCGCGAGGACGACCTCGTTTTCGCCCGCGGCGATGGAGAGCGCGCCGAGGGTCAGCGCCTTCAGAGACGACGCGCACGCCTTGTTGACGGTGTAGGCCGGAACCGCATCGGGGATCCCCGCCCGGTGCGCCACCTGCCGCGCCGTATTGGGCCCGCCGCCCGCCTGCCGCGCGTGACCGAATACGGTTTCGTCCACAGCGGCCGGCGGCAGCCCCGACCGCTCGAGGGCGGCCCGGGCGGCCACTTCTCCAAGGTCCGCCGCCGACATCGCGGCGAAGGAGCCGCCGAACTTGCCGATCGGCGTGCGCGCGGCGGAGAGGACGTAGACGGGTTTCATGGCCGGGAAACTCTACCCAACAGGCCGGGCGCGCCGAAACTTCCGGGGCCTCGCAAGGGATCAGGCGCGGGGTCGAGCCCCTCCGGGCGGAGCCGCTCGGCGGTGCCGCAGCAGGCGGATCCCGAGCGAGCGAAGGCGACGCTAGCTAAGCAGCGGGAGCCGGACCGTGAACGTCGTGCCCCGGTCGACGACGCTCCGGACCTCCACGGTCCCCTTGTGGGCCTCGACGATCCACCGCACGATCGAGAGCCCGAGTCCGGACCCTCCGGAGTAGGCGCGGCGCGCGCGGTCGCTCCGGAAGAACCTCTCGAAGACGTAAGGCAGGTCCGCGGCGGGGATGCCAACGCCCGTGTCCGACACCTCGATGCAGGCCTCGCCGGGACGCGCGGAGAGGCGGACGCGGATCTCCCCTCCCGACGGGGTGTATCGCATCGCGTTCTCGAGCAGGTTGTGGAGGACCTGCTGCATGCGGTCGGCGTCGGCGAAGACGAGCACGGGTGTCGAGGGCAGCTCCACATGGAGCGTCAGGGACCGATCGTCCGCCGCGGGCACGAGATCACGGGTCGAGTCCGCGAGGAACTTGCCGAGGTCGATGTTCGCGAACGAAAGCGTGACGCGGCCGCTCTGTCCCCGCGCGAGGAAGAGGAGGTTCTGCGAGAGGCGGGCGAGGTGCCGGATCTCCAGGAGAGCGTTGCCGATCGCTTCGCGGTACTCCTCCGGCGGGCGTTCCTCCTCCAGCGCCACCTCGAGGGTCCCGCGCAGGACCGTGAGCGGCGTGCGCAGCTCGTGTGAGACGTCGGCGATGAACTGCTGCTGCTCCTTCTCCGCGGAGGCGAGGGCGTCGAGCCGCGTGTTGATGCGTTCGCCGAGGGCCTGGGCTTCCGGCGGAAGGTCCGCCAACGGGATGCGCTTCAAGGGATGCCGCTCGGTCTGGGCGAGGCGCTCGGAGAGCACCTCGACCGAGTCGGGCGCCGGAGGAGTTTCCTTTTCCCGCCTGCGGAAGAACGCCATCAGGCATCTTCCTGGGGCTCGCGCACGCGGTACCCGACTCCCCGCACGGTCTGGATGATGCGGTCCCGCGAGGCGGGATCGAGCTTCTTACGCAGCGCGTTGATGTAAACGTCGATGATGTTGGTCGAAAGGTCGAAGGAGTCCTCCCAGATCCGGGCCTGGATCTCCGAGCGCGACACGACGTTGCCCTTGCGGCGCAGGAGGAGCTCGAAGAGAGCCCCCTCGCGCGCGGTCAGCCGGACGACCTCGCCGCCCCGGTCGACTTCCCGGGACTCCGGATCGTACCGGAGGCTGCCGAGCATCAAAGGACCCGGCGGCGCGCTCTCCGTCCGGCGCAGGAGCGCCCGCAGCCGGGCCAGCAGCTCGCGAAACGAGAAGGGCTTGACGAGGTAGTCGTCGGCGCCCGCGTCGAGCCCCTCGATCTTGTTTTCGACCGTGTCGCGGGCGGTCAGCATGAGGATCTTCGAGCCGATCCCCCGCGCCCGCACCTCCCGGCAGAGCTCCAGCCCGTCGCGGCTGCCGGGCAAGAGAAGGTCCAGGATGAGGAGATCGAACGGCTCCGACTCGAGAAGCCCGAGCGCGGCGTCGGCGTCGGCGACCGTCTCGACGGTGTAGCCCTTCTCGGTGAGCCCCTTGCGCAGGAATTGCGCGATCTTCTGCTCGTCCTCGACGACGAGGATCCTCATGAGGCGCCTCCGGTGCCGTCGTCGCGCTCCCGCCCCATGACCGACGCCAGCACGAACACGATGCCCGCTCCGGCCGCGAAGCCCGCCGCGAAGGAGGAGAGCGGCTGATCCGCGGCGAGCGCCGTCACCGCCGCCACGGCGACCATCGCGAGCAGCCACATCCGCGAGATCGAAACCGGCGGGATCAAAGGAAGCATCTCACCAACCGCATCGGGCTCACGGCGTACGGCCGGCGGCTCCTACCGCAGCGGCTGCATCGTCAAGGGATCCCTCAGGGGCACGTCCACGACCTGGTTGCCCGCCAGCGACTCGAGCTTGACGTCGTGCTTCAGGTCCCCCGCGACGATGTCGCTCTTCTTCCCGATGATCAGGATGACGAGCTTGTCCGGCGCGAGGAACTTCCTCGCCACGCGCTGCACGTCCGCGGAGCTGACCGCCTCGATGCGCTTGCGGTAGTTCTTCCAGAATTCCGGGTCGCGGGCGTAGCGCCCGGTCAGCTCGTCCTGCGCGAACGTCGTCGCGATTTGCGCCTTGGTGGCGAAGTTCCGCGGGAAGGTCTCGGTGAAAGACTTCCGGGCGGTGTTGAGCTCCTCGGCGGTGACCGGGTCCGAGGCGATCTTCCGGATCTCCTCCAGGACGACGGAGGTCGCGTAGGCGACGCTGCGCGACTTGGACTGGAAGCCGGCGCGGAACGGGAGGGGGTAGTACACGCCGCCGGGAAAGGTCGAGCTCGCGCTGTACGCCAGCCCTTCGTCGGAGCGGACCCGGTTGGTGATGCGCGAGGTGAAGCCCCCGCCGCCGAGGATGTCGTTCATGACGAGCACCGGGAAGTAGTCCGGGTCGTCCCGGGTGATGCCGGGCAGCATGACGGACACGCGGCCCTGGTTGACGTCCTTGTCCACGACGTAGACGCCCGGTTTGGCGAAGGCGGCCTCCGTGGGGACGGCCGGCGCTTGCTCCCCTTTGTGCGGCCAGTCCGCGAAGAGCTTCTCGAGCCGGGCAACCATCTCCGCCCGCTCGAAATCGCCGCTGACCGCCACGACGAACTGCTCGGGATGGAACCATCGCTTGTGGAAGCCTTCCAGGTCCGCATTCGAGATGCCCTTCACCGACGCCTCCGTGGGGTAGCGGTTGGCGAAGAACTCGTCACCGAACGCGAGGAAGCCGCGCTCGCGGGCTTCGATGGCCGCCGACTCGTCGTTGCGCTGTTTCATGTCCTGGAACATCTGGTCCTTGCGCAGCGCGATCTTGTCGTCCTGGAACCGCGGCGCGGCGAGCACCTCGCGGAGGACGGCGAATCCTTCGTCGAGGTCCTTGGACAGGAGGTTCAACGAGACGCTGCCTTGCGTCTCCGCCACGCTCGAGTTGAGCTGGGCCGCGAGGAACGCGAGTCGCTCTTCCAGCTCCTCCGCCGTCTTCGTCTTGGTCCCGCCGCGGGCGAGCAGGTAGCCCGCGAGGTCCGCGAGGCCTTCCTTGCCGGCGGGAACCAGATACTGCCCCGCGCGGACGTACACGAGGACGTTGACGAGCGGGAGCTCCTCGTCCGGGACGACGTAGGCGACCGGACCGGACTTCAGCTCGACCCGGTATTCGGCGGGGACGGGGGCATCGTAGGTCAGGGGCGGGTACTTGAGGCGCTCCGGGCGCGGCGGGATGG
>JBHENW010000223.1:0-13505 GCA_046261875.1 Thermoanaerobaculia bacterium | reverse complement strand
CGCGGCGGGCATCGCGCAAGTGCGGGCCCGCGAGGGGTCCGTAACGGATGACGAGCTGGCGGCCTTCCTGCAGGCGCCGGCCGCGGAAATCCCGCGCCTGCGCGGGGCCGTGCGGAGCCCCGCAATTTCGCTCGCCCGCGTCATCGGGGCGACGCGTCTGACCCATCGGGTCGCGCGCGATCTCTATGACCGCCACCACCCGGACCTCATGGTCCTCTATCTCGCCGGCACGGACGAGATCGGCCATCTCTTCGCGCCTTCCATGCCGCCGAAGCTGCCGTGCGCCTCCGAAGAGGACGTCGGCCGGTACGGGGGCGTCGTGGACGACTACTACGCCCTCGTGGACCGCGTTCTAGGACAGTGGATGCGCCGCGCCCGCGAAGACGGTGCGACGCTGCTCATCCATTCGGATCACGGGTTTTTGTGGGGGGAACGGCGTCTCTGCGACGTGGCGGCGCACGACTGGAACACCGCTTCCTTCTGGCATCGCCCGGAAGGGGTCTTCCTCGCCTGGGGCGAGCGTGTCCGGCCGGGCCGCGCGCCTGCCGCCGTGTCGCTCTTCGACGTCGCGCCGACCGTTTCGGCGCTGCTGGGAATCCCGGTGGATCCTTCCCTCCGGGGGCGGCCGTTCACTTCCGCTTTCACGGACCTGCGGCCTTCGGCCCGCCGGTCGGTCCTCGCCGCCGTCGACGTCCGGCGGCTGCCCGCGGAGCCGGTCTCCGACGCCGAGGCGGATGAGTACGCGAGGAAGCTGATCGCCCTGGGGTACATCTCCGGGGCGGACACGCGCGCGGTCGCTCCGGCGCCGGGCGATCGGCCCGGCCGGACCGAAGGGGCGTGGAACCATCTCGGTCTCTACTACCGCGAGACCGTGCGAGACGGCCGGGCGGCTCGCGCGGCGTTCGAAAACGCGCTCGCCGTCCGGCCGGACTATGCCTCGCCGATGTTCAACCTCGCGATCCTCTCCAGGCGCTCCGGCGACTCGACCGGAGCGGAGGAATGGCTCTGGCGGTCAATTGCGGCCCGTCTCCCGGACCCAGACGGGACGATCCTGCGCTGGGCCATCGAGGATCTCCGAGCGGACCGGGTGGCGCGCGCCGAAAAGGTTCTCCGGCGTGGCGTCGAGCAGTTCCCGCGTTCCGAACGGTTGGCGCAGCAGCTCGCCTTCATCCGATTCCAGGAGCGCGACTGCGCCGGTGCCGTGGCGGCCCTCTCGCGTTTCGAGGCGTCGACCCGGGAGGCGGATACCTTGAACTCCCTCGGGATGTACCACGCCTGCCTCGGCGCCCGCGGCGTCGCCGCGGGTTTCCTGCGGAGGTCCCTATCGGTCCGCCCCGACCAGCCCGAGGTCCTCGAGTCGCTCCGGAAGCTCGAGGGGGCGTCGCGTTAGCGTTCTTCGGGCCATGCGGTCTCAACCGCGCACGGCGAAAAGCGACATAAAATCGCGGCTTCGGAGGGATCCATGCGGCGTCCGTTCAGAGCCTCTGCCTTCTTCCAATTCGCGGCTGTCCTCTTGGCTTCGAGCCTCACGGACTGCATCCTTCGCGGGAAATAGCCTCCCCCTGACCGTTCCGCTGCCTTCGGTGACTAACTTCCGGGTCCGGGTTGCGTTGTCCCTGCGCGTGGTTCCGCTGCTCGCCGTCGTGGCGGTCTTATCCGGTTGCCGGCGCGACGAGGATCCTCGCCCCGCGGCGACGGCGACGGCGCCTCTCGAAAGACGGATCGCAGCGGTCGAGGAGGCCGACGTGGCCTCCCGCCCCCCCCGCACGGCCCCGGCGTCCCCGGCGGTGATCTGGCTCGGCCTCGACGGGCTCGATTTCGAGCTGCTCGACCGCCTCGTCGCCGAGGGAAAGATGCCGAACTGGCAGAAGCTCGCGGCGGGCGGCTACACGGCGAGCCTCTCGAGCTTCATGCCGGTCCTCTCTCCGGTCATCTGGACGAGCGCGGCGACGGGCGTTGGGCCCGACGTCCACCGGGTGCTCGACTTCCAGGAAGTCGAGGCGAAGACCGGCCGCAAAGTCCCGGTCTCGGGGCTCTCCCGCGCCGTGCCGGCGGTCTGGAACCTGGCGTCAGCCGCCGGCCGGAAAGTCGGGGTCGTCGGCTGGTGGGCCACGCATCCCGCCGAAGAGGTGAACGGATTCTTCGTCTCGGACCACGTCAGCCCGCTGCTCTACGAGAGGCTGCCGCAATCCGCCGTCGCGTTTCCGGCGGGACTGGCCAACGGCGTCGCCCAGGTCGTCGCGCGCGACGGCGTCGTCTCCGACGCAGAGCTCGAGCGCTTCGTCGCGGCGACGCCCGCGGAGATCGCGCAGGCGCGGGCAAGCGGCGCCGGGATGGAGAACCCGATCGTCGCCGTCTCGCGCATCATCGGCCAAACGCGCGTCTATCACCGGATCGCGCGAGACCTCTACGACCGCAACCGTCCGGATCTGATGGCGCTCTACCTTCAGGGGACCGACGAGATCGCGCACGTCATGGCGCCTTACACCGCGCCGAAGATGGCGTGCGTCACCGAAGAGGACTACCGGCGGTACCACCGGGCGGTGCCCGAGTTCTATGCGCTCGTGGACAAGGTCCTGGGCCAGTGGATGCGGCGCGCGGAGGAAGACGACGCGACCCTCATCGTGCACTCGGACCACGGGTTCAAGTGGGGAGCCGATCGGCCCTGCGAGCGCTCCTCGCAGAACTGGAACACCGCCGCATACTGGCACCGGCTCGGCGGTGTGCTGGCGGCTTCGGGAGCGCGCGTTGCGAAGACGACCCAGCGTGGGAAGGCGTCGGTCTTCGACGTGGCCCCGACCGTCCTCGCCCTCCTCGGTCTGCCTCCGGACCGCGCGATGCGGGGCAAGGCCGTCCGGGCGTTCACGGGCGTCACCCCCCAGCCGGCCCGGGACCTCTTCGCATCGGTCCCGGTCCGCCGGCTCGCCGCTGAAGAGATGTCCGACAAGGAAGCCAGCGAGTACGCCAAGAAGCTCATCGCCCTCGGCTACATCTCGGGCTCCGACGCCGCTCCGCTCGCCCCGACAGGCGGCGAGCGGCCGGGCATGACCGAAGGCGCCTGGAACAATCTCGGCCTCTACTTCCGGGAGACCGCCGTGGACATCCAGGCCGCGCAGAACGCCTTCGAGAAGTCGCTCGCGCTGCGCCCGAACTACCATTCGCCGATGTTCAACCTGGCGGTCCTTCACCGCGCGCGGGGTGAGCTGCGGGCGGCGGAAGACTGGCTCTTCCGGTCTCTTCAGGCCGGACATGCCGAGCCCGAGGCGACGATCGCCCGGTGGGTCGCCGAGTACCACGACGGCGGGAAAGCCGCGGCCGCCGCGTCGCTGCTCGAGCGCGCCGTCCGTCTCTATCCGGGCAACGAGCCCTTCGCGCGGGAGCTGGCCCTCGGCCGGTTCAAGTCCCGCGATTGCGCCGGGGCGTATGGGATCCTGGCGCGGTTCGAGAAATCCACCGGGGATCCAAGCACTCTGAACGCCCTCGGTTTGCTCCAGACCTGTCTGGGCCGGCGCGAGGAAGCGGCGCGGCTCTTCGAACGTTCTCTGGGCATCCAGCCGGACCAGCCGGGGGTCGTGGAATCCCTCCGGGTGGTCCGGGGGGGCACACAGGGTGGGAGGTCTCGATGACGATGGGACTCGGCAAGCGGCTCCTCGCTTTCGGCGGCGCCACCGCGATCGGGCTGGGGGCGGCGGTCTCCCCGATGCATGCGGCTTCCGCGCGGGCGGGCGGAGCGGGACCGGCGGTCGAGAAGAACCTCGTCCTCTTCCTCGAGCGATATCTCCCGTTCGATCCTGCCACGAAAGTGACGGTGGCCCGCGCGCCGGAGCGGCTGCCCGGCTTTCAGGGGTACAAGGGCCGCCGCACGGGCAAGTACGAGAAGTTGAACGTCGAGCGCACGGTCTACGTTTCGACGGACGGCAAATGGTTCTTCGCCGGCGAGGCCATGAAGCACACCGAGGGCAAGCCGCCGGCGGCGGGCGACCTGAGCTGGATCGAGCGGAGCCTGAACCAGCTCTATCGCTCGAAGGTCCGGGCGACCCGCGCGCCCGAGCGGGACGCGGCGGGGTGGAAAGGCGTCGCGGTGGCGGTGGAGACCGGGTTCGGGCCCGTGCGCATGCCCGGATACGTCACCGCGGATGGCAAGACCTTCCTGCACGGGCCCCTCTGGAACTTCCGTGAGGATCCGCGGATGGAACGGCGGCGGAAGATCGACCTCGCGGGCGGTCCCGTGGAAGGCAAGACGGACGCGTCGGTCACGATCGTCGAGTATGCCGACATGGAGTGCGGCTACTGCAAGTACCGGGGGACCCAGCTCGACCGGCTGCTCGAGGCCAACAAGGACGTGCTGCCCGTCCGGCACCACTACAAGTTCTTCCCGCTGTGGTTCGGGCACGCCTGGGCGATGAAGGCCGCATCCGCGGGCGACTGTCTCCTGCGCCTGGGCAGCGCTCCCGCGTTCTTTCGCTTCAAGTCGATCGTCTACAGCCGCCAGGAGGGCCTGTCGGTCACGGGCATCGACGAGCTCGCGGTCACCTCCGCCGAAGCCCTCGGAGTCGCGCCCGCGGATTTCCTCTCCTGTTATCTGCAGGAGGAGAGCTTCGGACGCGTCCGCAAGGACATGGAGGAAGGGCAGCGGATGGAGGTGAACTCCACCCCGACGTACTTCGTGGACGGGACGGAGATCTCCTGGATCGAAGACACCGTGATGGAAGATTTCCTGCGGACGAAGGCGCCGAACCTCAAGGGGATCAAGTATGGGCCGAATTAGCCGCTAGCCCTTCCGCCCTACGGCTCGAAGGGGATCGGCACCGTCGTCCAGGCCGAAACCGGCTCCCCCCGGCGCGTGGCGGGCTCGAAAGTCCACCGGCGGACGGCGGCCGCGGCCGCTTCGGAAAGCCCTCCCCGCACGCCTCTCAGGACCTCGACCTCACGGGGCTGCCCCGTCTCGGAAACGAGCACCCGCAGGATCACGATTCCTCCGATGCGCTGCCGCAGCGCGATCGGCGGATAGGTCGGCTTGACGACCCGCTTGATTCGGGGAGGCGAGACCACTTCCTCCGCGCCGGGGGCGCCGGCCGGTTCGCCGCCCGCCGGCGCAGCGGCGACGGGGACTCCCCGGGTCTCGGCCCCGGGCGGCTCCGGCGAAGGGGAGGCCCCCGGCTCGGCGGAGGCGTCGGCGGACGGAGGCGGTGAGGGAGTCGCCTCTTCGGCGCTGGGAGCGCCCGGGGAGTCGGACGCGACCGCCTCCGCGGTCGGGGCGGCGGCGCGCGCCTTTTCCTCTTCCTTCTTCTGGAGGGCCTCCTCGAGCTTCCGGATCTCCTGGGCGACGCGCCGTGAAACCTCGTCCTGAAACTGGGCGTCGGTCATTTCCACCGTCGGCGCGACGCTCTCGGGCGTGGGCGGGGCGGTCGGGGTGAATGCCGGAGTCTCGACGAGGGCAGGGCGCGCGAGCGGGACGGCCGGAGGCCTCTCGGGCGCGCGGGAGAGGACGTACACGGCGCCGGCGACCGCGGCGACGAGCAGCGCCGCGACGACGACGGCGACCGGCCGTCTGGCCGGCCCGTCCTTTCCGGTCTGCCGCGCCGGGGGCGTGGCGGGGCCGGGGGCCGGCGCGACGGCCCGCTCTCGGGGAGCGGCCGGGACGGGGGCTTTCGGGGGCGGCGCCGGCGGAGCGCCGCTCCGGCCGGCGGGACGCGGTTCGCCCCGGAGCTCGCTCTCGCGCGCGCTCGTCTCCGCCTCGATCTCGCTACCGAACGCGTGGTTCAGGAAGAACGCCAGGTTGAAAGTCGACGGCGCGTACGGTCCCGCGAAAAGCAGCTTCCCGAGCTCGCGGCGCAGCTCCACCGGCGACTGATATCGCGTCCCGGCGGGAGCGAGGGCCGAGCGGAGGAGAGCGATGACCTCGGGAGTCAAGGCGCCGCCATCCTCCTGCGCGAGGGTCCCCAGGTCGCCCGCCGGGTCGGCGCCCGAAGGAAGCACTCCTGCGAGCATCTCGAAGAGCAGAACGCCCACGGAGTAAACGTCCGAGTTTCGGCCCGGCTTCTTCGACGCGCGCACCTCCGGCGCGGCGTATGGCGCGATCTCCTCGGAGAGCCGGGGCCGGTCCAGGGCGGGAAGGACACCCGCCGCCAGCCCGAAGCCGGTCAGGCGCGTTTCCCCGTCGTCGGAAATGCAGACGAACCCGGGCCAGACCAGGCCGTGGACCGACCGCTCGCCGTCGACGGTCGTGTTGTACGCATGGTCGAGCGCGCTCGCGACCTTCTCTGCGATCAACAACGCGTGTTCGGGCGGGACCCTCTGACCGGTCGTCCTTCCTTTTTCCAGCAGGGCGTCGAGGGTGCGCCCGCTCTCCTCGTTCCAGGCGATGAAGGGCGTACCCTCCACCGCGTCCATCTGGACGCCGCGCGCGATCGCCGGGTTCTTGAGGAACGCGTGGATCTCCCCGTATTCCTGGATCGCGTCGAGCACGGCGTCTTCCGAAAGCTCCGGGGACTCGAGGATGCGCAGGCGGACGAAAGACTTCTCGCCGGAGACGCGCAGCGCGCGGTAGACTCGGCCGAGCGCGTCGTGCCCGAGTAACGCGGTCAGCAGGTAGTCGCCGAACGGGCGGGGCAGATCCGACGAGCTCATGCGGAGATCGGAAGGCGACCCGCCTCGGGACGAGCCGATCCTGTCACGGCGCAGACGCCGCAGTGTTCCGCACATTCCTGGGATTCAGGAGACGATTGTGGGACGTTCCAGGACCCCGGTCAAGCGCTCCGTCCGGGCCGCCCGCCGGCGGCACGCGCCCTCAGTTCGCCGAGACGGGCGCGGGCTCGCCGGCCGGGGCGGGGGCGGGCGGAACGGGCGGCACCGGTGAGGAATCCGGCGCCGGCTCGCCCCGCGCTCGGCGGGCGGCGCCGATCGCGTCGCGGTGCTCCTCGTAGGTCCGCGAGAACGTATGCTGCCCGTTCTGGTCGGCGACGAAGTAGAGGTAATCGGTCCGGGCGGGGGTCACGGCGGCCCGCAGGGCGTTGCGGCCCGGATTGCAGATCGGTCCGGGCGGAAGCCCGGCGTGGAGGTACGTGTTGTAAGGCGACTCGTACGCGTAATCCGAACGGTACAGGACCCCTCGCCAGTTGCCGTCCTGCTTCATCGCGTAGACGATCGTGGGGTCCGCCTGCAGTCGCATCCCGTGGCGCAGCCGGTTGACGTAGACGCCGGCGATGAGCCGTCCCTCCTGGGGAAGACCGCTCTCCTTCTCGACGATCGAAGCGAGCGTTACGGCCTGGCGCACCGTCATGCCGAGCTCCTGCGCCTGGTCGCGCATTTCCGGAGAGAAGTTCTTGCGGAACTGCGCCACCATCTGGTCCACGATCTGGCCGGCAGAGGTCGAGCGCGTCACGACGTACGTCTCGGGGAAGAGGAACCCTTCGAGGTCGGAGGTCCCCGTCGTCACGCCCGGAAGGAGCTCGGTCGAGCGCATCGCGGCGCGGAACGCTTCCGGGCCGCCGATGCCGCGCTTCCAGAAGAGCTCGAAGGTCTCTTCCGCGGTGAGGCCCTCCGGGACCACGATCACGTGCTTGACGACGTCCCCTCTCCCCATGCGGTTGATGACGTCGTCGATCGCCATGGGACGGGTGAATCGGTACTCGCCGGCCTGAAGGAGCGTCGCTCTGCGGTGGACGCGGTAGTAGATCTCGACGAGCCGCGCGTCCTCGACGACCCCCTCCTTTTCGAGCCGGCGAAAGATCTGAGACGTCGGCGTGCCCGTCTCGAAGACGACGGTCACCTCATCGGCGTTCTCCCGCCCCGCGGGATGCTCGAGACGGTAGGAGAGATACGCCACCACGACGAGCGCCAGCAGCAGGACGAGAAGGAGGAGGCGGAGGATCCGGCGGCCGATCATGGGCGCGCCTTTCCGGCCTCGGCGCGGTGCGCGAGGAAGTCTTCGAGGAGCACGGCGGCTGCGACAGCATCCAGGCTCGCGCCGCCGGCGCGCCGAGCCGCTTCGTCCGAGGTCAGGGTCTCTTCGTGGAAGACGACGGGCAGTCCCACGGCGGCGGCGAACTTGCCCGCGAAGGACCGGATCCGAGCGGCGAACGGGCTTTCCACGCCGTCCGGGCTGCGCGGGATGCCGAAGACGACGAGCTCCACCTCTTCCTCCTCGCAGAATCGCCGGATCCGTTCCGCGGCGTCGCCGTCGGCCTTCCGAAGCACGGTCCGCCGCGGCGTGGCGAGGCTCCCGGAGGCGTCCGAGGTGGCCAGCCCGATGCGCTGTTCGCCGAAGTCCACGGCGAGGATACGAGCCATGCGGCTAGTGTAGGTGCATATCCGTTCGCCCGGAAATCTCGGAGGAGGACGGGACGTTAGAATCCGAAGGCCATGAAAAACATAGCGATTCTTTCGGCGGCGCGCACGCCCGTCGGCTCGTTTCTCGGCAAGCTCTCGACTCTGCCGGCGCCCGCTCTGGGCTCTGCGGCGATCCGCGGCGCCCTCGAGAAGGCCGGCGTCGCGCCGGCCGACGTGGAGCAGGTCGTGTTTGGCAACGTGCTCCAGGCCGGCCAGGGGCAGGCGCCGGCGCGTCAGGCGTCCCGGGGCGCCGGAATACCGGACGCCGTGCCCTGCGTGACCGTGCACAAGGTCTGCGGCTCCGGGATGCGCGCCGTGATGGACGTGGCCAATGCGATCCAGGCGGGCGAGTACGAGCTGGCCGTCGCCGGCGGGATGGAGTCGATGTCCAACGCACCGTACCTCCTCGAGCGGGCGCGTAGCGGTTACCGCATGGGCAACGCATCGCTCGTCGACTCGATGATCAAAGACGGGCTCTGGGACCCTTACAGCGACGTCCACATGGGCAACTGCGCGGAGCTGTGCGTCTCCAAGTACGAGTTCACCCGGGAAGAGCAGGACGCGTACAGCCTGGAGTCCTACCGCCGCGCGCAGTACGCCTCGACCGAAGGCCTCTTCGCCGAGGAGATCGTCCCGGTGGAGGTGCCCCAGAAGAAAGGTCCGGCGGAAAAGGTGGACAAGGACGAGGAGCCCTTCGCGGCGCCCCTCGACAAGATGAAGAGTCTAAAGCCCGCTTTCCAGAAGGACGGTTCGGTGACCGCCGCGAACTCCTCGAAGATCAACGACGGGGCCGCGGCCCTGGTCGTCGCCTCGGAGGACCGGGTGCGAGCGCGCGGGTCGCAGCCGATCGCCCGGATCCTCGCCTACACCGGCGTGGCCCAGGCGCCGGAGTGGTTCACGACGGCCCCCGTCGGCGCGATCCGCAAGCTCATGGAGAAAACGGGTCTCAAGACGTCGGACATCGATCTGTTCGAGATCAACGAGGCCTTCGCGGCCGTCGCCCTCGCGGCGATCCGGGAGCTGGATCTGGACCCCTCCAAGGTCAACGTCCGCGGGGGCGCCGTCGCCATGGGGCATCCGATCGGGGCCTCGGGGGCGCGGATCCTGACGACGCTCGTCCACGCCTTGCGGCGAGAAGGGAAAAAGCGCGGGGTCGCGGCCATCTGCATCGGCGGCGGAGAGGCGACGGCGATGCTCGTGGAAGCCGCGTAGAGACTTAGGGGTCGTTCGTGCAATCTTGCATTTTTTTTTGCCTTGAGAGGCCGCGGGCGAAAAATGCAGGAATGCACGATTGACCCCGTTCGACCTCGTCATCGGCGGGGTCCCTCGGTTCGCGGCGGAAGCCCCCTGGGCCTGGCGCCTCTTGCGCCGTTATGCCACGCGGCTCGAGTGCGCTACGCGGACGGAGCGGCCCGGTCAGGCTCTGACGGTCGCGGAGGCGCGCGGCGAATCCCCTTTCGTGCTGATTCAGGCGGACCCGGAGTCCTACCTGCTCCCGCGCGCCGCGCAGCGTCTGCTCGCCGGCCTCGCCGAAGGCGCCGAGATCGTGATCCCGGTCAGCAACGAGCCCTGGACGGAAGAGGCGCGGGCGGCGCCCCCCTTCGCCTACACGACGCCATCCCAGCTCGAAGAGGCGGTCGAGGCGGCCGCGCGCGGGGCCGGCTCCCGATTTCCCGCCTCCGGCGGGGCTTCTCCGGTCTTCGCGCTGCGTCGCGAGACGCTCGCGCGCTTCGCGCCGGGGGAGCCGCTCGAAGAGATACCGGCGCGCGCCCTCCGGGCGGGGTGCTCCGTCTTCGTCGATCCCGGGGCGTATCTCCATCGCTACGGCGCCATGGACGCGCAGGCGCGCGAGGACCTGGCGGAGCGCGTCCCGGAGGGGGCCCGCAGCGTCCTCGACGTGGGCTGCTCCCGCGGCGCCACGGCGCGGGCGCTGAGAGCGCGCGGGGTGGCCCGGCTCGTCGGGATCGAGCCGGACCGGGAAGACGCGGCCGCCGCCGCGGCCGTTTATGACCGGGTCATCGCCCGGCCGCTCGAGGAGGTCGGCGACGACTTCGCCGGTCAGTTCGACGCGGTCCTCTTCGGCGACGTGCTCGAGCACCTCGTGGATCCCGCGGAAGCGCTCACGCGCGTCCGTCCGTGGCTGGCGCGCGACGGCGCCGTCATCGCATCGGTGCCGAACTTCGGCCACTGGGCGGTCGTGGCGGACCTCATCGAAGGCCGCTTCGAGTACGTTCCCTATTCGACGCTGTCCGGCACGCACATCCGCTTCTTCACCCGGCGCACGATGCACGATCTGTTCGGCGCGTGCGGCTACGCCGTCGACCGGGTGGACAGCGTGGAGCTCCCGCCGTCTCCGGCCGGCACGCGGCGCCTGGCGCGGCTCGCGGCGTTTCCCGGCGCATCGCCGGATCTGACCGCCGCGGAGTTCCTCATCGTCGCGCGGCCGCACTATGATCGGCGGCCATGATCGACAAGGTCGTGGCGTCCGCAGATGAGGCCGTGCGCGGCGTCACCGACGGGGCGACGCTCGTCGTGGGCGGGTTCGGGCTCTGCGGCATCCCCGAGAACCTCATCGCCGCGCTCGTGCGGAGTGGCGCGAAGGACCTGACCGTCGTCTCCAACAACTGCGGCGTGGACGACTGGGGACTGGGACTCCTCCTGCGCACCCGGCAGATCCGGAAGATGGTCTCCTCGTACGTCGGAGAAAACGCCGAGTTCGAACGGCAGTTTTTGAGCGGCGAGCTGGAGGTCGACCTCGTGCCCCAGGGCACGCTCGCCGAGCGCATGCGGGCCGGGGGCGCGGGCATCCCGGGGTTCTACACCCCGGCCGGCGTCGGCACGCTCGCGGCGGAGCGGAAGGAGACGAAGGTCTTCGACGGGCGCGAATACGTGCTCGAGCGGGGCATCGTGGGGGATTTCTCCCTCGTCGCCGCCTGGAAGGGGGACCGCCTCGGGAACCTCGTGTATCGAAAGGCCGCGCGCAACTTCAACCCGATGGCGGCCACGGCCGGAAGGATCTCCATCGCGGAAGTCGAGGAGATCGTGCCGGTCGGCTCGCTCGACCCGGAGTCCATCCACACGCCGGGGGTCTTCGTCCACCGCGTCGTGGCGGCGCCGCGGCAGAAGCGGATCGAGCGCCGCACCGTGCGGAAGGGCTAGGAATGCTCGATCGCGAAGGCATCATCCGTCGCGCTGTGCAGGAGCTCCGCGACGGCTACACGGTCAACCTGGGGATCGGCATGCCGACTCTCGTCGCGAACCACATTCCGCCGGAAATGGACGTCATCCTCCAGTCGGAGAACGGCATCCTGGGACTCGGCCCCTATCCGACCGAGGCGGAAGTGGACGCCGATCTCATCAACGCCGGAAAAGAGACGGTCACGATCGCGCCGGGGGCGTCCTTCTTCTCCTCCGCCGACTCGTTCGCAATGATCCGCGGGGGGCACATCGACCTTTCCATCCTCGGGGCCATGCAGGTGGACGAGGAGGGCTCGATCGCGAACTACATGATCCCCGGCAAGATGGTGAAGGGGATGGGCGGCGCCATGGACCTCGTGGCCGGCGCCCGCCGCCTCGTCGTGACGATGGAGCACACGGCCCGGTCCGGGGAGCCCAAGATCCTGCGGCGCTGCACGCTCCCGCTGACCGGGCGGCGCTGCGTGCACCGGATCATCACCGATCTCTGCGTCTTCGACGTCCTGCCGGGCGGAGAAGGCCTCGCGCTCGTCGAGCTCGCGCCGGGAGCCACGGTGGACGAAGTGCGGGCAAAAACCGAGGCGCGCTTTCGTCCCGCCTCCGAGATCCGTACCATGACCTTGTGAGGGTTTTTCTGGCCGCGTGCGCCGCCCTGTCGCTGGCCGCGGCGGCCTTCGCCCAGGACCCCTTCGGGCCCGCCGACCCCTTCGAGTCGCGATTCAAGATCAAGCCGAACTTGCAGATCCGTTTCCGGACGCCGGAGCCGGGCGGAGAGATCATCCTCCGCACGAAGAAGCCGGTGCGCTACGAGAAGGACCTTTTCTGGGAGGGGAGCGAGGAAGTCGAGATCGAGTACCAGGACGTGAAGATCAAGGCCGACCGCGCGCGTTACGAATACCCCACGGACACGGCGACGCTCGAAGGCAACGTGGTTATCGACCAGGGACCCACGCGCCTTTCGGGGACGCGCGCGGTGTTCCACGTCAAAGCCAAGACGGGCCGGATCGAGAAAGCGCGCGCCGACCTCGCCCCGACCTACCACATCATCGCCGAATCGATCGAGAAGATCGGCGAGGCCGTGTACCGGATCCGCGAAGGCCTCTTCACCTCCTGCGACGTGCCGAGCCCGGAATGGTCCTTCTACCTGCAGGAAGCGACGGTGACGCTCGACGACTACGCGCGGATGAAGAATGTCTCGTTCCGCGCCGGCCCGGTCCCGCTCCTGTTCACGCCCTACCTCGTCTGGCCGACGAAGGAGGACCGCGCCTCCGGGATGCTCACGCCGGGCGTCGGGTACAACACGCAGCGGGGCGCCTACCTCGGCCTGTCGCATTACTGGGTCACCGGCCGGTCCACGGACCTCACGACCCAGCTCGACCTCTACTCCGAGGGCGGGATCGGCCTGGGCGGGGAGTTCCGCTGGCGGCCGACCATGGAGTCCGCCGGAATCTTCCAGGGGTACGCGATCCGCGATCCCGACTCGACGGCGTGCGTCTCGGCGGCCGACGAGCCCGAGGGGATGGAGCCCTGCACGCAGACCGACGGCTCGCCCGGCGTGTTCGCGCGCCGCGAGAGGACCCGCTGGAAAGCGCGGCTGGACCACGTCTCGGAGGACCTTCCGCTGGGATTCCGCGGTGTCCTCTCGATCCGCGAATACTCCGACGAGCAGTTCCTGCAGGACTTCGAGCGCGCCTTCGCGCTCTCCTCGGCCCGCCAGACATTGTCCCGCGGCTTCCTGACGCGCAACTTCGGGGACCACTCCGTCAACCTCCGCGTCGAGCGGAGCGAGACGTTCTTCGGGACGCGGGTCATCCAGCAGCGTCTTCCGTCGCTCGAGTACTCGCTGCGGACCTCCCGGGTCGGAAAGACGCCGCTCTACCTCGCGCTCGAGTCCTCTCTCTCGTACCTCTACGTCAATCGGGGCCGGAACCTCCCTCACGGCGGTTGGGGCCGGTTCGACGTGCGCCCCACGCTTTCGC
>JBHENW010000222.1:0-8016 GCA_046261875.1 Thermoanaerobaculia bacterium | reverse complement strand
GGCGCCCGGAGTCCTGGCTCCCGGGACGCCGATCCTGCGCGTCCACGCCCCGTCCAGCCTCGCCGGAGACTTCGAGGTCGGGCTCGCGGCGTTCGGCCCGGACCTGACGGCCGCATCCGTCGGCGGCCGTCTCGTCGCCGCCCTCGATCCCGCCGACGCGACGGGGCCGACGACGACGGACGGCTGCAGCCCCTTCGCCAACGCCGCCGAGGTCGCCGGCTCCATCGCGCTCATCGACCGCGGCACCTGCACGTTCGTCATCAAGGTCCGCAACGCGCAGGCGGCGGGAGCGCGCGGCGTCGTGGTCGCGGACAACGCCGCCGGTGCGCCGCCGGCGGGACTCGGCGGAACGGACGCCAGCATCGTCATTCCGTCGGTACGAGTCAGCCTCGACAACGGCGGGGCTCTGCGCGCGGCGGTGCCGGGCGGCGTGGACGTCACGCTGCAGCTCGACCTCTCCCGGCGCGCGGGGACGGACGCCTCGGGCCGCGTTCTGCTCAACTCGACCGATCCCGTGCAGCCCGGCTCGTCGATCTCCCACTGGGATCCGATCGCGCTCCCCAACCTCCTCATGGAGCCGAACATCAACGGCGACCTGCCGCACGGGGTGGACCTGACGCTCGCGGCGTTTCGGGACATCGGATGGTTTGCCGACGCAGACAGCGACGGCATCTCGGACGAGGCCGATAACTGCGATTTCGTCCCGAACCCGCTCCAGGTGGACGCGAACCGCGACGGCATCGGTGACGACTGCCTGCGCCCGGTCGAGCCCGCGCCGCGGCGGGGAGCGACCCGGCCCGTCCCGCCTCGGCCGTAGAGATCCTCCCGCTTCGACCGAACGCCGATCGTTTCCTTGATAGGATCGGCGAAAATCGAGGAGGGAACAATGAAACGGATCATAGGGACCCTGGCATTCGTCTGCGTTATGGGGCTTCCGGCGCTCGCTGCGGCCCAGGAGCACTACACGGAGGGACCCGTTTGGCGGGTCAACTATCTCAACGTCAAGCCCGGCAAGTTCAACGATTCACTCAGAGACATCCGAGAGAACTTCGCCAAGGTCAGCGCGCAGGCGAAGGCGCAGGGCGTGATCCTGGACTACAAGGTCTACCTGAACGCGACCTCGAACAACCCGGACGACTGGGACATCGCGACCGCGGTCCTGTACAAGGGCTACGGAGCGCTCGACGGGTTAGCGGGCAAGATGGACGGCATCACGCTCAAGCACTACAGCACCGCGGAGGCGCGGACCCAGGCCGGCGCGAAACGGTCCGAGCTCTGGACGACCGTCACCAGCGCGCTCGCCCGCGAAGTCACGATGAAGCCGTAGCAGAAACCGAAAGCCCGGGCGCGGTTGAGGCCGTGCCCGGGTCTTTCAGCCTCGGGCCATCTTCTCGATCTCGCTCCACTCCTTGTCCGTGACGGGCATGACGGACAGCCGAGAGATCCGCACGAGCGGAAAGTCGCGAAAAACCGGCTTCGCCTTGATCTCCGCGAGGGTGACGGGGCGGGGCAGCTTCTTCCCGGCAACGACGTTCACGACGTAGGCCTTGCCGGATTTGTCCTCCGGGTCCGGATACGCGTCGGCGGCGGCGCGCGCCGTGCCGACGACTGCCTTCTCGTTGCCCGTGTGGTAGTAGAAGATCCGGTCCCCCTTCTTGACCGAGCGCAGGTGCTTCTGCGCCAGCGGGTTCTTCACGCCGGACCAGACGGTCTTGTTGTCGCGGACGAGATCGTCGAAGGAATAGTGGGTCGGTTCTTCCTTGAAGAGCCAGTTCACGGAGAGACAACCGGCTTGGGCCGGTTCTTGTACCGCTCGTACAGCCGCTTGTGGCGGTCGGAAAGGTCGAGGGCGCGGCCGTCGAGATATGCCGCCACGACGCGCGACCGGAGGTCGAGCACGTCGCCGTCGGAAACGAATAGCGTGGCGTCCTTGCCCGGCTCGAGCGAGCCGAGCCGGTCGGCGACGCCGAGGATGCGCGCGGGCTCGATCGTGATCGATTCGAGCGCCTTCTCGCGCGGGAGGCCGAACGCCATCGCGGTGGCCGCGTGATGCGCGAGGTTGCGGACGAACTGAGCGTCCGCCTCGTTGATCGCGACGCGCACGCCGGCGTTTACGAGCGTCGCGGCGCTGGTGAAAGGCGCGTCGTAGGGCTCGTCGGCGCGCAGCGGCAAGCCGAGGACGGGCTCGAGGATCACGGGCACGCCGGCCCGGGCGAGCTCCCCCGCCGCCCGCCAGGCATCGGCCCCGCCGCCGATGATGATCTTCAAGCCCTCTTCCTTCGCCCACTCGAGCGCGGCGCGGATCTGTGAGAGGTGGTTGGCGACGACGAGGACCGGAATCTTGCCCTCGACCGCCGGAAGGAGCCCTTCGAGCCGGGGGTCGGCATCGTGCCGCGGGATTCCGGCCTTCCCCTCGACGCTCCTCGCCTTCCCGTAGGCGCGGGCTTCGGCGAAGGCGTCCTTCAGCCGCTCGATCGCCTCGTCGCGCCGCCGCTCCTGCAACCGCGCGGAGAATCGCGCGTCGGGAGACCGGTCGATGCGCATGTTCGGCCAGAAGACGGTCACGGCCGCCGGCGCCTTCACCGTCGCGTCTTCGCGCGTCCACCCTTCGAGCTTCATGACGGCGGCCTGGCCGGAGACGATCCCCCCGATCGGCGTGACGCCGGCGACGAGCACCCCAGCGGACCGCGTGACCGGCAGGTGCTCGGAGTCGAAGTTCATCGCGAAGTCGGCGCGCGCGGCGGGATTGATGTCGCCCGTCTCGGTCGTGTCCACCGTGGCCCGCACCGACGAAATCTCGACGAGGCCGAGCTGTGTGGCCGCGGCGATGAGGGAAGGATAGACGTGCTTGCCCGAAACGTCCACGCGCCGCGCGCCGGCGGGGATCGGAACCGACGCCCCGACGGCCGCGATCTTCCCGTCGACGATGAGGACGGTTCCCTGAGGGATTTCCGGCCCGGAAACCGGATGCACGGTGGCGCCGACGAGCGCGATGGTTTCGGCGGCGGCGGCCGCCGCGCAGAGAAACGCGGCGACGAAAACCGCAGGGATCGCTCGAGCCTTCACCGGAGTCCTCCGGCGGGCGGCGGAGTCGGCGTCGGCGCGGGAACGGCCGGTGTCGCCGCCGCCGGCGGCCTCAGGGGCTCCGGCGGCTTCTCCGGCTCTTCCGGCGCGCGGGTGACGGCCGGCGGGGGCTCCGGCTTCTCCGGCCGGCGTTCCTCGGGAGCTTCCTCGCGCGCACGCTCCGCGGCCGACCGCCGCTCCTCTTCGGCGACGCGCTTCGTGCGCGCGACGAGCTCCGCGCGCTCTTTCGCGAGCGCCGGCCGCCGCGCGACGTCGTGCTCGCGGTCGAAGTACTGCTTTCCCTCGATCCACGTCTGGAGGGCGATGGATCCGCTCGAAAGCGGATCGCCGCTCCACAAGACGAAGTCGCCGTCCTTGCCCGGCTCGAGCGACCCGGTCCGGTCGAAGATGCCGAGCTGCTTCGCCGCGTTGGACGTGACGAAGGCGAGGGCCTCCGCCGGAGGAACGCCTCCGTACTTGACCGCCTTGGCCGCCTCCCAGTTGAGGCGCCGCGCGAGCTCGTCGGAGTCGGAGTTGAAAGAGGTCAGGACGCCACGCTCGTGGAGGAGCGGCCCCGCGTAGGGAATCGCGTCGTACACCTCGAACTTGTACGCCCACCAGTCCGTGAAGAGTGAGGCCCCCGCCCCGTGGCGGGCGATCTCGTCGGCGACCTTGTAGCCCTCGAGCACGTGCTGGAAGGTGGCGATCTTCACGCCGAACTCCTCGGCAGTTCGGATCATCTCGAGAATCTCGTCCTTGCGGTACGAGTGGCAGTGGATCTTTCGCTTCCCCTCGAGGATCTCGGCGATCGCTTCGAGCTGGAGGTCGGGCGCCGGCGGGAGCACCGCCGCTCCGCGGCGCGAAGCGGCCTGCCGATGCTCCGCCTGGCGGCGCCGGTAGTCGCGCGCCGCGAGGAACCGCTCGCGGATCTGGTTGGCGACGCCCATGCGGGTCTGCGGGTAGCGCACGGAGGGGACCTGCACGTTCGACCGCTTGGGATTTTCGCCGAGGGCGAACTTGATCCCTTCGGGGGCGGTCGCGACGAGGAGGTCGTCGGGGCCGCCCCCCCGGCGCCATTTGACGGTGGCGTTCTGCCCGCCGATGGCGTTGGCGGACCCGTGGAGGACGTTGGCGGCCGTGAGCCCCCCGGCGAGCTCGCGGTAGATGGCGACGTCGAAGGGATCGAGGACGTCTTTGATGCGGACCTCGGCGGTGATCGCGTGGGTGCCTTCGTTCACCTGGCCGTCGATCGCGGTATGGGAATGGGCATCAATGAGACCGGGCGTCACGTGCCTGCCGCGCCCGTCGATCGAGACGGCGCCGGCGGGGACGGCGGCGCCGCGCCCGACCGCCGTCACTTTGCCGCCGGACACGACCAGGTCTGCCCCTTCGATGATTCCGGCGGGGCCCTGCGTCCAGACGGTGGCCCCGCGGACGACGACCGCCGGGGGCGCAGAAACGGGACCGTCGTCGCGCGCCGGGAAGGGCCGCACGTCGGGCTTCGGGTCGGTCTCGGCGCCGCGCGCCGCGGTCAGGTCCCGCTCGTCGGCTTGCCCCTGGCTCGCCGACAAGCCCGGCGGGGGATCTTGCGGTCCCCCGATCCCCCCGGGGCGGCGTTCGGGCACCGTGTAGCGCTTCCCGTCTATCCAGATGTCCGTCACCCGCGTTGCGGCCGCGAACGGGTCTCCCGTCGCGACGACGAGGTTCGCGATCTTGCCCGCCTCGATCGCCCCGAGCCGGTCGCCGAGCCCGAGCTGGCGCGCCGGGATCGTCGTGACGGCGGCGAGCGCGTCCTCCCGCGAGAGGCCGCGCGCGAGGGCTTCGCGCACGCGCCGGGGGAAATCCTCCGAATCCTCCAGACCGTCCGTCGTGAAGGAGAACGCGAGGCCGGAGTCCTTCAGCCACTTCGGGTTCGACGGCGCGCGGTCGATCGCGCGGAGCCTCTCGAGCGACACGTCCAGCCATTCCGACTCGTCACGGAGGCGGTCCGGCCGCGGGAAATCGACGCGGAGCACGAGGTCGGGCCGCAGCGCGACGACCTGGTCGCGCAGCCGGTACTCGTCGCCGGCCCCGACGTACCGGGCCTTCAGCTTGAGCTCCCGCGCGATCTTCCCCGCCCGCAGCAGACCGAGGACGTCCGCCGTTTCGAACACGACGGTCTCCTTCCCCTCGGAGGCCGGCCCGAGCGCGGGCGTCGAGGTCTGGAACCGGGGGCGGGCGCGCCCCGCGGGCTGCGCGGCGTAACGGGTCGACGCCTGACGCCACCAGGCGGCGTCGAGGAACTCCTGCCGGACGAGGGCGACGGTTCCCATCCGGGAGACGGGATAGGGGGCGCGGCCGAACTGCGAGAAGTCGAAGGGCTCGGGCTCGAGGGCGACGTACTGTCCGCTCTCCGGCTCGATGACCCGGCTCGTCATCGGCCCTTCGGCGAGGCTCACGACGGTCCCGCGGCCCCGCAGGGTTCCCGCGTCGGGGACCGCGCCGACGACCGCGAAGCCCATCCGGCGGTAAGTCTCCGCGACGCGGTCACGGACCGTCAGCGTGTCGAGCACCCTCTCGTCCGCGCGAACCGCCGTCAGGGGATGGTCCGCCGGACCGCGAGTCACTCGCGCCGGCGGGGTGGGGCGTTCCTCCGGCTCTTCCTCGTCGGAGGGGGTGCGCGCGCGGCGCCCCTCCAGGCGGGACGCCGCCACGTGCGGATCGATGAATCCGGCGTGCACGACCTTGCCCCGCAGGTCGTGGACGCGCGCATCCGCCGGAATCGCAACCGCGCCGTCGCGGCCCGCCGCTTCGATCACGCCTCCACGGATGACGACGACCCCCGGGTCGAAGATGCGGTTGGGCGCCGCGATGACGCGGGCGCCCGTCAGGGCGAACGCATCCCGGTCGCCGGACCGCACCGACGCGGCGCTCATGCCCACGCCCGCGGCGAGCGCCGCCGCGACGAGCGCGGCGGGGAAAGCCCGCGGGGCGGAGTGCCGGCGCCGCTCGGGAATCAAAGTTGGCGGATTCTACATTCGGCGCGCCGCGCCCGGCGTCTTTCCCATATGCTTGCGCCGCCGAAAAACCCGAAGGAGAAAAACGCATGTCACGAGCCTTTCGCCTCACCGCTCTCGCCTCGGCGGCGCTGCTCGCCGCGGTTTCCGCCGCCGCCCAGATGACGCCTGCCCCGAGCCCCGCGACGACGCCCGGCATGACGACCCCCGGCATGATGTCCGCCACGACCCCGGCCCCCACGGCGGCGCGCCGGCCGATGAGCCCCCCGGGCACCGCCGCGACCCAGGTGGGCGGCCGCTGGACGAAGGACGCCGAAGGGGAGATGCGTTACAGCGACGGAAAGTGGATCGAGGTCACGTACGCCCGGCCGATCCTGCGCGGCCGCGAGAACATCTTCGGACAGGGCGCCGATTACGGGAAGACCGTGGCCGGTGACTCCCCGGTGTGGCGCGCGGGCGCCAACGCGACGACTCGACTGAAGACGGAAGCGCCCCTGGAGATCGGCGGCAAGCGGATCGCGCCGGGCGAGTACTCGGTCTTCGTGGACCTGAAGCAGCCCGCGTGGACGCTGATTCTTTCGAGGCAGCCCCACCAGATGAAGTACGACCCCAACGACAAGGCAGCGACATGGGGCGCCTACAACTACGACCCCAAGCAGGACGTGGTGCGCGCTCCGATGAAGATGATGAAGCCCGCCGTCTCCGTGGACCAGTTCACGATCGCTTTCGTGGACATGACCGACACCGGGGGCAAGCTCGCGATGGCGTGGGGCCGGGACGCGGGCGTGGTCGAGTTCAAGGTCGTTCCGTAGAGACGTCTCCGGTGGCTGACAGCTCCTAGCTGACAGCTGACAGATCGTGGCGTTCGATTTCTCGCGGGAATCCCTCGACCGGGAGTTCCCCGTCCGGCGGCACCTCGTCTATTTCAATCACGCCGCGGTCGCGCCCCTGCCGCGGCGCGTCGCCGACGCCATTACGGCGCACGTCGAGAACGTGCGGGACCGGGGCGCGGCGGACTGGAGACGGTGGTACTCCGGCGTCGAGGACGTCCGCCGGCAGGCGGCGGCCTTCATCGGCGCGCGGCCGTCCGAGCTCGCGTTCGTCCCGAGCACGAGCTGGGGGCTCAACATGGTGGCGCAGGCTTTCCCGTGGGCCCCGGGAGACAACGTCGTGGGCGACGACATGGAGTTTCCCGCCAACGTGTACCCCTGGATGAACCTCGCCGGACGCGGCGTGGAGTTCCGGGCCGCGGAGAATCGCGACGGGCGGGTGACCGTGGACGACATCGCCGCCCGAACCGACGCCCGCACGCGCATCGTCGCGGTCTCCTGGGTGGCTTTCCACAATGGCTGGGTCTATCCGATCGAGGATATCGGCGAGTTCTGCCGGGAGAAGGGAATCCTCTTCGTCCTCGACGCGATCCAGGGGCTGGGCGCGCTCCCGCTCGACGTCGGGGGCGTCCACGTGGACGTGCTCGTGGCGGACGCCCACAAGTGGCTCCTCGGTCCGGAGGCCTGCGCGGTCTTCCGCGTCAGCGAGAACGCCCGCGACCGGGTTCCTCCCCTGGCCGCTGGCTGGTGGAACGTCGCCTCGCGAGAGGAAAGCTTCCTCGACTACAAGCTGGAGTTCCACCTCGACGGGCGGCGATACGAAGCCGGCTCGCCGCCCACGGCGCAGATTCACGGCCTGGGCGCCGCCCTGAAGCTCCTCGAGGAGATCGGCATCGAGGTCGTCCATGAGCGGATCCTCCAAACCGTCCGGGCCCTACAGGCCGGGCTGGAAGAACGCGGTTGGGAAATCGCGACCCCCGGCCCGCTCGGGTCCGGGATCCTGGCGGCCGTCCCGCCGGGCGGAAAGGCCGTGGAGGCCGCCAAAGCCCTGGAGTCACAGGGGGTGATCGTCTCGCCCCGCGAGCGAGCCGTCCGGTTCTCCCCCCACGTCGGAAACGATCTGGAAG
>JBHENW010000221.1:0-10793 GCA_046261875.1 Thermoanaerobaculia bacterium | reverse complement strand
CCCCGACGGTCACCACCACGCCGACCATCACGAACACGCCGACGATCACGCGGACGCCGACCCGGACTCCGACGATCACGCTGACGCCGACGGGAACCTCGACACCGACGGTCACGCTGACGAACACTCCGACCGTCACGCCGACCCGGACTCTGACGCCGACGCGCACGCCGACGGAGACGATCACTCCGACGCCGACACGGACGCCCACGCGGACTCCCACCGAGGAGCCGCTGCCCGGCGGCGCCATGCCCAAGGGAAGCCTGCTGCCGCAGATCGCGCAGTGGCTCGCCCCGGCCATCCGTGGCCTGCTCGCGATGGCGCCGCCGCCTCCGCCGCAGGACCCCAATGCGGTGCCGTGCCAGGGAGTCCCTGCTCTCTACCTCGGCAACCTCAAGTGCGCGCCCTGCACGCCGGCGCAGGATCGCCTCTGCGCCTTCGTCGATGACGGCAACAACCTGCTCGACGGTCCCGGCCCTGGCACCGAATGGCAGGACCGCAATTCGAACGGGTTCTTCGATCCGGGTGAGGGCGGTCCATTTCCGGCGCTGAGCGTGGGCTTCGACGACCCGCAGGCCGACCCGACCCCGGGCCTCGTGCTTCTGAAGACCGTGCAGATCCGGTACACGCGCGCGGACCAGTGGGACCTGGCCGTTAGCCCGGACCCCGGCATCTACCCGTATCAGACCAAGGCCGACGACATCGCCAACGGCAACCCGCCCTGGGGCTCGCAGGGGACCGACGGAAACGCCGACGGAATCCTGGACACGGTCGCGATCCCCGACCGCCGCAACCAGGGAATGTACGCGGCCGTTTACGACACGGACCGCTCGCAGCGCCTGCAGCAGTTCCCCAACGACGCGTTCGGGGAGCCGTCCTGTCCGGTTCGAGGCGCGGCAGCGCCGGAGTGCGACGAGTACTCCGACGACTGCGGCGGCGTGGCGCTCTACAACGCTTCGGCGCCCACGGACCTCGGCGGGACGACCTTCGATCCGTACTCCAACACGTACGGCCCGGGGGACCCGCCGCGCCAGGATCTCTGGCCCGTCATCCCCTTTGCGCGCGACTGGGTCGCCGCCGATACGGCGAACGTGCCTTTCATGAAGCGGCTCCTGCGCTTCTCCAGCTCCATCGTCGGCTACAACCCCCTCCTGCCCGCGGGCACGGCCTACCAGCTTCAGGAGAGCGCGAAGAACGTGATCGTCAGCGCGCCCGGCACACCCCTCGCCGGCGCTCTGCTGGACGCCTACGAGTACTTCACGCTTTCGGTCTTCCCGCAGACCGACGATCCCGCCCGCGCCTGCCGCGACTACATCATCGTCTTCATCACCGACGGCGTGGACGAATGCCGGTCCAACCCGTGCAACGGCGGTCCCACCGGGTTCGGAGCCGCCGGCGACCTGCGCGACGTGGCGCTGCCCGACCCGGTCAACCGGGCGATCGCGGCCGCCATCCCTGGCAGCGGGGTGCGCACGACCGGGATCCCGGTCAACGTCGTGGCGATGGGTCTCGATCCGACCGACCCGCGCCTGACCTGCATGAACTTCACCAACGACGGCGACCCGTCCAACGACAACGGACGCGTCTTCGGAGCCGAAAACCGGGACGACCTCGTCGACGCGCTGACGAGCATCCTCAACTTCAAGCGCACGGCCAACTTCTTCGCCGCGCCGAGCGTTCCGGCGTTCGCGGCGGGAACCGGCGACGCGGCGCACATCGGCGCAGTCATCCCCAGCCACGAGACGGAGGACGGCAGCTTCGCGCAGTGGTCCATCTGGGCCGGCTCGCTGAAGGCCTACAAGCTCGATCCGGCCACCGGAAACATCCCGGTCGTGACCGCGGTCGCCTCGACGCCGCCCCCCACGGTGACGCCCGGGGGTCCGACCGTGACCCCGACCGTCACGCCGATCCCGGGCAGCGGCCGGTTCCCCGACGAGACGGATCCGAACGCGGCGGCCGAGCTCGATCGCAAGCCCCTCTGGAACCTGGCGCGCACCCTCGGTTACACCGACCCGGTCGCCAACCTCGGGGCGGGCAGCCTGGCGCCGGTGCCTCCGGACTCCGGACTCAATCCGGCCGCGAACAACGTGCAGTTCGAGGTCTGGCGCGGGCGCAAGATGATCTGGGCGGACGGCTCGGGCGTGCCGCTCGCACGGCAGGACTTCATCTGCCCTGTGAACCCCTGCGCTCCGTCGCTGGTCTCCTCGATGGGTCTCAGCCCGCTCTCGGCGCCGGACAACGTCCGCGCGCAGCGAGTGGTCCACTTCCTGCGCGGCGGCATCACGAGCGGCTCGGGCAGCCGCGACGAGGTCCTCAACCTGCCCGGAGTGCGTCCGCCCGGACCGGTCATCGGCCCCGGCGCCGGGGAGCAGCAGCGCTATTCGTACTTCTTCCAGGACGACGCTCCGGCCCCGGGCGAGCCGCCGCAGGTGCGGACGGACGGAGGCTCCAATCCCAAGGGGTACCCGCACAAGCTCGGCGACATCTTCCACTCCGAGGCCGTGGTTCTGAACACGCCCCGATACTTCCAGTACCTTTCCCTGAACCTGGAGCCGCGGCCCGGTCAGCCGTACGGCGCCTTCTCCCTGCTCCACAGCAAACGGCGCAAGGTCCTTTTCGTGGGCTCCAACGACGGGTTCCTCCATGCGGTGGACGCGGGCGTCTACGGCCGCGACATCCCCAACGCGCACGACGTGGGCTCCGGCCGCGAGATCTTCGCGTACGCCCCGCGCGCGGTCATGCGCGACAAGTTCCCCAAGCTCCTCTCCTTCCCGCCGAAGCCCGACTACTTCGTCGACGGATCCTTCGGCACGGCCGACGTCTTCGTGGATCCCGTGTTGAGCGGCTCGCCGGCGACCCCCTCGGCGAGCGACCGCGTCTGGCGCTCCTTCCTCGTGGGCAGCCTGCGCCAGGGGGGCCAGCACGTGTACGCCCTCGACGTCACGCATCCCGACCGGATCGACGCCGCGGGAGACAAGGTCGCCCCGAAGGACCAGGCCCCGGACTGCCTCAACGGCGGAGGGAGCTGTACCGCCAACTATCCCGAGGTGCGCTGGGAGCTGACCGACGACTGCGACCGCGTCGCCGCCGGCTTCGACTCGACGGCGGTCTGCCACTCCATTCCCGCGGCCCCGAAAAAGGCCGCGATGGGCGAAAGCTGGTCGCGGCCCGTCATGGGCCGCATCCGGGTCAAGAACAGCGCGAACGCTTTCGAGGACCGCTACGTCGCCATCTTCGGCGGAGGCTACGACCCGGGCTTCCGCTACGACCCGACGCAACCGATCGTCGGCGGCTCGATCATCGAAGCGGATGAGACCTCCTCCCCCTTCCGCTCGGCGACGCGGGGCCGGGCGATCTACATCGTGGACGTGGAGACCGGGAAGATCATCTACAAGGCGGTCCAGGGCAAGGACGGCGCGAACGCCGACGTGCTTTTCGCTCCGATGCCCGCCCATCCCTCCGCGGTCGATTGGGACGACGACGGTCTCCTCGACGCGGTTTATCTCGGCGATCAGCTCGGGCGCATGTGGCGGCTCGACCTGCGCGTCGATACGCCCGCCAACAACGGACTCCTGACCGGGAGCTTCCCCAACGAGCAACTCACCTACACGCCGTTCCTGCTCTATGATTCGACGACGAGCGCCACGCAGAAAACCCAGCCGGTCTTCTACGAGCCGTCGATCATCTACCTCGGGGGCGGACTCCGGCCGACGCTCGGGGTCGTCTGGGGCTCCGGCGACCGCGCGGAGCTGGCGAGGCCCAACGCCTCGGTCAACCGCTTCCACATGGTCATCGATTCGGGTCAGACCGCGACGTACACGGAGACCGACCTGCGCAACATCACCCCCAACGGCGGGGTGACGCCGCAGGGGGCGGGACCCGGGAACGACTCGGAGGGCTACTACCTCGATTTCGGGTCGGCCAACGAGAAAACTACTTCGGCCGCCCTCTCGGTCGAGGGGTACCTGACGCTCATCACCTTCACTCCCGACTCGACGAATCCGTGCACGACGGAGGGGAGCTCCTTCCGGTACAGGTTCTTCTTCCTCGGCGGCGCGGGCGGGTACAACGTCAACTCGCCGACGGGCACCTTCGCGGACTATCGCGAGGACGTCGGGGAGGGGCTGCGCTCGCAGACCCAGGCGACGGATGCTTTCGGAAACATCCATGAGATTCTGTTGGGCGGTGACGGGTCCGCCCTCGAGGAGCGGCACGAGGGGACCGTCCAAACGATCAAGAAGAACTGGAAGGAGCCGCAGCCATGAGACGAATGATGTTTCTGTCAGCGGCCCTCGCGCTGGTCGGTAGTCAGGCGATCGCCGCGGAGGTCGTCGTGCTGCGCGGGGGGACGCGCATCGAGTTGAAGAAGCCGTGGGTCCGCCAGGGCAACAATGCCCTTCTGACCCGCGCGGACGGGACTCTCCTCTCCGTGCCGGTGGCGGAGATCGACCGGGAAGCGACGGCCGTGGCGCAGTCCGCCCCGGCGTTGCCGCCGCGGTCCGCCGAAGTGGCGGTTGCCCCCGCTTCCCCGGCCGAGGCGGCGCGCGCGGGGCGCGATCGCCCGAAGGCCCGCGTCCGGGTCACCGACGCCGACGTCGGGCATCACGTGGAGTCTCCCGTCGCCGCGCCGACCGGGGAGGAGAAGCGTGAATCTCCTTCGGGCGCCGGGCGGCTCGAGGTCGTCGACTACACGCAGGAACGGGCGGCCGGCCAGATGATGGTTCGCGGCAGTTTGCGCAACGCCGGCGGAACGACGGCGACCGCCTCCCGGCTCACCATCTCGGCTCTCAACGCGGAGGGACTCGTCTTTGTTTCGGCCGAGGCCAGCCTTTCCAATGGCACGATCGAGCCGCATCGGACGGTGAACTTCACCGCGAACCTGCCGGTCGGCGAGCAGCCCGTGGCTTCGCTCCGCTTCGCGCCCCGTTGGAACGCCGTGACTCCGCCCCAGCCGGCGCCGGCTGCCGGAGCCGCAGGGACGACGACGGCCGCCGGCGAAGGCAACGCCAGCGCCGCTCCGGGTTCTCAGAATCCGGACGCGGCCGCCCCGGCCGCGGCCGCGGCGCGCCCGGACCGGGCCCGGCCTCAAACGCCTCCGGGCCAGGGGGTCCTCTACGCCGCGCCGCCGCCGTCGGCCTCGTTCTCGCCCCCCGCCGACGGCAGGTCCGGCTACATACCCGGAGCCGCGAGCGCCGACCAGCAGCCCAAGCCGCCGCAATAAGCCGGGAGTCGGGAGGCGATAGACGGAAGGTCGGTTGCCTTCTCTGACTTCCGACCTATCGAGTCTCGACTTCCGATCCCGACTCCCGTACGAGACTTGCCGCCCGGGGAGTTAACCTAGCCCCATGCCCTCCATCCTGATCGCCGAGGACAAAGACTCTCTGCGCGAGATGCTCGAGGAGATGCTGTCGGCGGAAGGTTGGAGCGTGCTCGGTGTGGCCAGCGGTTCCGAGGCGGTCGAGCGCCTGCGCTCCGGCACCCGGGTCGATCTCGTGCTCACGGACTGGCGTCTGCCCGGCTCCGACGGGCTGGCGGTGCTCGACGCGGCGAAGTCGGTCGACCCGACGCTTCCCGTCGTGGTCATGACCGCTTTCGGATCGATCGAGACCGCGGTCGAAGCGATGAAGCGGGGGGCCGAGGACTTCATCACCAAACCGGTCGACCCGGATCTTCTCCGGCTGCTCGTCGCGCGCGGGCTGGAAAGGCGAATGGGGAAGCGCGAGTCGCTTCTCTTCGCCGACGCGCAGAGCCGGCTGATGCCTGCGATCGTGGGCGGCTCTGCGCCCTTGAAAGCGGTGCAGAAAGAGGCCGAGCGAGTCGCGGGGACCGACGCGACCGTCCTGCTGGAAGGGGAGAGCGGGACCGGCAAGGAGCTCTTCGCCCGGGCGATCCATCTCCTCTCCACGCGGCGCCAGCGCCCGTTCGTCGCGATCAACTGCGCGGCGATCCCCGACACCCTGCTCGAGAGCGAGCTGTTCGGCCACGAGCGCGGCGCATTCACCGGCGCCACGGCGCGGAGGCTTGGCAAGTTCGAGCTGGCCGACGGGGGGACCGTCTTTTTGGATGAGATCGCCGAGCTCACGCCGGCGACGCAGGGGAAGCTCCTGCGCGTCCTGCAGGAAAAATCCTTCCACCGGGTCGGGGGCACCGCACCGATCCAGGTGGACGTCCGCATCATCGCCGCTTCGAACCGCCCTCTTGAGAAGCTCGTCGCGCAGGGGAGCTTTCGGGACGACCTCTACTATCGCGTCCGCGTCTTTCCGATCTGCATCCCTCCCCTCCGGGAGCGGCCGGAAGACGTAGATCCCCTCGTGGACTGGTTCCTCGCGCACTTGCCGAACGAGCTCGGCAAGAAGCCTCTGCGCCTGGAAGGGCCGGCGCGTGAACGGCTGCGCGCTTACGAGTGGCCGGGCAACGTGCGCGAGCTGCGCAACTGCCTCGAGCGCGCGATCATCCTGTCGGAGAACGGCGTGATCGAAGAGCGCCACCTGCGCCTCGCCCCGGAGAACCCTTCGCCGGCGCCGCCGGCTCCCGGCGAGACGCTGGAGGAAGTGCGCGAGCGGGCCGCCCGCGCGGCGGAGAGGCTATGGCTCGTGCGGACGCTCGAAGAGGTGCGCTGGGACCGCACGGCCGCCGCGCAGGCCCTCGGTCTTTCGCCCAGACGTCTCGAGGCGAAGCTGAGGGAGCACTCGCTGGAAGAATCGTAAGTCGTAAATCGGGCGTCGGAAGTCGGAAGTCGGACGTCGACGCCTCTCGACCTCGTCTTTACCCTGGCAAATCCGGCGGCGGAGTGGGGAGCCCCGGCACGAACGTCGGGGTGGCGGGAGCCGGGAGCGGCGTGTAGCCGTGACCCATCGTGGGCGTCCGCGGGGCGCCCCGGCGCGCGGCCTCCTTCCTGGTGCATCCGGCCTTTCCGATCAGAAGCAGCAGAGACATCGCGACCGCGGCTCCGACGCGCCGAAACCTCATCGCCCGATTATGGCATCCGATCCGTCGCCGCAGACCGGACGGCTTGCGCGACCGTTTTTTCCTGCCCGGGCAGGATCGTCCGCAGGTCGAGCAGGAACCGGCCGTTCTCGATCCGCCCCAGCACGGGGACGGGATGGGCGCGCAGGCGCGCCGCGAGGCCGTCCGCGGAAAGCCCCTCCCGTCGGACCGACAGCGCCCGCGAGGGTAACCGCTTTTCCGGGCTCGTGCCCCCGCCGAACATGGCTTCCGAAGCGACTGTCTCCACTGCAAGTCCGCTCGGGCCGTCCCCCGGCTCCACCAGCTCCCGGATGCGCTCTGCGCGCGCCTCCAGGTTCTCGAGGCTCTCCGCGGCCGCCCGGTAGATCGGAAGCTCACGCCAGCGGCCGGTGCTCCAGGCCATGAGGGTCGTTGCGAGCGGAGCGAGCGAGAGCTTGCCGGGACGCACTGCGCGGGCGATCGGATGGGAGGCGAGCGCCGCGACGAGGTCGGGGCGCCCGACGATCAGTCCGCCCTGCGGACCCGAAAAGAGCTTGTCGGTCGAGAAGGTGACGAGGTCCGCGCCCCAGGCCAGGCATTCCGAAACGGTCGTCTCGCCCGTCACACCGAACTCATCGAGCGGAACGACGCAACCGGTCCCCTGGTCATGGAGCCACGGTATGCCGGCCTCGCGCGCGAGCGTCGCCAGTTCCCGCGGATCGGTTCGGCGGGCGTAGCCGCGGATCTCGTAGTTGGACGGGTGCACCGACAGCAGCAGCGCGATGTCCGGCGAAAGCGCTTTGCGGTAGTCCTCGAGCGCCGTCCTGTTCGTCGTTCCGACCTCGACCAGCCGCGCGCCCGAGGCCTCGAGAATCTCGGGGATCTTGAAGGAGCCTCCGATCGCGACGAGCTCGCCGCGCGATATGAGCACGCCTCGTCCGCGCGCGAGGGCGGCGAGCGCGAGGAAGACCGCCGCCGCGTTGTTGTTGACGGCGAGCGCGTCGCCGGCGCCGAACAGGGCCCGCGCGAGGCCGCGCACGTGGTCCTGCCGCCGCCCCCGGCCGCCGGTCTCCGGGTCGTGCTCCAGAGTCGAGTAACCCTCGGCCACTCCGAGCAGGGCCTCCCCGGCCTGGCCGGAGAGGGGCGCCCGGCCGAGGTTGGTGTGCAGGAGGATCCCCGTGGCGTTCACCACCCCGCGCAGGGATGGCGCGAACCGGCGCGCCAGGGACGCGCCCGCCGACTCCAGGAGCTCTTCGGCCTGCGTCGCGCCGGCGGCGATGCTCTCTCGGAGCGCGTGCTTGACGCCTTCCCGGCCGTATCGCGTCGCCATTTCCCGGGCCTGCTCGGAGGAAAGCAGGGCATCCATGGAGGGAGGCCGCCGTACACCGGCCGTCCCCCCGCCGACGCTTCTGCTGCTCGTGGTTCCCGGCTTACGGCTCACGCGTTTGCGCCTCCAGACCCGTCCCGTACTATAGGTCCGTGCCCTGGGACCGTGAGCTCCACGTGCTGGAAGAGGCCATCCGGCGCCTCGGCGCCGAGTACGACGCGTTTCTCTACGGCAACGTGTCCCGGCCCCCGGTCGAGAGCCGGAAGCACGTGGAGCAGATGATCCGGGAGCTGACGGCGTCCGCCTCCGACGCGGCCGCCGACCATTACCGTTTCGCCACCCTCCAGGGCCGCTACAACGCGCTGCGCGAACGCTGGGATCGGCTGCAGGAGGAAAAGGAAGCCGGCCGCCGCCCCGGCCTCTACGGCCATTTCTCTTCTTCCGGCCACGACCCGGCGCCGCCGCACGCCCCGGCGGGCCTCAACGCTCCGGGCTCCGGCTCCGTAAAGCCTCTCCGGGAGGACCGGTCCGCGGAGCGGGCCCTCTTCGACCGCTACATCACGGCCAAGAAAGAACACGGGGAGAACGTGGGAGCGTATCGCTACGAGCAGTTCGTCGAGACGCTGGAGCGCGAGCGCGAAAAGCTGCGCAGCCGCCTCGGGGACGGAGAGATCGTCTTTGACGTGGCCGAGCGGGAGGGGCGTGTGCGCCTCGTGGCGCGCCGCCGCTCTACCGGAGGGAAAAAATGATGCCACCTCTTCTGCGGCGGCTGGCTGCGGCGCTGGCCATAGGGATCGGGCTGCTCGGAGTGACGGCGCTCGCGTCGGGGGGGCGTAAGAAGGAGAAGGGACCCCAGACTCCCTTCTACCGGAAGTACCTCGTCGCGGGGAAGCCGCTGGACGACCGGATCCTCGCGCAGGAGCGCCTCGTCGCGGCGGACCCCGAGTCCGCGTCGCTGCGCAACGACTTCGGAAACCTCCTGGCGGAGAGGCGGTTTTCCGAGCAGGCGCGTGAACAGTACGAGAAGGCGCTCGAGCTCGACCGCGAAGAGTTCCTCGCCGCGTACAACCTCGGCCTGCTCCACGAAGCGGAGGGCAAGACCGTGCGCGCCATGGCGGCGTACAAGAAGTCCATCGCGCGAAAGCCCGGGTTCCCGCATTCCCACTTCCGCCTCGGGCGCCTCTACGAGAAGCGCGGATGGGAGAAGTCGGCGGTGTCGGAGTACGCCAAAGCGCTGCGGCTGGATCCCGGAATGCGCGATCCCCGGATCAACCCGCTGATCATCGACAGCCGCCTCGTGGATCGGGCGTCGCTCGTCAACTACGACCGCGACCTCGCGTCCGCCGCCCTCGCGGGCTCGCACGCCTACGGCAACGGGCAGCCGGCCGTCTGGCCGCCCGTGGACCAGCCGATCTGGTCCGACGAGGTCGAGGACCCGGCCACGCCGGAACCGGTCGCCGACGCTCCGAGCGCTCCGCCCATCTCCGTCCCGCAGACGAGCCCGCCACGGGTGGCCGCTCCGGCGCCGCCGCCCGCTCCCGCCGATTCGGCGGCACCGCCTGCGCCCGAATACGAGGTCACCCCTTCGGAAGAGGAGCTCCCGCCGGTAACGGGCGATACGCGTCCTCCCTACATCGGCGGCTTCCGGCCGACGCCGACGCCCCAGTAGCGTTCGCTCGCTCGCGGCCTGCTGGCGCACCGTGGGGCGGCTCGCCCGGATGCGGGCTCGACCGCCCCACTGGTCGCTTCGCTCGCTACCGCTACCGCGGCGCGAGGCTCCTCCCACGTCGGCTCCGCTTGCTCGGCTGCGCCTCGCTGGCGCTCCGCCTCCCGCGGCGCGAGCCTCCTCCCTCGGTCCCCTCGGGAGACTACTCGCGCCGCGACGGGGGGAGGGACGGTGGCATCGGCAGGTCCCGACAAGTGCGAGCGACGTTCGGGAGACTCCTCGCGCCGCGACCGGGGCAAGCCGGTTGGAAAAGGCGGTTCTATTGTTTGTTGTACACGATCGTGTTGTTCACGGCCTCGCCCTTCGCGTTCGTTCCAGTTTGGGTGATGGTCATGGTCTTGCCGTCGGCGGAGACCACGACCTTCGCCGTGATTGTCGCCTTCCCGCCTTTCTTCCAGGTGTTGCTGTAGCTGTTGTCGTCGATCTTCCTGGGTGAGGCCGTGTCGGCGTCCGGATTGCCCTGGTACGGGACCTCCTTGCCGTCGAACCTGGACGAGAACATGCTGTGGGTTGCCTTGCCGTCGGCGCCGACACCGGCACCCGTGAACTTGATCCCGCCCCGCGTCGGTTCGAACTTCAGCGTGAGACTCTTGGGCGCCGGCCCCGGGCTGTACTTGGATTTCGCGAGGTCGAGTTTCCAGGTGCCCAGCCAATTGTCGCCGGCCAGGGCGACGGAGCTCGAGAGAACGATTGCGCAGCACGCCGCGAGGGAAACCATGAGCAGGTTCTTTCGCATGAGCCACCTCCTTCGAAAAATAGTTTCCGCCAAAGTTACGGAACGGACTGTTGCTACGG
>JBHENW010000220.1:0-3588 GCA_046261875.1 Thermoanaerobaculia bacterium | reverse complement strand
GATGATCAAGAGGCCCAACGAGCAGAAGGATCTCGGCGAGCCCGCCTTCTCGCCCGACGGACGCTACCTCTATTACAGCCAGGACGTGTCGCCGGGCAGGACGTTTCAGTACAACAAGGATCCCTACGGGGAGATCTACGTTATCCAGCGCCTCGACCGCGTCACGGCGCGGGCGGAGCGATTCGTCACGGGATCCGGCGGATCGTTCCGCCCCACGCCGTCGCCGGACGGCCGGTGGCTCGCCTTCGTGCGCCGCGTGGGCTCCCGGACGGCCCTCTTCACGAAGGACCTGGAGTCGGGCCGGGAGCGGCGTCTCTGGGACGGCCTCGAGCGCGACATGCAGGAGACGTGGGCGATCCACGGCGTGTATCCGGGCATGGCGTGGACGCCGGACAGCCGATCAGTGGTCCTGTGGGCGGGAGGCAAGATCCACCGGGTGGAGCGCGAGACGGGCCGGGAGTCGGTGATTCCCTTCCGGGTTCGCGGCACGCGCAAGCTGGCTGAAGCCGTACGGTCTCCGGTCCCCGTCGCCTCCGAGCGCTTTTCTGTGAGGACGCTGCGCTGGGTTGGGGTCTCGCCGAAGGGCGATCAGACCGTTTACGAGGCGCTCGGCCACGTCTGGGTCCGGGACCTGAAGGGCGCCGCGCGGCGGCTGACCCGACAGGACGATCACTTCGAGCTCTATCCCTCGTTCTCGCGGGACGGAAGGTCGATCGTCTACGTCACGTGGGACGACGAAGACGGCGGCTCGGTGCGGATCGCAGCCGCGCGGGGCGGCGAGGGGCGGACCGTGACCGATCGCCCGGGGATCTACCGCGAGCCGGTCTTCTCGCCGGACGGCTCGCGGATCGTGTACCGGAAGGACACGGGGGGGTTCCTGCTCACCTCCGACTGGGGCTTCGACCCCGGTCTCTACGTCGTCCCCGCCGCCGGTGGCAAGAGCAAGCGGATCGTCCGGGAGGGCTTCGCGCCGCAGTTCGGAGCGGACAACGACCGGGTCTTCTTCACGAAGTACGAGGAGACCGAGGCGAGCCGCGAGCAGCGCGAGGACGACAAGCGCGTCTTCGCCAGCGTCGGCATCGACGGAGCCGAGGAGCGCGAGCACGCCGTCAGCGAAAACGCCACGGAGTTCCGGATCTCGCCGGACGAGAAGTGGCTGGCGTTCCAGGAGCGCTTCAACGCGTTCGTCACGCCGTTCGCGCGCACCGGAAAGAGGGTCGAGGTCGGACCGAAGAGCAAGGCGATGCCGGTCACGCGGGTGTCGCGCGACGCCGGGGAGTACCTGCACTGGTCCGGCGATAGCGGCGCTCTCTTCTGGGCGCTCGGGCCCGAGCTGTACAAGCGCCCCCTGCGGGAGGCGTTCTCCTTCCTCGCCGGCGCGCCGGAGAAGCTGCCGGAGCCCGCCGCCTCGGGAACCCCGATCGGATTCGAGACGGCCGCGGCGGCTCCCAAGGGCGTCATGGCGCTCGTGGGAGGGCGCGTGGTGACCATGAAAGGCGCCGAGATCCTCGAGGACGGTGTCGTGGTCGTGGAGGGGAACCGCATCCGCGCGGTCGGACCGAGGGCCCGGGTCCCGGTGCCCGCCGGAGCCCGCGTCCTCGACGTGAGTGGAAAGACGGTGCTGCCCGGCCTCATCGACGTGCACTGGCACGGCGCGATGGGAGGCCAGGGCATCGTCCCGCAACAGAACTGGGTGACGGACGGCGCCCTCGCCTTCGGGGTGACGACGGTGCACGACCCTTCGCACACGACGTCCGAGATCTTCGCCGCGAGCGAGATGGCGCGGGCGGGCCTCATCCGGGGCCCGCGCATCTTCTCGACGGGCACCATCCTCTACGGCGCCGGGGGGGACATCAAGGCGGAGGTGGACACCCTCGAGGACGCGCGCTCGCACCTGCGGCGAATGAAGACGGCGGGCGCGTTCAGCGTAAAGAGCTACAACCAGCCGCGTCGCGACCAGCGTCAGCAGATCCTCGCGGCGGCGCGTGAGCTGAACATGCTCGTCGTTCCCGAGGGCGGGTCGCTCTTCCAGCACAACCTCACGATGGTCGTCGACGGCCACACGGGCATCGAGCATTCGATCCCGGTGCCCCGGGTCTACAAGGACGTCCTGCAGGTCTGGCCGAAGGTGAAGGTCGGCTACACGCCGACGCTCGTGGTCGGGTACGGAGGGCTGTGGGGCGAGAACTACTGGTACCAGCAGTCGAAGGTCTGGGAGCACGAGCGCCTGAAGCGCTTCGTGCCGCCCTTCGTCCTGGATCCACGGGCCCGCCGCCGCCCGATGGCAGCCGACGACGACTTCAACCACATCAACAACGCGCGCGTGGTCAAGCAGCTCCACGACGCCGGGGTCTCCATTCAGGTGGGAGCCCACGGCCAGCGCGAGGGTCTGGGCGCCCACTGGGAGCTCTGGATGTTCGTGCAGGGAGGCATGACGCCCCACGAAGCGCTCGCATGCGGGACGATCCGGGGGGCGGCGTACCTGGGCATGGAGAAAGAGCTCGGGACGATCGAAGCGGGCAAGCTCGCCGACCTCATCGTGGTAGACGGCAACCCCCTCCAGGACATCCGACAGAGTGAGAAGGTCCTGTACACGATCGTCAACGGACGCGCCTATGACGCGGCGACCCTGACCGAGGTCGGCGGCACCACCCGGCGTCCCCCCTACTGGTGGGAAAACCGATAGCGGCCGGAAGGCCCGATCCGGCCGCGCGCTTCCTCTACCGCCCCTCTCCGCCCTACGCGCTCGCGCTGACGGCGTCCCGCTTCAGGCGATGGCCGGAAGTGATCGATCGGTTCGACGGGCGGACATACCGGCGGCTGCTGGCCGTCGGCCACGGCGGTCTGCTGGTGACCGTTCGGCAGACCGGTCCCGTCGGCAAGCCGGCGCTTTCCGTCTCTCTGCGCGGCGAGGCGGCGCGGAGCCTCGACGCGCGTTGCGCCGCTGAGCGGCTCGTCGCAGTCGGCCTCGGCGCGGGCCCGGACGTCCGACCGTTCTATCGCGCCTTCCGCGACGACCCTCTTCTGTCCCGGCCGCTCCGGCATTTCCGCGGGCTCCGCGTCGCGGGAACGGCCTCGCTCTGGGAGGCTCTCGTGACGGCGGTGCTCTCGCAGCAGGTCAGCCTCGTCTTCGCCTACGACATGCGGCGCGAGCTGGCGCTCGCCTTCGGTCGCAAGGCGCGCTTCGGAGGTGAGACGTTCGTGGCGTTTCCGTCGCCGGCGCGGATCGCGGCGCAACGCCTTCGAACGCTTCGCGGGTTCCGGCTGTCCGGGGCCAAGGCGGGGACGGTGATGCGCCTCGCCGAGTCGTTCGCCACGGGCGCTCTCTCGGAGGCCGCGATCGCGGGCCTGCCGGACGACGAGGCCATCGCCCGCCTCGTCGAGATCAAGGGCGTTGGGGCATGGACGGCGGAGATCGGCCTCCTGCGCGGGCAGGGGCGGGCGGACATCTTCCCGGGAGGCGACCTGGGGGTCGTCAAGTACCTGGCGACCCGGCTGCTCGGCCATCCCGAGCGGGTCACGGAACGCGAGATGCGCGACTTCGCGGAGCGCTGGCGCCCCTACCGCGGCCTCGCGCTCGTGTACGCC
>JBHENW010000219.1:0-33442 GCA_046261875.1 Thermoanaerobaculia bacterium | reverse complement strand
GGATCGAACCGTTCCGGACGCGGGCTGACGCGAATCGACGCGGTGAAATCCTCGGAAGTGAAGCCCGCGTCGAAGGGGGCCCGCTCGGAGGCCTGGGAGCTCCCGGCCCGCGCATCCGGCTCGGAGCGCGTCTCCGGCTCCGGCATCTCGGCCCGGGCTTTTCCGAGCAGGCCCTCGATCTGCGAGATCAGCTGCTGCGAGTCGAAGGGCTTTGAGACGATCGCGTCGCATCCGATGCGCTCCGCGCGCTCCCGGTCGAATGGCTCGAAAGTGCCCGAAAGGAGCACGACGGGGATCCGGGCGGTCGCCGGGTTTCCCTTGATCGCCTCGCACACCTCGTAGCCGTTCTTTTCGGGCATGACGACGTCGGCGAGGATCAGGTCGGGGCGGTCGTCGCGCACCTTGTCGAGCGCTTTTTGCCCATTGGAGACACAGACCAGGTCGTAGTCCCCGTCGGAGAACGTCAGCTCGACGACCTTCTGAATCGTGAGACTGTCGTCAGCCAGAAGGATTTTCTTGGCCATGAATTAAGGTTCTGCTGGTCAAAAAGTTACACGCGATCCACCGCGCTGTCAATCGGGAAGCTGCAGCCGGGGGCCCTTTCGCAGGCCGTTCCGGGCGGCCGTCACGAACCGCGCAGCGAGGGCTCTTCGACGCCGGTCGGCCACACGGCGGCGAGGTACCGGCCCGGCGGGCGCCGCCCGAGAGCTTCCGAGAGGTACCGGGAGGCCTCGACGACTTTGGACAGGGACACCCCGGTCTCGATCTCCAGCCCTTCGAGCAGGTAGAGCAGGTCCTCCGTGGCCAGGTTTCCCGACGCGCCCGGCGCGTAGGGGCAGCCCCCGAGGCCTCCCGCCGACGCGTCGTACGTCGTGATGCCGCATTCGAGCCCGGCGTAGACGTTCGCCAGGGCCGTTCCCCGCGTGTCGTGGAAGTGGAGCGCGAGCACGCCGCGGGGAACCCCGGAGTCGTAGAGCGTTTCGACGACCTCGTAGACGTCCGCCGGCGTCGCCGCGCCGATCGTGTCGCCGATGGAGATTTCGTCCACGGGAAGGTCGAGCAGCTTGTGTACGACCTCGCGCACGGCATCCGGCGCGATCTGCCCCTCGTAGGGGCAGACGAAGGCCGTCGAGACGTAGCCGCGGACCCGGATCTTCTCCTCCTGTGCCCGCGTCACGACCGGCCGGAAGCGCTCGATCGATTCGTCCACGCCCGCATGGATGTTGTGCTGGTTGAACGTCTCGGAGGCCGCGGTGAACACCGCGATCTCGGAGACCCCCGCCGCCATCGCCCGCTCGAGGCCCCGCAGGTTCGGGACGAGAACGGGATACCGCACGCCGCTCGCTCGGTGGATCCGGCGGAAGACCTCCCCGGTGTCGGCGAGCTGCGGGATGGCGCGGGGCGAAACGAAGGATCCCACCTCGATCGCGGGAAGGCCGGCCTCCGTCAGCCGGTCGATGAAGCCGACCTTCACGTCGGGCGGCAGGGTCTCCGCCTCGTTCTGGAGGCCGTCGCGCGGGCCGACCTCGTAGACCGTGACTCGCTCCGGAAGCTCCGGACGCTGGATCGGAAGGTCCGTCCCCTCTTCCATGCGGCGGGATTATGACGGCTGCGCCGTGACTTCCGCCAGCGCCGCGCCCGCCTCGACGAGATCCCCTTCGGCATGGGCGAGCCGGGTCACGACGCCGTCGCGGGGCGCGCGGATCGCATGCTCCATCTTCATCGCCTCGAGGATCAGGACGACCTGTCCGCGGGTGACGGCGTCTCCGGGAGCGACGAGCGTGCGGCGGACGCGCCCCGGCATCGGCGCGAGCAGGTCGCCCTCGTGCTCGGCGGCGCGCCCCCGGCGTCTCCCGGCGGTCTCGATCCGGAAGACGTCCCCCGCGCACCAGACGAGCGCCTCCGCGCCCTGGCGGACGACGCGGACGGGCAACAGGACGCCGTCGATCTCCAGCGCGACGAGCTCGTTTCTCTCGAACATCGGCCGGACGGCGATGCGCTCGCCGTCGAGCAGAGCGGCCGCGCCCTCGATCCGGACTTCGCGAGCCACACCGTTCCAGGCGAGCTTCACGCGCCTCCCCTCCAGCCGCTCGGCTCGTTCCAGGGGTCGGGCGGACCGGCCGGGCCGGTTTCCGCGGGGGATGACGCGGCCATCGCCAGCGCGGCCGCGATCCAGGCGGCGGGCGGCGGAGCCGGCGGGCCGTCGAGGAGGAGGGAGGGGACCAGGTCGGTCGCATACCGGCCGGAGCCGAAGGAATCCGACTCCAGGACGGCGCGGAGCAGCGGGAGGTTCGTCTCGACTCCGAGGACCACCCAGTCCTTGGCCGCCCGGAGCATCCGCTGGATGGCGGCCGGCCGGTCGGGCGCGGCGGACACGAGCTTGGCCAGGAGGGGGTCGTACTCGAGCCCGACGCGCGAGCCGCGTGCCACGCCGGAATCCACGCGGATCCCGGGTCCCGAAGGCTCGACGTAGTCGAGGATCTCGCCCGAGCGCGGCAGGAACTCCACGGGGTCCTCGGCATAGAGGCGCGCTTCGATCGCATGCCCGCGCGGCGTCAGCCGGGCCCAGCCGTCGGGGATGCGCCCCCCGCCGGCCACTTCGAGCTGGGATCGCACGAGGTCGATGCCCAGCGTCTCCTCCGTGATCGGATGCTCGACCTGCAGCCTCGTGTTCATCTCGAGAAAGTAGAAGTTCCGCCGGTCATCGAGGAGGAACTCGACGGTCCCCGCGCCAACGTACCGGACCGCCCGTGCGGCTTCCACCGCCGCCTCCCCCATGCGCCGCCGCAGCGGGGCGTCGAGCGCCGGGCTGGGCGTCTCCTCGACGATCTTCTGGTGGCGCCGCTGGACGCTGCATTCCCTGTCGAAGAGATGGAGAACGCTGCCCGCGGCGTCGCCGAAGATCTGGAACTCGATGTGCCGCGGCCGATCGAAGAACTTCTCCAGGTAGAGGCTCTCGTCGCCGAAGGCCGCCCCGGCGACGCGCCGGGCCTCGGCGAGCGCGGGAAAGAGCTCTTCCTCGCGGTTCACGCGCAACATCCCTTTGCCGCCGCCTCCCGCGGCCGCTTTCACGAGCACGGGCCAGCCGATCTGCCGCGCCTGATCGAGCATCCGGGAATCCGAGGCGACCGATTCCGCCGAACCGGGCACCACGGGAACGCCCGCGGCCGCCATGCGCGCCCGGGCCCGGAGCTTGTCTCCCATTTCATCGATCGCCTCGGCGGAGGGACCCACCCACGTCAGCCCCGCGAGCTCGACTGCGCGGGCGAAGGCGGCGTTCTCCGAAAGGAACCCGTACCCCGGGTGCACCGCGTCGGCGCCGCCGCTCTGCGCCGCCTCGAGGAGGCGCGGGATGGAGAGATAGGTGTCGGACGGAGGACCGGGCCCGAGCGAGACGATTCGTTCCATCGTCCGAAGATGGAAGCCGCCGGCGTCGGACTCGGCGAAGACGCCGACCGGGGAAATCCCCATCTCCCGCGCCGTGCGGGCGATGCGGACCGCGATCTCGCCGCGGTTGGCGATCAGGAGACGGCGGATCATCGGCCCGGTCGCGCGCTCCGGCCCCGACGGCCGTTCTCCCAGTCCGCCCAGAGACCGTACGTCTTCATCTGCGCGTCGAGCCCTCCCTTCTGCAGGACGGCGGCCACTTCGGCCCGCGACTGCCGCCGGCCGACGGGAGCCTCGGCGTTGGCCAGGCCGGACACCATGACCGCGGCGATCGCCGCGTTGATGCGCGCTTCGCGCAAATCCACCTTGTCGTAGGTGTCGGACTCGGCGTGGTACTCGGGCAGGTACTTCTCCGTTTCCTGGTCGGCCACGAAGTTGGGAATGCCCTCGAGAAGGAAGTCGAAGTTGTCCGTGCCGAGCAGGGCTTCGTCCTTGGTTCCGTCGGCGCCCCACGCCGCGACGGGAGCGAGGATTCGCCGCACGGCCGGCGCGAGCTCGGGACGGCCGTTGTCGTAGTAACCCCGGATCCTTCCGTCCCCGATGTCGTGGATGACGGCGGCGACGTGACGGTCGAGCTCGTCCCGGTGCGCGGCGACGTATCCGCGAGAGCCGAGGAGGCCGGTCTCCTCCCCGGTGAAGAGGACGAAACGAACGGTCCGCCGCGGGCGCGGGCCCGCGGCGAGGGCGCGCGCCACCTCGACGACGAGAGCGCAGTTCACGCCGTTGTCCAGAGCTCCCGTGCCGAGGTCCCAGGCGTCGAGGTGCGCCCCGAGGAGCACGACCTCGTCGGGCTTTTCGGATCCCCGGATCTCGGCGACCACGTTGTGCGGGCGCCACGGACCCCCGACGCGGTTGCGAAGGTCGAGCGTCAGCTTCGCCGCCCCGTGCTTCTCGAGAAGCCGCAGCAGGCGCTGCCCGTCCTCGCGCGCGACCTGGGCCATCGGCAGCGGGGCGAGGTGTCCGTCCCAGCTGTTCATGTGCCGGTACCGGAGCGTGCGCGGGCGGGTGGAGATGTAGAGGATCGCGGCCGCGCCGCTGTCGGCGGCGGCCTTCACCATCGCGGGGCCGGCCAGGTATTCCGCGAAGAGATCCGCGAAGGTCGACATCGGATTCGACCGAATCAGGGCGATCGCGCCTTTCGCCTTGCTGCCCAGGTTCCGGAAGTCGGCCGGTCTTCCTTCGCCGGCGTCCACGAGGGGCGCGGTGAGAGCGCCCTGGGTGGACGGGGCCAGCCCGAAGGAAACGACGCTCACGGAAAATTGCGCCGGCTCGACCAGCATGGCGGAAGCGGACCCGGCCTCCCATCTCGCGGGCGCGTCATAGGGCTCGAGGTTCACGGAGTCCACGCCGGCGCGCCGAAAAGCGTCCTGTCCCCAGCGCAGCGACTTCTCGTAGCCCGCGCTTCCGGTGATCCGCCCGCCGATCTCGTCGGTGAGCACCCGCAGGTCCTCGTCGAGGCGCGAACGGGGCCCGAGGACTTCCGCGACGAGCGGGGAGGAGGCCGGGGCGCTCGCGGCGGTGGCCGCGGCGGGATCCTGAGCGGAGGAGAGGCGCAGCGGGATCAGAAGACAGGCCGCACCGACGGCGAGCGCACCGAGCTTCTTCATCCGTTCTCCTTCCGTTTTTCCGGGATTCTAATGACAAGCCGCGGCGCGGCCGGTATGCTCGCCCGCGTTTTCAGGGAGGCCGCGTGTCGATCGAGGGCGGGATTCCCGGACAGCAGCAGCGTCTCGTCTGTCCCAACTGCGGAAAGGTCTTCTTTGCCTGGAGGCCGGACGAAGGCCCCGGCGTCAAGGTGAAGTGCTACTTCTGCCGCCACGAGTTCGCCGACGAGGCCGCCCTGCGACCCGCGCCCGTCCCGCCCGCCACGCCGGCGGAGACTCCGCTGGCCGACGCGGCCGCCGCCGCGACGCCGCCCGGCCCGGCCGCATCGCCCCCGGCCGAGACGGAGCCCCCGAACTAGCTTCTCGGAGGGGCCCAGGACGGCGGCCGCTTTTCGAGGAACGCGGAAAGCCCTTCGCGCGCCTCCTCCGAGGCCCGGCGCTCGGCGATGGTGCGAACGGTCAGCGGCATCGCTTCCTCCGGGCTCCGCCCGGCGACTTCGGCGATGAGCTTCTTGGCGGTCCGGACCGCCTCGGGGGCCGACGAGAGGAGCGCCTCGATCTCCCGGCGGCACAGCTCCTCGAGGCCGTCGGCCGGGGACACGGCGTGGACGAGCCCGATCCGGCGAGCTTCTTCCGCGTCGAAGCGCGTGCCGGTCAGAAAGAGGCGCCGGGCCTGACGGACTCCGATCGAACGGATCACGAACGGGGAGATGACCGACGGCAGGATGCCCAGCTTCACTTCCGCCAGCGAGAAGACCGTGCCCTCCGCGGCGAAAGCGACGTCCGCGGCAGCGAGCAGACCGACACCGCCTCCGATCGCCGCCCCGTGGGCCGCCGCGATGACCGGCCGGGGACACGTGTCGATCGCCCGGAGCATCCCGGCCATGCGCTCGGCGTCGGTCTCGTTTTCCGTGCGGGAGAAGCTTCCCGCCCGGCGCATCCACTCGACGTCGGCCCCGGCGCAGAAGATCGGGCCGTCCCCCGTCAGGACCACGACGCGCGTCTCCGCGTCGTCCACGAAAGAGAGGAAAACGCGGGTCAGCTCGGCGATGAGCGTCTCATCGAAGGCGTTGCGGACCGCGGGGCGGGCCAGCCGGACCCGCGCGACGGGACCCTCGCGCGCCACGCGCAGGTGGCGGTAGTCCTCCGCGCTGCCGCTCATGGGCGGACCGAGAGGTCTCCGGCGAGATCGATCGGGACCGTCAAGTCGCCTCGGGGAAGCCGGATTGTCAGGTCGCCGCGAAGGCGCGCGTCGACGCGCCCCCCGGAGAGGACCGCGCGGCCGGCCGCCGCCACGAGCGCTCCGTGGTCCAGCCCGATGGGGAGCGAGAGCGCGCTGACTCGCAACGGTCGGAGCAGCATCCCCCGCGTCGCTCCTTCCCCCACCTCGCGGCCACTCGCCTGCAGGCGGTACCGGGTAGACGCGATCTTCAGCGGGAACGAAAACGGGTTGCGCACGGCCACGATCGCCAGCGCTTCGCTCTCGAGAAACGAGAGCTCCACGACTTCCAGGGACTGCAGCTTCACGAAACGGCGAACGGAATCGTTTTCTCCTTCGATCCCGACGGACTCCCAGCGCTTCGTGCCGCGCCACTCGACCGGCGGCTCCCCCGCCACCCGGCCGCGGAGCACGTACTGGAAGGACGCCGGCTGGAAGCGGTCCGCCCAGTCCGCGGGGACGTCGGCGAAGCGGAGGGTCAGGGGGAGGCTCCATCCCGCCGGCGACCGTTCCGCCCGTCCGGCCACCACGATCTCCGCCGGAGAGCCGTTCAGCGAGAGGGCGCCGCGGAAGTCCCCCCGCGACATCTCCCGGCCGCTGCCCCGCACGATCGTGGTGAAGGTGTCCTCCCCGCCGGGCCGCACGGACAGGTCGAGGGGTCCGGAGGTCGCAAGAAGCAGGAGGACGCCGAAAAGTGCTGTCACGTTCGCAGTCTAGCGCCGGTCTCCCGACAGAATCGGTCGAAGTTGCCGACGACGTCGAGGATGAAGTCGACGGTTCCCGACGGTTGCCCGCAAAAGACGCTGAGTTCGCGGTCGCCGTTGAGCCCGACGATCGCGTTGTTGGCGCGGACCTGGCCGGCGCGGTAGTTGACCATAGAGGTCCCCGGAAGACCCTGGTCGGCCGGAAACAGCGCGATGTGGCCACTCGTCTCGTGCCCCACGACCGGTACGTTGGCGGCAATCGCGCGCGCCCCCGGCCGGGATCGCGCAACGTCCGACCGCCATGAAGTCCCGTGTCGAGCCGGCGGAGAGCGAGGGGCCGCCATGGGCTCAGGGCGCTCCGCGCGTGTCTGCGAGGCGGCATGGGACGAGAGTCGAAAATTCCATCGCGGGGGCGGAGAAACACGGTGAGAACTCCGAAGTGTTGCCCGCGGGATCCGTCGCGGTGGCCGTGATGCGCTCGCTCGGACCGACGCTCGAGGGCAAGACCACGTCGAAGACCCCCGCGCAGGAAGCGTCCGTGACGACGGCTCCCTCCCCGAGGAAGGCGAGCCCTTCCCCCGACCCGCTGGGATCACAGGCTGCGCTGCGAAAGAACTTCAGGCGAAAGGTCGTCGAAGGAGCACCGGCGGGCGACACCCGTTGAGCCGTACCCATGGCGCATGCCGGTCACATGCGGAACACACCGAACTCGGTCTCTTCGATCGGCGCGTTGTAGGAGGCGGAGAGCGCGAGGGCGAGCACCGTCCGCGTCTCGGCGGGGTCGATCACGCCGTCGTCCCAGAGGCGGGCCGTCGAGTAGAACGGGCTTCCTTCCTCCTCGTACTTCTCCAGGGTCGGCCGCTCGAACTCCGTCACTTCCTCCTCGGTCATCGCCGGCTTGCCGGCGCGCGCGAGCTGGTCCTGTTTCACCGTGGAGAGTACGGACGCCGCCTGCGGTCCGCCCATGACGGAGATGCGGGCGTTGGGCCACATCCAGAGGAAGCGGGGGCTGTAAGCGCGTCCCGACATCCCGTAGTTGCCGGCGCCGAAGGAGCCGCCGATGATCACGGTGAACTTCGGGACGGCCGCGTTGGCGACCGCGTGGACCATCTTTGCGCCGTCCTTGGCGATGCCGCCCCGCTCGTAATCCTTGCCGACGATGAACCCGGTGATGTTCTGGAGGAAGAGCAGCGGGATCCTGCGGCGCGCGCAGAGCTCGATGAAGTGCGTCGCCTTCAGGGCCGACTCGGAAAAGAGGATCCCGTTGTTGGCGATGATGCCGATCGGAAAGCCGGCGATCCGGGCGAACGCGCACACGATCGTCGTGCCGTAACGCGCCTTGAACTCCTGGAACCGCGAGCCGTCCACGATCCGCGCGACGACCTCGCGGACGTCGTAGGGCTTGCGGACGTCGCGCGGAATGACACCGTAGATCTCCTTCGGGTCGTAACGGGGGTCTTCCGACTCGAGGCGATCCTGCGGGAGGGACTTCCGGCCGCCGAGGTGCCCCGCGATCGAGCGGGCGGTCTCCAGGGCGTGCGCATCGTCCTCGGCGAGGTAGTCCGCGACCCCGGAGATGCGGGTATGGACGTCGGCGCCGCCGAGCTCTTCGGCCGAGACCTCCTCGCCCGTCGCCGCCTTGACGAGAGGCGGCCCGGCCAGAAAGATCGTGCCCGTGCCGCGCACGATCACGGCTTCGTCCGACATGGCCGGCACGTAGGCTCCGCCGGCGGTGCACGAGCCGAGGACGACGGCGACCTGCGGGATGCGCAGCGCCGACATGCGGGCCTGGTTGTAGAAGATCCGGCCGAAATGCTCCCGGTCGGGGAAGACGTCCGCCTGCAGAGGCAGGAACGCCCCGCCGGAATCCACGAGGTAGATGCAGGGCAGCCGGTTCTGCTCGGCGATCTCCTGCGCGCGCAGATGTTTCTTGACGGTGATGGGGAAATACGTCCCCCCTTTGACCGTCGCGTCGTTGGCGATGACCATGACCTCGCGGCCGGCGACCCGGCCGATGCCGGTCACGAGGCCGGCGGCGGGAGCGTCCCCGTCGTACATCCCGTGCGCCGCCAGCGGAGAGAGCTCGAGAAACGGCGACCCCGGGTCGAGAAGCGCGTCCACGCGGTCGCGCACGAACATCTTTCCCTGCTCGGCGTGCCGCTCGCGCCCGGCGCCCCCTTGCCGGACGCGGGCCAGCTCACCGCGCAGCCGGGCGACGAGCTGTTCCATGGCGTCCCGCCGCGCCCGGAACCCCTCGGAGGCCGGATCGACTTTGGACTCGAAGAGCTCCATCGCGCGTCGGCGGCCGCTTCAGCCGCGGACTTTCTCTCCGACCTCTTTCTGGATGAACTCCACGAGCGCCTGTGTGGGAGTTCCCGGCAGGAAGATCTCCCGGATCCCGAGCGCTTTGAGCGGCGCGATGTCCTTGTCCGGGATGATCCCGCCGGCCAGGACCACGATGTCCTCGGCGCCGCGCTCCCGCAGCAGCTTCAGGATCTCGGGAAAGAGGACGTTGTGGGCCCCGGAGAGAATCGAGAGGCCGATGACGTCCACGTCCTCCTGCACCGCGGCCGCGACGATCTGCTCGGGGGTCTGGCGCAGGCCCGAATAGATGACTTCCATGCCGGAGTCGCGCAGGGCGCGGGCGATCACCTTGGCGCCGCGATCGTGGCCGTCCAGGCCCGGTTTGGCGATCAGGACCCGGATCGGGCGATCCATATGCGGCCGCAGTGTATCAACCCACGAGCGCGACGGGATCTCCGACGCGCACGCGCTGCCCCGAGACCGTGTGCAGCCGCACGCCGAGATCTCCTCCGCGCACGTGCAGGAGACCCTCGACCATCGGCAGGTCTCCGGCGGCTTCGGTGCCGGCGCCGATCAGCAGGCCGTCGCGGCTCGGGCCCACGACGTCGAAGAGGCCGTCGCCGACCCGAATCTGCCGGCCGACCCACTCGTCTTCGCCGAACGCCTTTCCACCGTGCACGTCCACGAGGAAGTTGACTCGGATTCGAGAGGTCTCCAACGCGCGCCCGTAAGCGCGCTCGAGAAAACCGAGGGTCGGCCGGGAGAGGAGATGGAGGTCGCGGCTCTTGCCGGCGCTCTCGGACCGTTGCAGCCGAACGGGCCGTCCGAGGCGGCGCGAGAGCTCCGCGAGCCATCCGGGATCCGAAAGCGGGGTCTCCGTGCCGTCGGGGATGCGGACGCGCGCCCAGCTTCCCAGATCCTCCACGACGTTGGCGTCGAGGAACCGCACCTGGAACTGGAGGCAGGCCGCGAGATCCACGGGCCGGAGCGGCTCGCCGGATTCGTAGAGGACCACGAACGCGCGTTCTCCGGAAAGGCCGCCCCCGACCAGCCGCGCCTCGTTCGGGCTCTCCCCGCCGAGCGGCTCCACCGGGAACCGCCGGAGCACCGCCAGTTGTCCAACGACTTCTGAAAGCTCCATCGCGGCCGGGAGAGACTACCCGAACCGAGCCGCTGCGACCGCGCGCCGCCGCGCACAGCCGGTCGGACTCCGCGCGAGCCGGCTCCCTCCGAACACGGAAAAGTCGCGCCAAGCGCGACTTTTGCGAGAGCCGGGCGCCGATCTACCGGACGATCGTCCCGGCCTCCGCCAGCTGGCGGCCCAGCTTCTCCTCGATCGACGTGATGTTCCGGACGAGCTTGTTGTCCTCCCCCTCTTCGTCCTCGATCCGGATCGTCGTCATCACGTGCCGCGAGTGGCGGCGCACTTGCCCATGGCATTCCTTCACGACCGCCATGACCTCCTCCCAGTCTCCCTCGAGGCAGGTGCCCGACGGCGTGAGCTTGTACCGGACACCCGATCGGTCCACGATGTCCAGGACCTCGGCGAGGGGTCCGGAGAGGTGCTCTCCGACCCCGAGGGGCACGATCGACAGTTCTGCAAGCATCGTCTGCTCCTCCCACGCGGAAAAGATCCCGCCGTTCAGGGTTCCGCCCTACGCCGCAACCCGAGTCTCTCCCCCAGCACCATCCATGCCCGGCCGCGATGGGAGACTGCGTCTTTCTCGGAGGGCGGCAGCTCGGCGAAGGTGCGGGCGTGCCCCTCCGGAATGAAAATCGCGTCCCAGCCGAACCCGGCGGTCCCGCGGGGGGCCGCGGCGATCGAACCGGGGCACTCTCCGAGGGCCTCGACGAGCCGGCTTCCGTCGAAGAAGCAGAGCGCGCAGCGCGCCGTCGCCGCGCGGTCGGGGAATGGATCCAGCATTCTCGCCATTCCCGCGAGGCCCGCACTCTTTTCCATCCACTTGACGAGGGCGCCGGGGAATCCGCCCCAGGCGTCGATCGAGAGGCCCGAGTCTTCGACGACGACAGGCCGCCCGACGAGCCCCCACGCGGCGCGGGCCTTGTGCGCCGCGATCTCGGACGGATCGAGCGACTGCGGCTCCGGCAACTCGAGGGGTTCCTGCTCGACCGCAAAGCCGAGCCGGCGCGCTTCTTCCGCTTTCTCGCGGCGCGACGTAACGAGACGCAGAACGCCCTCCACGCGGCGATTCTCCTACGGCGCCGAAACGCTGCCGCTAAGATGGTGGCACTCCATGGCGACGGACCGGATCGACTGCCCGCGCTGCGGCGCAGGCGTCCCCCGAAACGCGCGGTTCTGTCCCTCCTGCGGCTACGCGACGGCCCGGATCGTGCCCGGCCAGACACTGGACGGAAAGTACGAGATCCTCGACAAGATCGCCGAAGGCGGCATGGGCGAGGTGTACCGAGCGCGCCACGTCCACCTCGACGAGATCCGCATCATCAAGGTGACCAAGCCCGGGGCCCTGGGGGAAGACGCGGAGTCGCGGCGGTTCCAGCAGGAAGCGCGCCTCGCGACCCTCGTGCGCCATCCCAACGTCGCCGCGCTCTACGACTTCTCGCGGCTTCCGGACGGGTCCTATTACATGGTCTGGGAGTTCATCGACGGCGTCACCCTCGAGGACTGGCTTCTCCAAAATGGCGCCCTCCCTACCGGAGAGGCTCTCCTCGTCGCGCGGCAGGTCCTCTCCGGGCTGGCCCAGATCCACGCGCAGGGGATCGTCCATCGGGACCTTTCCCCCGACAACATCATGCTGCGCCGGACCCCGGAGGGAACGATCGCGAAGATCATCGACCTCGGGATCGCCAAGCGCATGGCGCCGGAAACCCTGGGGATGACCGGGACCGGCATGTTCGTCGGGAAGTTGAAATACTGCTCGCCCGAGCAGGCGGGGTCGCTCGCGCCGGGAGAATCGGTGGACGCGCGCAGCGACCTCTACTCGTTCGGCGTCGTCCTGTACGAAATGCTCAGCGGCAAGCCGCCCTTCGAGGCGCAGACTCCCGAGGCCTATCTCGGCAAGCACCTCCATGCCCCCGCACCGCCTCTCGCACCGCCTCTCGACGCGTCGCGGCTGCCCGGGTCGGTCGGCCCGGAGCTCGCGGCAATCGTTCGCCGGGCGCTCGAGAAGAGACGCGAGAGGCGGTTCCGAGACGCGCGGGAGTTTCTCGCCGCGCTCGAGCGCCTGAAGCCCGATGCGGTCAAGCCGACCTCGGACGCGCCGACCACACTCATGCGGGCCCGGTCTCCCGCGCGCCGGCTGGCGGTTCCCGCCGCGCTCGCCGTGCTCGCCCTCGCGGCCGTCCTTTTCGCCCTCCGCCGGCAGCGGCAGGACCCGCGGCCCGATGCCCGGCTGGCGGCGCCGACTTCGGCCGTGTCTCCGTTTGCACAGGCCGTTCCGGGGATCCCCTCACCCGTGGCCGACCCGGCAACCGCGGTCGCGGAGCGGACGCCGGAGCCCGAGCCCGAGCCCGAGACGGAGATCACGTCGGCCGCCCAACCGCCGGAAGTGACCCGAACGGCTCATCCCGGCGCCCCCGAAACGGAAGAGATGCGCCGGATCCTGGAGCGCTGGCGCGGCCGGCCCGCCGAGACACGCGCGCACAGGGCTCCGGACATCGCGCAGCTCGCCAACCGGTTCGTGCAGGCCTACCCCGACGATCCGCTGGCCGCGGAGCTGCGCATCGGCCTTCCGGAGACGTTCAAGCGCGGCGCGGAGACGGCCTGGGACAGCGCGCGGCCGCTCCTGGCCGCGCTCTACTACCGCGCGTACCGTCAGCTCACCTTCGCGCCGCCGGACCCGGAGCTGGACCGCCGGGCCGCGCAGGCCCGAGGGGGCGGACCGCGTCCCCGGCGCCGGCGCGTTCCCTAGCCGCGAGATCCTCGCGGCTACGCTTTGTGCGCTTTTCGCGGGGCGGCGGAGGGCTCGGAGATCTCCGGCGCTCCGGAAACGGTCTCCTCTCCCTCGAGCGCCCCGAGGATCTTGTAGAGCGGCACCTGCGTCGAAAGGCCTTTGAGCGCGAAGTACCCGAGCTGGGCGACGCGATAGGAGTTCCGGATCGCGGCGAAGGTCTCCGGGCCGATCACGATGTCGCCGGGCGTGGCCACGAACTCTTCCATGCGCGCGGCGACGTTGACCGGGTTGCCGATCACCGTGTAGTCCACGCGGCGCTCGGAGCCGATCTCGCCCACGAAGGCGTCGCCCGTGTTGATGGCGACCCGCACGTCCAGAAGCGGCTCGCCGCGTCCCGTCCTCTCGCGATTCCATTCCAGCATCCCGTCGCGCAGCTTGAGCGCGGTCGCGGCGGCGCGGCGGGCGTGGTCCGGCTGGTCGATGGGGGCGCCAAAGAACGCCATGACGGCGTCCCCGACGAACTTGTCGATGGTGCCGTCCTCCGCAAAGACGGCGTCCGACGCGAGCGTGAAGAAGCGGGTCAGCAGGTGCGTCAGCTCCTCGGCGGACATCTTCTCCGACCAGGAGGTGAACCCGACGAGATCGGCGAAGAGGATCGTCACCGTCTTGGTGCGCACGCCCTTGATGCCGCCGGTCGCCTCGGCGTCGCCGATGATCTCGTCGATGACCTGCGGGGAGTGGTACCGCTCGAGGCGCCCGCGGATTCGCTTCTCCTCCGCGACGCGCTCGCTCAGGCGGGCCCGCTCGATCGCGACCGCCGCGAAGTTGGCGAGCGCCGTGAGCAGGTCGAGGTCCTGCTCGGTGAAACTGCCGACGTAAATCGGCGAATCCACCTGGATGACGCCGATGACGGAGTCCCGGCTCCAGAGCGGCGCGCACATGGCCGAGCGGATCTGCTGCATCCGGATCGACTGCCCCGCCTCGAAGCGCTCGTCCGACTGCGCATCGGACGTCAGGACCGCGACCTTGTCCCGCACGACCATGTCGGCGATCGTGCGCGAATACGGGGCGGTCCCGTCGCGGGTCAGGCGCTGAGTGGACTTCATCCGGCTGATGCGGAGCTTCAACTCGCCCGCCTCCTCGAGGAGGAGGAAGCCGCGGTCGACCGGGAGGTACTCGAAGATCAAGTCCATGACCTTCTGCAGGACCGTCTCGAGGTCGTCGGCCGAGATCAGGGTCTTGGCGACTTGCACGAGCATCGCGAAGACTTTGTTCTTGTACGCGACATCGAGCTCTTCGCGCTTTCGGTGGTCGGTGGATTCCGGACTGAACCGGACCTCCTTCTCCAGCCCGAAGTCCCGGTTGAACTCGGCGATCGGCCGGATGCACGTCGAAGTCGAGTCGAGCTGCCGCTTTCGGCCCCCGGCGGCTTCGCGGATCTTCAGGACGAACGTGCCGATGAGCACCGTGTCTCCGTCCGCGATCGGGGACTGGGGGACGGCGCGGTCGTTGATCCGGACCCCGTTCGTCGACTTGTTGTCGTACAGGACCCAGGCGCCCTCTTCCTTCTTGAGCAGCGCGTGCCGCCGCGAGACGGAAAAATCGTTCAGGACGATGTCGTTGTCGGTGGAACGGCCGATCGTCGCGGAATCGCCCTCCAGGCTGAAAACCTGGCTGCGGCCGTCGGTCTCGTAGAGGATCTGAAGCATGTCGGGCGAAAAATTATAGGAGGGACGGGCAGCCGACGGCGGCCCGGGGCCGGTCAGCGTCCCAGGGAGTAGAGGATTCTGACCATTTTTCGGGAAGAAACGGGGCCGGACGGGCCGCGGGCCGCCCGGTATTGCCACCGCCGGACGGCCTCGACGGCCGCCTCGGAGAGTCCGTAGGGAAGCCCCCGGACGACCTCGACTTCCCTCACGCGCCCCGAGGCGTCGATCGCGACCTCGAGCACCACGGTCCCCTCGATGCCCAGCCGCCGGGCCGCCTCCGGGTAAACGGGACTGACCTTGGAGAGCAGGACCGCGTGCTCGAGGACCTCGCCGCCTTCCGGCTCCTCGAAGGGCTCCTCCCCTGGAAGGGACGGCGGAAACTCCTCGCCCGGCTCGCCGAATTCCTCGGGCATCGCGGGACCGGAAGCCTCGAGATCCCGGATGGTGAGCCTCTTCAAAGCCGCCCTCTGGTCGGGAACGATCTCGGGCCGCGTCGGGTCGCGCGGGACGAGGTCCACGTCCGCGGAGCTGACGAACGCGAGCTCCCCCTCCCGGGTTCGGAAGGCGAAGTAAGCGTGGTCCACGGAGTGGATGGGGATGACCTCGCCCGGCCGGAGGCGGCCGGCGCGGGGCGCCACCGGAAATGGCGCGAGCACGACGTCGGTCTCCTCCGCCACGACCCCGAAGACCGGCGGATACGCGAGGATGCTCTTCGCCCGTTTCTCCCGCGCCTCGCGGTCCCGCTCGCGCTCGACGGCATCCGCTGCCAGGAATCCCTTCTCGCCGCCGGCGTCCACCTCGAGCCATCCTCCCCGGTCTTCCAGAACCTTCACCTCGGCGCCTTGCTCGAGGTTCCGCAAGGCGGGACTCCGGTCGTCGGGCTTGCGTCGGAGCGCGGCGCGATCCAGCGTGACCCGCGCCGGAGCCTCCTCCGGCTCCACACGGCGGTCCCGCCGCGTGCGCGTGCCTCCGACGAGCGCGAGACCGATGACGACGATGACGCCGCCGAGCGCAACGGGCCAGAGGCGCGGCAAGGCCGGCCGCGCCCCCGGCGACGCGGCGCTCAGGAAGAGGCCCCCAGGAGCGTCACGAGGAGCGCCTTTTGCGCATGGAGCCGGTTCTCGGCCTGATCGAAGACCGCGGAGGCGGGCGAGTCGATGACCGCGGCGTCCACCTCCTCCCCGCGGTGCGCGGGCAGGCAATGGAGGAAGATCGCGTCGGGAGCGGCCTGACCGAAGACTTCCGGTGTCACCCGATACGAGGCGAACGCTCGGGCCCTTTCCTGCGCCTCTTCCTCCTGGCCCATGGATGCCCAGACGTCGGTGTAAACGGCTTGCGCCCCGGCGACGCCCGCCGAGACGTCGTGCGTCACCTCGATATGTCCGCCGGTCTCCCGCGCGGACGCCTCCGCCCACGCCCGGACCTCCGGGCGCGGCTCGAAACCGGGGGGCGTGACCACCGTGACGTGCGCGCCGAGCTTGGCGCCGGTGAGCATGAGACTGTGAGACACGTTGTTGCCGTCACCGACGTAACAGAGCGGGAAGCCCCGCAACTCCCCGAACCGCTCGCGGACCGTCAGGAAGTCCGCCAGCGCCTGGCAGGGGTGCAGCAGGTCGGAGAGTCCGTTGATGACCGGCACCGCGGCGAACCGCGCCAGCCCCTCGACCGTCGCGTGGGCATAGGTGCGTGCCATGATGCCATCCACGTAGCGGGACAGGACCCGCGCCGTATCGGAGATCGGCTCTCCGCGGCCGAGCTGGAGGTCGCGCGAGGAGAGAAACATCCCGATCCCCCCGAGCTGGAACATGCCGGCCTCGAAGGACACTCGCGTCCGCGTGGAGGATTTCTCGAAGATCATCGCGAGGGTCTGGCCCGACAGCGCGCTCCGGTAACGGGCCGGCGCCGTCTTGATCTCGGCCGCGAGATCGAGCAGCTCCTCGATCTCGCTGGCCGGCCAGTCGTTCTCGTTGACGTAGTCCCGCTTCATGCGCTCTCCCGCAAGAGCGTGCCGGTCCGCCCCTCGAGGGCCTCGGCGAGCGATTCGGCGCGCGTGATCAGCACTTCCCGGCCCCCCGCCTCGATGAAGCGGATGGCCGCGTCGATCTTGGGCCCCATGCTGCCCGGCGGAAACTGCCCCTCACGAAGCAGTCGCCGGGCGGTCGCGACGTCCACGACGGGAAGCGGCTCCTCGGAGGGTTTGCCGAAGTCGCGGGAGACCCGCTCCACCCCGGTCAGGATGATGAAGAGATCGGCGGAGAGCTGCGCCGCGAGCATCGACGCCGCGTAGTCCTTGTCGATCACCGCCTCGACGCCCCGCACCTCCCCGTCCTCGGTGACGACGACGGGTACTCCTCCGCCGCCACCGGCGACGACGATGTGGCCCCGGTTGATGAGCGCCGCGACCACTTCGACCCCGCGGACGTCTCGGGGCCGGGGCGAGGCGACGAGCTTGCGCCAGCCTCGGCCCGAGTCTTCCGCCATGATCCAGTCCAGCTCCTCCCGGAGGACCTCGGCGCGCTCCCGGGAAAAAAATGGACCGACGGGCTTGGACGGACTCTGAAACGCCGGATCCGCCGCGTCCACCTCGACGAGCGTGACCATCGTGACGACCTCCTTGCGGAAGCCCGCCGGCGGCAGCTCGTTGGCGAACGCCAGCTCGAGGAGGAAGCCGATGGAACCCTCCGTCTGGGCGACACAGAAATCCAGCGTTTGCGGGGGGATCTTGGAAGCGGCTTCTTCGTTCTGGATCAATACCGCGCCGACCTGGGGCCCGTTGCCGTGGACGACCACGAGCTCGTAGCCGCGCCCCAGGATCGGAAGGAGGTGACGCACGGCTTCCCGCGCGCGGGCGAGCTGCGCCCCGGTCGTGCCGGGGTCCTCCGGGCGAAGCAGGGCGTTGCCGCCGAACGCGACGACGGCGAGCGGCCGGACGAAGGAGAAGAACGGAGTGCGGTTCATGGGAGAGGAGGCGGTCTCAGGCGCCCAGCGCTTCCCGCACGAGGGGCATCGTCATGCACCGAGGGCCTCCCCGGGCGCGCGAGAGCTCGTGGGCCGCGAGCTGGATCGCGTACTTGCGCGGCTTGCGCAGGTCGAGCTCCTCCTTGCCGAGCAGCAGGTCGTCTTCGTTGACGATCGTGTAGCCGTTGCGGGCCAGCTCTTCGGCCGTCCGCTCGTTGCGGTCGTAGACCAGGATGATTCCCGGAGCCAGGGAGAAGGCGTTCGCGCCGTCGGTCCACTGCTCGCGCCGTTCCGCGATCGGGTCGCTGCCGCCGCACCGGATCGGCTTCAGGTCGAGCTTCTGCGTCCGCAGCGCGGAGAGGAGATCTTTCTCGGAGGTCCAGGCGATCTCGCGTTTGGTCAGGTCGCACTCGTAGACGTCCGCCTCCTCGGGACCGTCCGGCAGGACCATCGGCCCATACACGAGGCACTCCTCGCGCGAGATCATCGTGAAGACCGTGTCGAGGTGCATGTAGGAGCGGGCCGGCGGCACGGCGACCACGAAGATGCGCTTGATGGGGGACTTCGCGGACTTCAGCGTCTCGGCCAGGCGCTCGATCGTCGTCCGCTCGGTCCTCTCGGAGTATCCGATGACCAGCAGGTCCTCGCGGAGCACCGTGATGTCGCCGCCTTCGAGGGTCGGGCGCATCCGCGCGTACGAGGCGGCAGGGCCGTACTCGGCGGAGAATTCCTGGAACCAGAAGCTGCCGCCCGGCCGGGCGAGCTTCGGGTGGTATTGGAACACGTACCCGGAGAGGAGGGGCTCGCGCAGCCGCGCCGGCGTCGCCATCGAGCAGCGGACCGCGCGGTCGCCGACCACGACGAGCGGGTCGCGCTGAAAGAAGTAGTTCGAGATGGGCGCCAGATAGTAGAGGTCCGAGGAGGAGCCTTCGACCTCGTGCGTCGGCTTCTCGAGACCGGCGATCAGGACTTCGGCGAGCGCCTCCGGCGTGAGCTCCGCGAGCCGGTATTCCATGTCGGGCCCCCACGAAAGGGCCCGTCCGAGGTCGCCGAGTATCTCGCTGCGCTGCTCGGGGACTTCCAGGACCTCCTGCAGAAGATCCTGGACCTCGAGGACCTCTTCGGCGACGTAGCCGAGGACCTGCTGGAATCGCCGGTGCTCCTCGCGGGCTCGGTTGCCGAAGAGGATGTCGTCGAAGAGGAGCTCCTCCATCATCGCCGGGATCATCCGGTCGATCTCCGCGCCCGGCAGGTGGACCAGGACGGAGGAGAGGCGGCCGATTTCTGAGGTGACGTTCAGGACCATGCGGGGGCCAGAAAGGCGCGAAATTGTACCAAGCGCGGCCCGATCCTCGCGATCCGGCCGAAGGCGGCGCCCGCGCCGCTCAGAACCCGCGCGCGAAGGGAGCGTCGGCGGCGAGCAGGCGATCGGCCGGGACCGTCGTCCACGGGGTCAGACGCGGCACCTCCGAATCGTTGAACGCCGCCGCGGCCCGCGGGCGCAGGATCTCGAGTCGGATGTCCGCCGGAGTCGAGACCGTCGTGCCCGCGTCGAAGCCGGAGCCGGCGATGATCAGCCGGACGCGCCGCGACCCTTCCGCCACGATGTCCGGCGCGATCCGGAGCGTCCCGGTCGGCGGCGTCGGCACGGGGCCACCGCTCGTCGGCGTGGGCGTGGGGGACGGTCCGGGGAAGGTCGGCGTCGGCGTGGCCGTCGGGCCGGGCGGAGTCGCCGTGGGCGTGCGGGTCGGCGAGCTCGTGGAAGGCCGGAGACGGGGTCGCCGTCGGCGTCTGCGCCGCGGGGAGGACCGTGAAAGTGCCCGTCGCGAAGGCCATCCGCACGAAACATCGCGTGGTGTAAACGCCGGTCGGCGCGTTGGAAGGAACCGATGAGATCGAATTCGGTCCGTGTGGGGGTCGGATTGCTGTAGTTCGACACCATCAGCGAGAACGACCCCATGACGATCTCGACAGGAAAGAAGTTTCCCGACTCGGCAATGAAGAACCGTCCCATTTCCCCTTGCTGCGCGCTCTTGTTGGCGGTGGCCAGGTTCCCGCGGGGTGCACGGGATACGCTTCCCTCGCGACGAACAGGAAAAACCGCGGCCAGGATCGGATGAAGACCGCCGAACGTTACGCCCCATCTGGCCCTCCTGGTGCCGGCCGGCCTGCCGCACGAGGAGAAGAGGCATGCGCCGCCGGGGTTCCTGACGCGCCGGGTGCCTTGGGATTGAGGGGTTTTGCTGCCGGAATCGTACTCCCAGCCACCCCTGCCCGTTAATGCGCCGAACGCGGAGAAACAGCGCCATTTACCGGAAAGGTGGTCCCGAGCTCGCGGCGTGAGGAGTCTCCGCGCGTCCGGGGACCGCGGGGTCCCCGAACCCCCTGGCCGAGGAGCCTCGCGCCGCGGGAGCGAGAGCGACGGTTACGAGGGCGGAGGGAGGCGGGGCGAGAGCGGCTCGTCCTCCAGCGTGCGCTGACCGGATTCGGCGACGCCGCTCAACCGGCCCGCGAAGCGCTCGAAAGCCTTCGTGGATTCTTCGTACTGTTTCTGCGCGTTGGAAAGGTGCGTACCCAGCTTGCTGAACGGTTCTTCGAGCCGGTCCCAGTGCCGGCCGAGGTCCGCCAGCCGAGCCTGGATCTCCTGGGCGCTCTCCTGGAGCTCCAGCCCCTTGATGCCCATCCGGACCGTGGCGAGATAGGCGTACAGAAGCATGGGCGATACCGGAAAGACCCGGTTCTCGACCGCATAGTCCACGAGGCTGGCTTCCCCCGTCGCGCCGACGATCTCGCAGTAAACGGCCTCGGCGGGCACGTACATGACGGCGAAATCCGTCGTCCCCTCTTCGGGACGGACGTACTTCGAGCGGATGGTGTCCACGTGGCGCCGCACGTCGGCGTGAAAGGCCCGCTGGGAGCGCCGGCGATCCATTTCCTCGGCCGCTTCCCGGCTGCGCCGGTAGTTCTCGAGCGGGAACTTGCTGTCCACCGGAAGGCAGCGGTCGGCGGCGATGTACACGACCGCGTCCACCTGGACGCCGTCGCGGAACCGGTACTGCAATTTCCAGAACCGCGGGGGAAGGATCTGGGCGAGGGCCTGCTCGAGGAAGGTCTCGCCGAGCACACCGCGGAGCTTGGGCGGACGCAGCAGCTCCTCCAGACGCGTCATGTCCGTGGCGAGCCTCTCGACCTTCTGCGTGGCCTCGAAGACCTGCCCCATCTTTTCCCGCATTTCGCCGAGGTGCGACGAAACCTGGGTCTGGCCTTCGTTCAAGCGGCGCTCGACTCCGCCGACCCGTTCCTCGACCGCGCGGCGCATTTCGTCGAACCGCCGGTCGATCGACTCGGATGCTTGCCGGGCCGCGGCGGTCTCCGAAAGCAGCCGGTCGAGCCGGCCCGCCTCCTCCGCCCGGGATCGGCGCAACACCCAGAGCGCCCCCGCCATCACGGCGGCGAGCGCCAGGGCGCCGAGCAACACGCCCGATGAGTCCACGGGATCAGGATGAGGGACGAGCGGGACAGATGATGTCCGAGCCCGAGGCGAAGATCGCGCCCCGGCCAGGGGACGCTACGTCCGCCGGCCGGAGATCAGGACCACGACCGCGACGAAGAGCGCCGCGCCGATCACGGACCAGACGAAGGGAAACTGCGCTCCCCCTTCGAAGCGGATCATCAGCGGCTCGGGCAGGCCGATCCGCCGCGCGAGCCATCCGCCGAGCAGCGCGCCGATGAACCCAACCGCGATGGAGACCAGGCAGCCTCCGGTGGTCCCGCCGGCGATGGCGCGCCCGATCGCGCCGGCCGCCGCGGCGATGAGGAGGTAGAGCAGCAGCGAGAGAGGCGTGAAGTCCACACGCGAAACTTACCGCAACCGAACCGCGCGGACGGGGCGCTCTTCCAAGTACAATTCCCCGGGAGGTACCCGTGCCGGAAGCCCGACCGCCCTCCGGGGGATCCGACGACCGGGAAGTCGACTACCTCATCTGCCGTCAGTGCAATACCCCCTGTTACATCTTCGAGATGGACGGCACCCGGGTCTCGGAGGCCCAATGCCTCGTCTGCGGCAACGATGCGGTAGGCCTCTTTTCGCTAGGCGAAGAGGCCGGGAGTGAAGAACACGACTGATTCGTACGTCAACCCGCTGACGGAGCGGTATGCCTCGCCCGAGATGTCCCGCCTCTTCTCGCCCCGCTTCAAGTTCGAGACGTGGCGAAGGCTCTGGTTCTGGCTGGCCGAGGAAGAGAGGCGGCTGGGCCTTCCGGTCTCCGAGGAAGCGGTTGCACAGCTTCGGGACGGGATCTCCGACATCGACTTCGAGGCGGCGCGGCGCGAGGAGGAGCGCACCCGGCACGACGTGATGGCGCACGTCCGGGTTTTCGGCGAGCGCGCCCCGGCGGCCCGAGGCGTCATCCACTGGGGCGCGACCTCAGCCTACGTGACGGACAACGCCGACCTGATCCAGATGCGGGACGGGCTGTCTCTGCTCGAAGGGCGGCTCGTCGCGGTCCTCCGCAGGCTGCGCGACTTCGCGCTCGCCCACCGCGACCTTCCGGCGCTCGCCTATACCCACTTCCAGCCGGCCCAGCCCACGACCGTCGGCAAGCGCGCCGCGCTCTGGGCGGCGGACCTGCTCATGGACCTCGAGGAGATCCGGCGTGCGCGCCGGGATCTGCGGTTCCTCGGCGCCAAAGGCGCGACCGGCACGCAGGCGTCCTTCCTCGCGCTCTTCGACGGTGATTCCGCCAAGGTCGAGGAACTGGACCGGGCGCTCGCGGTGCGGGCGGGGTTCGAGCGCCTCCAGCTCGTTTCGGGACAGACCTACTCGCGCAAGCAGGACGATCGGGTCGTCCACGCCCTCTCCGGCCTCGGACAGTCCGCGCACAAGCTCGCGACGGACCTACGGCTGCTGCAGCACGAGGGGGAGCTCGAAGAGCCTTCGGAGCCGGACCAGGTCGGATCCTCAGCCATGCCGCACAAGCGCAACCCGATGCGGGCCGAGCGGGTCTGCGCGCTCGCCCGGCACGCGATCGCGCTCTCGATGGACACGGCGATGACGGCGGCCAACCAGTGGCTGGAGCGCACGCTCGACGATTCCGCGAACAAGAGGATCGCCGTGCCGGAAGCCTTCCTCTGCGCCGACGCGATCCTGATCCTCCTCGAAAACATCCTGGGCGGCCTCGTCGTTCACGCCGAGGTCTGCCGCCGGCGCCTCGAGGCGGAGATCCCCTTCCTCGCGACGGAGAACGTGCTCATGGAGGCCGTGCGCCGGGGCGGCGACCGTCAGGAGCTCCACGAGAAGCTTCGCCGGCACGCCCGATCCTCCTCGGAGAAACGGGCGCGCGACGGCGCCGGCTCGGATCTCCTCGACCGGATCGCGGAAGATCCGTCGTTCCGGTTGTCCCGGGACGAGATCCACGAGGCCGCCCGGCCGGAGCGGCTGATCGGCCGCGCCGCCGAGCAGGTCGAAGCCTTCGTGCGGGAGGAGCTCGATCCCGCCCTGGCATCCAGTCCGGAATCCCGTCCCTCTCCGGTCCGCGTGTGACCCGGCGCCGCATCTCGACCCTCTTTACGGTTACGCTGCTTCTGCTCACCGGGTGCCGGACCCGCCCGAACCCGGCCGCGGAGACCGCCGAGACGGCGCGGCCCGGGGACCCGCTGCAGGGGCTCGCCTCCTGGTACGGGGGGCGGGACGGATTCGAAGGAAAGCCGACGGCGTCGGGCGAAATCTACGACTCCTCCCAGCTCACGGCGGCGCACCGGGAGCTCCCCTTCGGCACCATCCTGAAGGTCACCAACGCCCGGACCGGAAAAACGGTCCGGGTGCGCATCAACGACCGGGGTCCGTTCATCCGCGGGAGGATCCTGGATCTCTCGCGCGCGGCGGCGGAAGAGATCGGGCTGATCGGTCCCGGGGTTGCGGAAGTGCGCGCCACCGTCGTCCTGCCCGGGGTGGACAAACCGGAAACTTCGGCCACCGGGTTCTGGGCGGTCCAGGTGGGGTCGTTCGCTGATCGGTACCGGGCGGAGAGACACGCCGAGCGCGTCCGGGAGACCGGGCGCGGGGTGTTCCTCGAGCCTTACCGGGGCCTTTCGCGCGTCAAAGTCGGACCGTATGATTCCCGCGCGCAGGCCGAAACGGCTCTGGAGGAGATCCGGGAAGCCGGGTTCGAAGGGATCGTCGTACCGGCCGGCGGGCGGAAATGACCGTGCATTGAAGGAGGACGAGATGAGGCTTTCGAGAAGGACCGCGGTGGCTTTCGGAATCGGGATCGCCTGCGTCGCGGCGGCGCGCGGCGCGCTCACGGTGAAGAAGGGGACGCTCATCACGATCCCGGCCACGATCGAGCTCAAGGCGGCTCCGGCGAAGGTGTGGTCGGCAATCACCTCGCTGGAAGGCTTCGCGGCGCTGACCGGCTTCAAGGTGAGCGGCGGTACGGTGCTCCGGAAGATCGGCGACTCGGCGACGGCGACGGCGTGGGAAGACAAAGGACGCCTGGTCGTGACCGAGCTCGTTCCGGGGAAAGAGCTCCGCGTCTCCTTCGAGCCGGCGCAGGGGCACTACCTCTGCCAGAAGCGCATCGTGCTTTCGCCGTCGGCCGGTGGCACGCGGCTGGAGTACTGGGACCGTTACACCGACGATCAGACCAACGCGGAACAGACCGCCCAGCAGGTCGTTGCGGAGACGGAAAAGAGCATCGACGCGTTCAAGAGGATGGTCGAGAGGTAGCTCCCGCCGGCCGTCAACCGGGGCGGTTGCCTTTCGCCGGCCGCTGCCGGGGCGGAGGGGCGCCCCCCGCCCGGATCGTCTCCTTCCTCTCTTCCAGCTCCTCCATCGTCCGCGGCCAGTCCGTCCTCATGAGCTGGGAGAGGGCCCGGTCGGCGAGCAACCGGCCGCCCGTCTGGCAACGCGCGCAGTAGTTCGCCTCGTTCTCCGCGTAAACGATCCGCTGCACCGGAGCGCCGCAGACCGGACACGGTTTTCCGTATCGGCCGTGCACGGCCATCCCTTCCCGGAAGGCGGTCACCTTCTCGGGGAAGCGCTTCTCCGCATCGGCGACGAAACGAGCGGTCCACTGCGCGAGGGTGTCGCGCACGGCGGCCTGGAGCCGCTGGAGCTCCTCGCCGGTGAGTTTCTGGGTAAGGCGCACGGGAGAAAGGCGGGCGCGATGGAGGATCTCGTCGGAGTAGGCGTTGCCGATCCCGGAAAAGAGCCGCGGGTCCGTCAGAGCGCGTTTCACGGTGTGGTTCGACCGCGTCAGCGCCTCGCGGAATTGCTCGAAGGTCGCCTCGAGCACCTCGAGGCCCCCGGGGTCCAGCGCCTTCAGCGCCACTTCCCCGCGGACGAGGTGGAGCGACGCCCGCTTCTTCGGGCTCGCCTCGGTGACGAGAAGGCTGCCGTTGGGAAAGTCGAGCGCGCCGAGCGCGTTCTTCCCGCCGAGGCTCCCGCCGGCCTCCCGCCAGTGAAGACGGCCGGCGATCATCAGGTGGAGGACGAGGAAGAGGTCTCCATCGAGCCCGAAGACGATCCGCTTGCCCATCCGCCGCAGCGCTTCGACGGCCCGTCCCTCGGCCTGGGCCAGCGGAGGATCGAACGTGCGCACGAAGAAAGGGCTCGCCATCCGGATCTGCTGGAGGGGCTCTCCAACCACCCGCGGCGAGAGCGCGTGGAGGTAGGCGGCGATATCGGGAAGCTCCGGCACGCCCGGCACAGCTTACCCCGCGGCCGGAAGACTAGAATCCGGAAACCGTTCGAAGATCTGGTGCGTAGTCTTGCCGGGAGGCGGAGGAGAGCATGCCCTCGCTGATTCGCCGCTATACGCACTGGCTCCATACCCGGTGGCCCGCCGGCACCGTGGAGAAGCTTCCCGACGTCCGCGAGGACGGCACAACGGCGGTGCCCGGGGTTCGCATCGTCGGAGATCTCACCGGCATACCGCTGCTCAAGTTCTCTTCCGACACGGGAGCCAAGGCCGTCCGCGCTTTCCTGGCAGATCCCGAATTCGCGCTCGAGCGAAGGGGCGGCGCCGACGGTGGCACGCTGGACGTCGCAATCGTGGGCGCCGGGGTATCGGGAATCGCCGCGGCGATCGAGGCGCGCAAGGCCGGGCTGCGGTTCGGGGTCTTCGAGGCCTCCGAGGTGTTCTCGACGGTCGCGAACTTCCCGAAAGGGAAGCCGATCTACACCTACCCGACGGACATGACGCCGGAGGGGGACCTCCAGTTCAAATCCGAGGTCCATCCGAAGGAGGAGCTCCTCGAGGACCTTGAGAGGACCCGGAAGGCGGCCGGCGTCGAGGTCACCTTCGCGCGGATCGAGCGGATCGAGCGCAAAGGCGGAGAGCTCCTCCTGCATCACGGGGACAGGAAGACCGTGACCCGGGCGCGGCGCGCCGTCGTGGCGATCGGACGGAGCGGAAATCACCGGAAGCTCGGCGTGCCGGGAGAGAGCCTGGACAAGGTCTTCAATCGGCTCTACGACCCCAAGGAATTCGTCGGCCAGCAGGCGCTCGTGGTGGGCGGCGGCGATTCAGCGCTGGAGACGGCGATCGCGCTCGCGACGGCGGGCGCCCACGTGACCCTCTCCTATCGCAAGAAGGAGTTCGCGCGCCCGAAGCCGGAGAACGTCGAGAAGATCAAGCGGCTCGAGAAGAACCCGGACGCGCCGGTCCAGATCGAGAACCCCAGCTCGGAGCGGGTCACGACGGCGACGGGCGCCTTCATGAAAGTGGACGGCGGGCATCCGCCGGGGTCGATCCGCCTCGCGCTCGGAACTCAGGTGGTCTCGATCGAGCCGAAGCAGGTCACCCTGAAAGACGAGGCGGGCCAGGCGTCGGCGATCCCCAACGACGTCGTCTTCACGATGCTCGGCCGCGAAGCGCCGCTCGAGTTCTTCCGGCGATCCGGAATCCCGATCCGCAACGAATGGACGAAGGGGATGGTCTCGGGATTCCTCGCCTTCCTCCTCGCCTGTCTCTTCCTCTACAACTGGAAGGCCGGCGGAGACCTGAGCCGCTACTTCCAGGCGCGCCACTGGTTCCCCTACAACACGTCGGGATGGTTCGACCGCGCGGGCGGGTCGCTCGCCCGGATGGCGGCGGACCCGGGGACCCTCCTCGGGGCGCTCGCCATGTCGCTCGAGGAGCCGGGCTTCTACTACTCCTTCGCATACTGCCTCGCGGTCCTCCTCTTCGGGATCCGCCGCATCCGCCGGCGCAAGACCCCCTACGTGACCCTCCAGACCTGGACGCTCACGGCGATCCAGTGGCTCCCGCTCTTCCTCCTCCCATACCTGATCCTGCCGCTGCTCGGCCACAACGGCGTCTTCGAGTCGGGATTCGGCCGCGCCTTCGCCGACAACCTGTTCCCCGTCACGGACTACGGACACGGCCGCGAGTACTGGCGCGCCTTCGGCTTCATCCTGGCCTGGCCGCTCTTCATCTGGAACGTCTTCTCCTCGCAGCCCCTGTGGTGGTGGCTCGGGATCGCGTTCGTCCAGACGTTCGTCCTCATCCCGCTGATCATCCGCCGCTGGGGGAAGGGCGCGTACTGCGGCTGGATCTGCTCCTGCGGCGCGCTCGCCGAGACGCTCGGCGACGCGCACCGGCAGAAGATGCCGCACGGGCCGGTTTGGAACCGCGTGAACATGACGGGCCAGGTCATCCTGGTGATCGCGTTCGTGCTCCTCGGCGCGCGCGTGATCTCGTGGAGCTGGCCGGGAAGCGCCGCCGGGAGGACGGCGCAGAAGCTCTTCGACGGGCTGCTGTCGTCGTGGTCCGTGGCGGGCGCGCAGCTCAACTACTACCACGTCGTGGACATCTTCCTCGCGGGCATCGTCGGCGTCGGCTTCTACTTCTGGTTCTCGGGACGCGTCTGGTGCCGGTTCGCCTGCCCCCTCGCCGCCCTCATGCACGTCTACACGCGCTTCTCGCGCTTCCGGATCTTCGCGGACAAGGCGAAGTGCATCTCGTGCAACGTCTGCACGTCGGTGTGCCACCAGGGCATCGACATCATGAACTTCGCCAACAAGGGGATCCCGATGGAGGACCCCCAATGCGTGCGTTGTTCCGCCTGCGTGCAGGCCTGTCCGACCGGAGTGCTCGCCTTCGGCCGGTACGGATCGGGAGGACTTCCCGTTCTGGACCTCCTGCCGGCCTCCCCCGTCCGCATGCGCGAGGCCGGACTGGGAGGTCCGGGCATGAGCGACCGCGGGCTCTCGGGTGTGGACACACCGGTAGCGCAGAAGCGCGCAGCGGGCTGAAGGCCGGCGCGGGCCGCCGGACGAAAGCTCCCGCGCGCGTCTTCCATCGCTGACTCGCGGAACCCGCCGCCGGCGGCCGGTGTCCCTTCCCTGCGAGTGACCGCGCCGCCGAGACTCCCGCCGCTCCCCCGCGACCCCCGCATCTACCAGATCGCGGCGCTGTCCGGGCTCCTGCTCTACGGGATGCTCTTCCGCGGCTTCGACGTCACCCCCCTGCGAGCGGCCGTGATACTGATCGCCGCCCTCGCCAGCCAGTACGCCTGCACGCGTGTCTGGAAGCTCCCGGTTTTCGATTCGAAGAGCGCCCTGATATCCGCGCTATCGCTCTGTCTCCTGCTGCGCACGAACTTCGCGGCCCTCGCGATCCTGACCGCGGCCGTGACGATCGCGAGCAAGTTCGCGATCCGCTGGGACGGGAAACACGTCTTCAACCCGACCAACTTCGGCCTCGTCGCGATGATGCTCGCGACCGACGCGGTCTGGGTGTCACCCGGCCAGTGGGGCAGCGGGGTGTTCTTCGCATTCGCGATCGCCTGCGCGGGCCTCGTCGTAGTCCAGCGGGCGGCCCGCGCGGACGTCACGTTCACCTTCCTCGGCGTTTACGCGGCCCTGCTCATCCTGCGCGCGCTCTGGCTCGGGGAACCACTCGCGATTCCGTTCCACCGCCTGGAGAGCGGGGCGCTTCTGCTCTTCGCGTTCTTCATGATCTCGGACCCCAAGACGACGCCGGACCGGCGGGAGGCGCGCATTCTGTTCGCCGCCCTCGTCGCGGCCGGCGCCGCGTGGATCCACCTCCGGATGTTCCGGACGAACGGGCTACTCTGGTCGCTCGCCGCCTTCTCCGCTCTGGTGCCCCTGCTCGACCGGCTTCTGCCGGGAGAGCGCCATGCCTGGGTCCGCGGGCCCTTCCCGGTCCGCGCGCTTTCGAAAGGAGACCCCCGTGAAGCTCGCCGCGACTGGCTTTCTCTCCATCCTCTTCCTGCTCGGCGGGAGCCGCCCGATGGCGGCGTTCTGCGGCTTCTACGTGGCGAAGGCGGACGCGAAGCTCTTTAACCGCGCCTCGCAGGTCGCCCTCGTCCGCCATGAAGACAAGACCGTCCTGACCATGGCCAACGACTTCCAAGGGAACCTCCGCGAGTTCGCCGTCGTCGTCCCCGTGCCGACCTTCATCACGAAGGAGCAGATCCACGTCGGTGAGAAAGCCTTGCTCGACCGGCTCGACGCCTACTCCGCTCCCCGGCTCGTCGAATACTTCGACCCGGACCCGTGCGCGGCGAAGCTCGCCTACCCCGCGGCGGCCCTCGAGGCGCGCGCGTCCTCGCAGGACGCGGCCGCGCGGCGTGAGAAGTCCCTCGGCGTCACGATCGAAGCGCGGTACACCGTCGGCGAGTACGACATCCTCATCCTGTCGGCGAAAGAGTCCGGCGGCCTGGAGACCTGGCTCCGGCAGAGCGGCTACCGCATCCCCGAGGGCGCCGGGAAGGTCCTGGCGAGCTACATCCGGCAGCGGATGCGCTTCTTCGTGGCGAAGGTCAACCTGAAGGAGCAGGCCAGGCTGGGCTTCTCCTTCCTCCGTCCCATCCAGGTCGCCTACGAGTCGCCCAAGTTCATGCTGCCGATCCGTCTCGGCACCGTCAACGCGGAGGGGCCGCAGGAGCTCTTCGTGTTCACGCTGACCCGGAAAGGCCGGGTCGAGACGACGAACTACCGCACGGTCCGGCTCCCCTCCGACCTGGACGTGCCCGTTTTCGTGAAGCAGGAGTTCCCCCGCTTCTACCGCTCGCTCTTCTCGCGGCAGGTCCGCAAGGAGCAGATGCACGCGGTCTTCCTGGAGTACGCGTGGGACATGGCCTGGTGCGATCCGTGCGCGGCCGACCCGCTCTCGCGGGAGGAGCTGCGGCAGCTCGGCGTCTTCTGGCTGGAGGACGCCGCGGCGTCGGGGCAGGCGCAGGACGTCTTCCTGACGCGCCTCCACGTGCGCTACGACGCGGCGCACTTCCCCGAGGACCTCGTCTTCCAGGAGACCGGCGACCGCTCGAACTTCCAGGGCCGGTACGTGCTGCGCCACCCGTTTGCCGGTGCCGCGACGTGCGACGCGGCGGAGCGTTATCGGGAGGAGGTGCGCCGCCGCCAGGAAGCCGAGGCGCGAACGCTGGCGGGCCTCACCGGGTGGCGGCTGGAGGAGATCCGCCGCAAGATGAAGCTCGACACGCCCGTCACGGCGGGCCGGAGGTGGTACGAGAAGATCTGGCGCTGATCTGCGCCAGCGCGAAGACCCGCGCGGCGGAGTCCTCGTAGTCGGGCACGAAGAACGCCGGGAAGCGCGGATCGGATTGCGCGGGGACGGGAGGAGCGGACTTGACGATCAGCAGGTCCGTGGCGCCGAGGGCGCGGAGCGCTCGGTGGAGGGACTCCGCGTCGCGGCCGGCGCCGAGGACACGATCGTAAGAGGCGGGACCGAACCAGTCCCCCCAGAAACGCCCGGTCGCAAAGTACGGCATGTTCTCGGCAAAGAACCCGTATACGACGTACTCCTCTCCGCGCGCCCGGTTCAGGTGGCGGATGGCCGGATAGGCCGGGAGGAAATGCTCGAGGTACTCCTCCTTCCCGGCCGCGGAGACGGGGACCGGTCCCTGCCTCCGGGCGTGCCGCAGCGCGTAGAGCCAGCCGGGCAGAAGGATGAGGAGGAGCAGGGTCGCGAGGACGAAGCTCCGCCCGCGCGCCTCTTCGAGTCGCCCGAGGGCCCGGACGATCCCGCTTCCGGAGATGAGCGCGAGCAGCGCCGCGGCCGGCATGAGATAGCGCGGGTCGGGGGGCGCCAGGCTCGCGAAAAGAGCGTAGGCGAGGGCCGCCGCGGCGTAGCGAGCCGCCCGCGCGTCGCGTAGCGCGGCGAGCGCCGCGAAAAAGACCGCCGGGAGATAGAAGGGGGACCATGGAGGGTGCGAGGCGAAGCGTTCCCGCCGGAAGACGAGGTCCCAGGGCCAGAGCGCGACCGCGGCCCACCGCCGCAGCACGGCGCCCGCATCCTCGAGCCGAGGCTGATGGGCGCCCAGGTCCCAGGCGCTCGAGCCGAAGATTCCCGGGAGATACGGAAAGACCGGGTTGCCCGTGTGGGCCGCGATCCGCGCGTACCACGGCAGCGCCGCCGCGAGCGCGCAGAGGAGGAAGATGCTCGCGGCCCGCCGCCGGCTCCCGGGAGCCGCCATCCACACGACGGCCGCCCCGAGGAAGAGGACCCAGAACAACCCGAGGTACTTCGTGGCGGCGGCCGACCCGGCGAAGAATCCGGCTACGGCGAGCCACGCGAACTCCCCTGCGGCGCGCCAGCGGCTGAAGGCATGGAGGGCGGCCACGGAAAAGAAGGTGAACGCGGGATCGGCGTAGGCCGTGCCGGACAAGTAGGCGACGATGGGGCTGCCGAGATAGAGGGCCGCGGCGAGCGCCCCGGCCGCCCGCGAGAAGACCTGGCGGCCCCAGAGAAAGAGAAGCGCGCCGGTCGAGAGAGTGAAGACGGTCTGCAGGCAGTGCGCGGCGGCGTCTCCGGCGCCGAGGAGAAGGAGCGCGAAGAGCCCCTCGGCGAGCTGGGGAAAGACCGGAAAGCGGAGGGTCGGCAGGAAGGTCAGGCCGCCGTCCGAGAGGAAGGCGCGCGCGTACGGGAGGTGGTACATCGTCGCGTCGAAGGCCGTCGAGGGATAGAGGGGCAAGAGCAGGAGCGGAGCGAGGAGCAAGGCGGCCGCTGCGGTCGCGCGAGCCGGGGGTCTCCCGCGGAAAACGTTTCGCGCCGACCGGGCGAGGTCTTTCCAGGCGGGTCCCGTCAGGAGCGCCAGCACCGCAAATGCGCCGATGAGAGTCCGTGGAGAAAGACCTCCCGCGAGACCGAGGACGAGCGTCAGATGCCCGATGACCGCGAGTCCCAGGCCGGCTGACACGAGAAACGTTTCGAGACGCGAATCCCACGATAGGCGCCGAGTGAGCGTCCGGCCCACGGCCAGCGCGAACAAGAGCAGAACGAGGACCGCCGCGTAGTGTCGAAGCGCCAGCAGGGCGAGAGCCGGGAGGTATCCGGGCTCCACCCAGCCCGTCACTCCGTGGCGCCTCCGGACCGTCTCACGTCAGCTCGGCCGGGGGCTTGTGGGACAGCCGATCCCGACGCTCCTTGCGGGCCAGGGCGAGCCGGATGAGCTCATCGAGCAGGCGGGGCAACGGAAGGCCCGTCGCCTCCCAGAGTTTGGGATACATCGAGATCGCGGTGAAGCCGGGCAGTGTGTTGAGCTCGTTGACGAGCACGCGGTCGGTGCCGCGCTCGAGGAAGAAGTCCACGCGCGCCATCCCGGAGATGCCGCAGCGGCGGAAGACCTCGACGGCGAGCCGCCGGACCTCCGCAGCGGTCTCCTCGGAGATCGGGGCCGGAATGAGCAACCGAGCCTTGTCCTCGCGGTATTTGTCGTCGTAGTCGTAGAACTCGTGGCCGGGCACGACCTCGCCGACGACCGATGCGCGCGGCTCCTCGTCTCCGAGCACGGCGCACTCGAGCTCGCGCGCGTCGATGGCCTCCTCGATGAGCGCCGATTCGTCGTAGCGCAGCGCAAGCGCGACCGCGGCCTCGAGGTCTTCGGCGCGCTTGACCTTGGTCACGCCCACGGAGGATCCCCCGTTGGCCGGCTTGACGAACATGGGGAGCGGGAACGGCAGCGACTCGGGCCGCACCGAAGGCTGCGCGGCGCGAACCAGAACGGAGCGGGGCGTCGGCAGGCCGGCGTCCCGCAGGAGCGCCTTGAAGACGCCCTTGTCCATCCCGATCGTCGACGCGGTCACGCCGGCGCCGACGTACGCGATGCCGAGCGTCTCCAGGAACCCCTGGAGCGCGCCGTCCTCCCCGGTCGTCCCGTGGATGATCGGGATGATGACGTCGGCACGGCCGGGGCCGATCTCCGAGGGCACGATGGCGCCCGGCGCGCTGTCAGAGTCCTCCACCTGGCTGACCCGGAACTTCTCGGGCACCGAGCCCGAGGCGAGCCGGCGCGCGGACTCGGTGGCCGAGAGGAAGCGGCCCTCCTCCCCGACGCCGAGAGACACCACGTCGTAACGAGCCGGATCCAACCCGGCCACGATCGTGCGCGCGGAGATCCGTGAGACCTCCCGTTCCACGGAACGTCCCCCGAAGAGAACGACCACGCGCAGCCGGCTCACCAGGTCACCACGCGGACCTGCTCGACTCCGGGCGCGTGGCGGAGCTTCTCGAGGACCGCGGAAGAAGGCGGGGAGTCGACCGCGATGACGGCCGCGGCGTGCTCGCCGCCGCCGCGGGCGAGAGAGAAGTTCGCGATGTTCACGCCGCCTTCTCCCAGGATCGTCCCGACGCTGCCG
>JBHENW010000218.1:0-3418 GCA_046261875.1 Thermoanaerobaculia bacterium | reverse complement strand
AGGCCAGCCGCGATGAGCTGGAGGAAGTGACGGGCGATCCAGTCGCGCGTCCGGCGCCACGTCTCGGAGACGGCCTCCCCCTTCTTCGGCGCGACGGCGATCCGCTCGGCGAAAGCCCAGAGGCCGAAGGCGACGAAGAGGACGCCCGTCATGTAGGCGTTCTCCTTGGTCGCGCCGGCGAGCGCGAAGCTGACCGACGAGAGGACGAGCCACCGAAAGCGGTCCATCTCGAGGAAGCGGCGGAAGGCGATGATCGTCCCGAGCGTGAAGACGAGCGAATAGATGTCTTCGCGGATGAACCGCGAGAAGTAGGTCAGGTGGGGGGAGATCAATACGAGCAGCGCGTAGACCAGCGCTCCGTCCTTCCCGATCCAGCGCGACAGGGGGATCGCGAAGGCGATGAGGATCAGGCCGAAGATCGCGGGGAGCAGGCGCGCCGTGAAGTCCGATGCGCCGAAGATCTTGTACACGAGCGCGTTCGCGTAATAGAGGAACGGCCCGTGGTACGCGGGGTCGTAACGCCAGGTCCCGTCGCGCGCGAGCGTGTGGGACTGGTAGGCATGGATCGACTCGTCGTGGTGGAGCGGTCGCTCGGCGAGCCGGACGAAATGCGTGAGCAGGGCGACGGTCAGGATCGCGCCGGCGATGAGCTCACGGCGCCCCGGGCGCGCCCGGGCCGGCGCGGCGGCCGCCTCCTTTTCCGAGAGGGCCGGCGCGCTCACCGGCCCGCGGCCGCCGCCGACAGGTCCAGCCGGGAGACGGAGCTGGTGTCGGTGTTGACGACGTAGAGCACGCGGGCCGCCCGGTTCAACGCGATGCCGGTCGGCCGCTCGAACTTCCGGCCCTCCCCGTCGACGGTCCAGCGTCGCTTCTCGCGGCCGTCGCGCGACATCTCGACGACCGCGTCGGCCTCGGGGACCGTGAGGTAGATCGTCTCGTCCGCGCCGACCTCGACGTACGGCTCGACACTCGGGCCCCAGCCGTTGACCGGGAACCGGCGGACGAATCGGCCGTTCGCGTCCAGGACCTGGACCCGGCGGTTGTTGCTGTCGGCGACGTAGACGCGCCCGGACGGCCCGACGGCGATGCCGACGGGGTTGGACAGTTCCTCCGGCCCTTCGCCCTTCCGGCCGAAGGAGCGCGGATTGGAGAGGTCCGCCTCGCAGAGGAGCACGCGGTTGTTGCCCGAGTCGGCGACCCAGACCCTTCCGTCGGGCCCGACGGCGACGCCGCGCGGCGAGTAGAAGAGGTAGTCCGGGGTGGTCTTGCCCTTGAAGTTTCCCTGCAGGTCGAAGCGGACGATGCGCCCGTTCCAGGTGTCCGCGACGTAGAGGTCGTCTCCGTGTACGGCCATCCCGCACGGGTCCTTGAGGGCGTGATCGGCGTCGCCTTTCCCGCCCCACCCCCCGAGCCAGCCGCCGCCGGCGTCGAAGAGGCGCACCGCGGCATGTCCGAAGTCGAGGACCCAGAGGCGTCCGCTCCCGTCCACGGAGGCGTCCCGCGGCGAGAGCAGGCCGGAGAACGGCTTGCCGCCCGCCTCGGCCGTCTCGCGGAAGGAGGGCATCTGAACGGGGGCCTCGGCCGGCGGGGGAGGCGTGCCGGCCGGCGGCCCGGCCGCAGCCCCCGGTTTCTCCGTCCGGCGGCAGGCCGCGCCGCCGGCGGCGAGCGCCGCCGCGAGGGCGAGGGCCAGAGCCCGGCCGAGGTGCGTCTCCATCATCTCTTCTTCCCTTCCGGAACCGACAGCCGCGAAACGGTGTTGTTGCCCGAGTTGACGACATAGAGGATACGGGTTTTTTCGTCCAGGGCGAGCCCGGTCGGCCGGACGAACGCCGCGCCCGTGCCGTCGTGATCGTGCCGCCGCCGGAGGTTCCCTCCGCGCTCGTACTCGAAGACCGCGTTGCGCGCCGGGTCGGAGACCCAGACCGTGCCGGCGTCGTCCGCTTCGACGTGCGGCTCGACGCCGTCCCCCCAGCCCGGGACGGGCCAGACCGCCTGGACGAGCCCGCCCGAATCGAGAACCTGGATGCGCCGGTTGCCCGTGTCGGCCACGTAGATGAGACCTCCGGGACCGGCGGCGATGCCCACCGGCCCGGTGAACTCTCCCTGCGCCGAGCCGCGCTTGCCGAAGACGTGGATCTGGACGAGCTCCGGGTCGTACACGACGATCCGGTGGTTGCCGCTGTCGGTGACCCACACGCGGCCGCGGCCGTCCACGGCGACGCCGCGGGGCCCGTAGAGCCCGGTCGCGCTCCGGCGGAACTCTCCGGAGAGCGCAAAGGCCTGGATTCGCCCGTTCCAGGTATCGGCGACGTAGAGGTCCTCGCCGCGGATCGCGACGGCGCACGGATCCTTGAAGCCGTGGTTGCCGGCGCCGCGCCCCCCCCAGCCTCCGAGCAGCCCGCCGGCACCGTCGAAGACGCGGAGGCGGGAGTTGCCGAAGTCGGCGATCCAGAGGCGTCCTCGGGGATCCACCGCGGCGCCGCGGGGCTCTTTCATGCCCGCGAACGGCGGCCGGCCGGCTTCCGGCGTCTCGCGGATGTCCGGGGGGTCGATGCGGGATTCCTCCCGCGCCGCTCCCTCCGGCAGCCCTTCCCGCCGCGGCATCCAGACGTCGTCGACCTCAGCCCCCGCCACGCCGTAGATCGTCACCTCGGGATTCTCGTAGGCGACCGTAAAGAGGTCGGGGGCCGCCGCAAACTTCCGGAGCCCGGCGGCCGGGTATGTCCTTCGTTCGAGCTCTCCGAGGATGACGTACGCGACGTGATACCGGCGAAGGTGCGCTTCGACCTGCTCCGCATGCGGTGCCGAGTAGATGAAGCGCGCGACCTCGCGCCGCGTCTCGATCTCTTCCTCCGGGTTGCCCCGCTGTTTGACGTGGTAATCCCACCCGAGCAGCGTCGGCAGCCCCGTCAGCATCGAAATGCGCCCGAACTCCTGGTAGGAGGGTCCTTGCGCCTCCAGCACGACCGGCGTGCCTCGGACGGCAGAGCGTAGCCAGAGGACGGCGCGATACTCACCGGGACGGAGACCCGCCAGGTAGCGAAGCCCGTCGAGCGTCGGTCCCCCGGGGGGGACGTACCGGCGGGGCTTGCCACCCGGGGGGAGCCGTTCCTGCGCGCTGGGGGAGCTGAACCGATCGAGTGCCCCTCGGGTCGCCGTGACGGCAGTAAAGAGGGCGGCGGCGAGAAGGAGAAAGACGGGCACGCGCGCGAGAAGGGACCAGCGCGCGAAGGCGCCCGCGGTGTGCCTGGCAAAGAGCAGCACGGCCGTGCCGACGGCCAGCAGGATCCACGCCTCGTAGTAGAGCTTGAAGAAGGTGTTCATCCGGTCCCAGATGAACACCCTCTGGGTGAAGAGAATCAGGAAGAATCCCGCGGCGAGGAGCCCGCAGGCCAGCCGGTCCTCGACGCGGTCGCAG
>JBHENW010000217.1:0-3650 GCA_046261875.1 Thermoanaerobaculia bacterium | reverse complement strand
AGGGAGGCCGTCGCGACGAGGGCGCGGAGCCTGCCGGCCTTCAGCCTTTGCTCGGCGTCGAGGCGGCTCTCCCGGGAGAGGCTGCCGTGGTGGCTCGTGACGGCGTCTTCGCCGAGCAGGCGCGTGAGCTGGCCCGCGATGCGCTCGGCCATCTTGCGCGTGTTCACGAAGACGAGGGTGGTCCGGTGCGCGCGCACCAGGTCCGCGATCCGCTCGTAGATCTCTTCCCACTGCTCGTGGGAGCACACGGTGCCGAGCGGAGAAGGGGGGATCTCGATTCCCAGGTCGAGCTCTCGGAACGTGCCCGCGTCGACGAGGGCGCACTCCCGGCCGGCCCCGACCAGGAACCGACCGACCTCGTCCAGCGGCTTTTGGGTGGCCGAGAGGCCGATCCGCTGGACCGGTCCGTCGGCCAGCCTCTCGAGCCGCTCGAGAGAGAGCGACAGATGGCTTCCCCGCTTGTCCCGAACGAGCGCGTGGATCTCGTCCACGATGACCGTCCTCACCGTACGGATCACGCTGCGCCCCCCGTCGCTGGTGAGCAGCAGGTAGAGCGACTCGGGCGTCGTCACGAGGATGTGGGGGGGCCGGCGGACCATGGCCGCCCGCTCTGCTGCGGGCGTGTCCCCCGTCCGGACGAGCACGCGCACGTCCGGGGCCGAGGCGTCTCCCGCGCGAATCTCCGCCAGCGGCCCCTGGAGGTTCTTCTGGACGTCGTTGGACAGGGCGCGCAGCGGCGAGACGTAGAGGACCTGTGTCGCGTCCGGGAGGTCGCCCCCCTGTCGGATCAGGGAATCGATGGCCGAGAGGAAGGCGGCGAGCGTCTTGCCCGAGCCGGTGGGCGCCGCGATGAGGGTGTGGCGCCCTTCCCGGATCGGCGGCCATCCCTCGCGCTGTGGAGGCGTCGGCTCGCCGAAGAGCGCGGCAAACCACCTCGCCACCGCGGGATGGAAGGGGGCCATCGAGGTCACCGAGCGGATACTAACCGCCCCCCCGGTACTTCTCTTTGCGAGCTCGGTCGGCGGCGCGCCCGGTCCGCCGCTATTTCCCCGCCGCGGCGAGCGCCTTCTTCCGTGCCGCCTCGAACTCGTCGCCCGGCTTCCAGCGCGGCATCGCGTCCGCGTTGGCGACGCGCACGCCGAGGCGGAAGCCGAGCTGCGTGTCCTCCACGGCCCCCGAGAGGTCCCACTCGTCGGTGAGCTCGTCGGAGGGCTGGTGGTAGTGAACGCTCTCCCACTCCTCGATCTTCTTCGTCCCCCAGCCTGCGGGCTTCCCGATGACTTCAGTCCCGCTGTCGAAGTAGGCCGCGGGAACTCCGACCTTCGCGAGGTTGAACTGGTCCGACCGATAGAAGAAGCCCCGATCCGGGAACTGGTCGGGCTTCAGCGTGCGCCCCTGCTCGCGGACGAGCGCCCGCACGACGTCGTCCAGGCTGGACTTGCCCAGGCCGATCATGGTCAGGTCCGAGGTGCGCCCCAACACGTTGACGCCGTCCACGTTGATGTTCGCCGCGATCCGGCCCGGCTCCAGCGGCGGGTGCTTCGCCAGGTATTCCGAGCCCAGGAGGCCTTGCTCCTCGGCGGTGACGGCCGCGAAGTAGATCGAGCGGCGCGGAGCCCGCGGCAGCTCCCTGAAGGCGCGGGCGATCGCGAGCATCGCCCCCACGCCGGAGGCGTTGTCGAGCGCCCCGTTGTAGATCACGTCCTCGCCCGGCTTGCCCTGCGCCTTGATCCCGAAGTGGTCGTGATGCGCCGTGTAGATGACGGCCTCTTTGGAGAGCCTAGGGTCGCCGCCCGGCAGCCTTCCGACGACGTTCGCGCTCTCCTTCTTCTGGACCGTGTTGGCGATCGTGAAGGACACCGTGAGGCCGAGCGGCACGGGGCGGAAGTCCTTCTTCTGCGCGGCGGCGCGCAGGGCATCGAGGTCCTTGCCCGCCAGGGACGCGATCTGCCTCGCGACGGCCTCAGTCACCCACCCTTTCACCTCGACGCGCGGCTCCCCCTCGTACGGCAGCTCGAACCGCTCGCCGGACCAGGACGTCTGGACCACCTGCCAGGGATATCCGGCCGAAGGCTGCGTGTGAATGATGAGCGCTCCGACGGCGCCCTTCTGCGCGGCCATGTGGTACTTGTAGTCCCACCGCCCGTACCAGAGCCGCGTCTTGCCGCCGAAGAGCTTCGGGTCGTCCTCCGGGTCGTTGTTCATCACCAGGACGACCTTCCCCTTCACATCCACGTCCTTGAAGTCGTCCCAGCCGAACTCCGGCGCGACGATCCCGTAGCCGACGAAGACGATCTCCGCGTTCTCCATCTTCGCCTCGGGCTCCTGGACGCCCGTGAACACCACGTAGTCTTCGCGCCGCTTCAGCTCGAGGTTCTTCTGCCTGCCGGTGACGGTCAGGCGCTCCGGAATCTGCCCGGTGATGCCGACGAGCTCCACCTTCTGGAACCAACCTCCGCCGGGCGCGGCCGGCTCGTAGCCCATCCCTTCCAGCTGGGTCGCGACGTACTCCTGCGCCAGCCTGTCGCCTCGGGTGGCCGGACCCCGCCCTTCCAGCAGGTCCGACGCGAGAAAGCGCACGTGCGCGCGAATCAGGTCGTCGGTGATCGCGGAGGCGGCGGCGCTCTCGGCCGACCCCGACGGGGCCGTGGGAGTCGCGGCGGCGGCGATTCCTGGGAGCAGCCAGATCAGGGCGCGGGAGAGTCGTTTCATCGTTTTCCTCCGGGATCCTTCGACAGTGCTGGAACTCAACCGCCGGACGCCGGCGGCGGGGCTTCTCCGGACCGGCCGGCCAAGCTACCACAGGGACCGGCGGCGTCAGCCGGCGGACAAGAGCGTCACGGCGAAGCGGACATCGGGCTCGATCCACTGCTCCCGCGGACGAAAGCCCGCCGCTTCCGCCATCCTGGCGACTTCTTCGGGCGTGTACTTGTAGGAGCTCTCGGTCCAGATGAACTCCGAGGGTCGAAACTCGACGACGAGGTCCGCGCGCGGGATGCGCACGGTCTGGGAACGCGCGGAGACGAGATGCATCTCCACGCGGCGCTCGGTCCGGTTCCAGACGGCGCGGTGGCCGAAGGCGGCCAGGTCGAAGTCGGCCTGCAGGTCGGTGTTCAACCGCAGCAGGAGGTTCTTGTTGAAAGCGGCGGTGACCCCCAGGGGATCGTCGTAGGCCAGGAGAAGCTCCGCTTCCGGCTTTACGAGATCGGTCCCGAGCAGCAGCGCGTCTCCGGGCCGGAGGGCGTTTCGGATCTCGCGCAAAAAAGCCTCGGCGGCCGGGTGATCGAAGTTCCCGAGATTCGAGCCGAGGAAGAGGACCAGGAGCGCGCTCGACGCGGCCCGCTGGGCGGCGGCGCGCCGCAGACCTTCCTCGTAGGTCGCGCGGTGCCCCACGACCGACACGTAGCCGAGCCGCCCGAGCGTCTTTTCGGACTGCTCGAGGGCGGCGGAGGAGATGTCGATGAGATGGATGCCGATGGGGCGTCGGAGTCCGCGCAACGCCCCCACGATCATGGCGAGCTTCTCGCCGCTGCCGCTGCCGAGCTCCACGATCGTCATCGGGTCCGGGATGGGGGCGACCATGTCCGAGGCGAATCGCGAAAGGAGGCGCCCCTCCGCCCGGGTGATGCGATACCAGGGGAGCAGGCAGA
>JBHENW010000216.1:0-11674 GCA_046261875.1 Thermoanaerobaculia bacterium | reverse complement strand
AGCCGTAGTCGATGGCCGCCTTCCCCTCCGCCTTGCGCATCCAGTTCTCCCAGGCCTGGCGGAGGGTCTCCCCTTTGTACTGGATGGCGAAGTCCACGATCGAGGTCGTGCCGCCGTGCGCCGCGGCGATCGTCCCGGACTCGAAGTCGTCGGCCGAGGTCGTCCCGCCGAAGGGCATGTCCAGGTGCGTGTGGACGTCGATGCCGCCCGGGATGACGTACTTGCCTGCCGCGTCGATGACCCGGTCGGCCGGGGCGGTCAGCGAGCTCCCGATCGCCTCGATTTTTTCCCCTTCGATCAGGACGTCCCCACGGTACTGGTCGGAGGCCGTGACGACCGTGCCGCCCCGGATGAGAAGGCTCACGGGAGCAGTTGCGCCATGGGCTGGTAGGTCTCGGGACGCCGGTCCCGATAGAACTGCCACACGCGCCGCACGTCCTCGATCATGTCGAGGTCCATCTCCGCCGTGACGAGCTCGTCCTTGTCCTCCGATCCGACGGCGAGGAAGTTGCCGCGAGGGTCCACGAAGTACGACGACCCGTAGAACTTGCCGATGTTCCAGGGGCTCTCCGTCCCGACCCGGTTCGAGCAGGCCATGAAGTAGCCGTTGGCGACGGCATGGGCCGGCTGCTCGAGCTTCCAGAGGTACTGCGAGAGGCCGGCGACGGTCGCGGAAGGGTTGAAGACGATCTCCGCGCCGTTCAACCCGAGCAGCCGCGCGCCTTCCGGGAAGTGGCGGTCGTAACAGATGTAGACGCCGACGCGCCCGTATCGCGTCTGGAAGACCGGGTAGCCCATGTTTCCCGGCTTGAAGTAGTACTTCTCCCAGAACCCGGACGTGTGCGGGATGTGGTTCTTCCGGTACTTGCCGAGGTATGAGCCGTCCGCGTCGTAGACCGCGGCGGTGTTGTAGTACACGCCCGCCTGCTCGCGCTCGTATACCGGCACGACCATCGCCATCTGGTATCTCCGCGCGTATTCCGCCATGCGTTCCGTCGTCGGCCCGGGCACCGGCTCCGCCATGTCGTACCAGTGGGGATCCTGCGAGGGGCAGAAGTATGGCCCGTTGAAGACTTCCTGCAGGCCGAGGACCTGCACGCCGCGCTTGCCGGCTTCCTCGATGAAGGGGATGTGCGCCTCGATCGCGGCCTCACGGACCTTTTCGATCGGGACGGAGGGGTCGCTGATGGGCGCGGCGGCCTGGATCAGGCCGCCGAGAACTTTTCTGGGCATCGGTTTTTCTCCTAGAACCAGCGGCTGATAACCACCTTCTTATCCGTGTAAAACTCGTACGCGTCGCGGCCGTGCACCTTCAGATCGCCGAAGAAGCTGTCCTTGGCGCCGCCGAACGGGAAGTACGCCATGGGCGCCGCGACTCCGATGTTGACCCCCACCATGGAAGCCGTGGCGAGCCGGGCGAACTCGCGCGCCGCCTTGCCGCTCGTCGTGAAGATCGACGTGGCGTTCGCGTTGGGGTGCCGGTGCATCACCTCGATCGCTTCTTCGAGCGACCGGACCGGGCTGATGGCCGCGACGGGTCCGAAAATCTCCTCCTGCCCAATCGCCATTTCCGGAGCGACGCGGTCGAAGAGGGACGGGCCGAGAAAGAAACCCTCCTCGCGCCCCTCGACCTTGAGGCCGCGCCCGTCGAGCAGGAGGTCTGCGCCTTCCTCGACGCCCTTGGCAATGTAGCCCTCCACGCGCTCCCGATGGCGCGCGCTGATGACGGGGCCCATCTCGACCCCCGGCTGCGCCCCGTCGCCGACCTTGAGACTCCGCGCGGACTCGACGAGGCGGTCGCGCGCCTCTTCGTACGCGTCACCCACCGGCACGAGCACACTGCCGGCCAGGCAGCGCTCGCCGGCGCAGCCGTAGAAGGACTCGGTGATCACGCCCATGGACTTCTCCCAGTCCGCGTCCGGCATGACCACGATGTAGTTCTTCGCTCCCCCGAGCGCCTGAACGCGCTTGCCGGCGTGGGTCGCGCGGCGGTACACCGCGCGAGCGACCGGGGTCGAGCCGACGAAGGAGACCGCGCGGATCTCCGGATGGTCGCAGATCGCCTCGACGACTTCCCGTCCCCCGTTGACGAGATTGACGACTCCCGGGGGCAGATCGCAGCGCTCGAGGAGCCGGAAGATCAGCCTCTGCGAGAGCGGCACCTGCTCGGAAGGCTTCACGATGAAGGTGTTCCCGGTGGCCACCGCGAAGGGGAGGAACCAGAGGGGCACCATCGCCGGGAAGTTGAAGGGGGCGATCGCGGCGCAGACTCCGACGGGCTGGCGGATCACGTTGCTGTCGATGCCGGAGGCGATGTTCTCCAGCCCGTAGCCCATCATCAGAGAAGGGCTGCCGCACGCGACCTCGACGCACTCGATGCCACGCCGCACGCTTCCGCGGGACTCCTCGAGGGTCTTCCCGTGCTCGGTGGTCACCGTGCGGGCGAGCTCCTCGAAGTGCTCCTCGAGGAGCGCCTTGAAACGGAACATCGCCCGGGCCCGCACGACCGGAGGCGTGTCGCGCCACGGCGGGAAGGCCTTGCGCGCCGCGTCCACGGCGCGCTGCAGGTCTTCTCCCGTGGAAAGCGGGGTGCGGGCGATGACCTCGCCGGTGGCGGGGTTGTGCACGTCGAGCCAATCGCGTGCCTTCGACTCCACCCACTCGCCGCCGACGAAGTTGCGCAGCCGCTCGACGTCGCGGCCGCGGACGTTCGACGTGGCGGTGCCGGGACTCACCGCGGCCGACTCTGCCATCTGACCTCCCATCCCTCCGGGGGGAAAACCGCAATACTAGTCTCCCGCCCGCGAAAGGCGCAAAGCGGGCGTCCCCGCCGCGCGGCCGGGCTCTACAATTCCCGCACGTGTCCGACAGGTTGCTTCGCATCGCCGTGGAGGAAGCGCGCCTCGGCCTTGCCGAAGGAGGGATCCCCATCGGCGCGGCGCTCTTCGATGCGGGCGGCAACCTGCTCGGCCGGGGTCACAACCGCCGCGTCCAGGACGGAGACCCCTCGGCCCACGGGGAAACCGACGCCTTCCGGAAGGCCGGCCGGCAGCGCTCGTATCGCGAGACCGTGATGGTCACGACGCTGGCGCCCTGCTGGTACTGCAGCGGCCTCGTGCGGCAGTTCGGCATCGGCCGCGTCGTCGTGGGCGAATCGGTGAATTTTCGCGGCGGCCTGGACTGGCTGCTCGAGAACGGGATTCCGGTCACCGACCTCCGGTCGGCCGAGTGCGTCCGCCTCCTGGCGGATTACATCGACGCCCATCCGGACGTCTGGGCCGAGGACATCGGCTCGGAAGAGCCGAATGACTTCGGCTCGCGCGCGATATGACGATCCTCTGGTGGATCCTCGGCACGGCCGCGGTCGTCATCATCGCGCTGAATCTCTTCGCGACCGGAGAAAAGAACCTCCAGCACGCGCCCGAGCACCTGTACCCGACGAGCGATCCGCAATTCCTTCGCGCGATGGGAAGCCTCCTCGGGCCTTCGCTCGTCGAAGGAAACCAGGTCTCTCCCTGTTACAACGGAGATCAGATATTTCCGGCGATGCTCGGCGCCATACGCGCCGCCGAGAAGACGATCACCTTCGAAACATACATCTACTGGTCGGGCGAGATCGGCCGCGAGTTCGCCGAGGCGCTCTCGGAGCGGGCGCGGGCGGGCGTCCGGGTGCACGTGCTCCTGGACTGGGTCGGTAGCGGCCGGCTGAAACGACGATTCCTCGAGGACATGCAAGCCGCCGGGGTCGAGGTCTGCCGGTACCACCCGCTCCACTGGTACACCCTCGCCCGGATCAACAATCGCACGCACCGGAAGCTTCTCGTCGTGGACGGGAAAGTGGGGTTCACCGGAGGCGTCGGGATCGCGGACAAGTGGCTCGGCAACGCGCAGGACCCCGACCACTGGCGGGACTCCCAGTTCCGCGTGGAAGGGCCCGTCGTGGCGCAGTTCCAGGCCGCCTTCATGGACAACTGGCTCAAGACGCAGGCGAAGGTCCTCCACGGCTCCGATTACTTTCCGGCGCTTGAGCCAGGGGGCTCCCACCTCGCCCAGGTCTTCCAGAGCTCCCCGCGCGAAGGGAGCGAGAGCGTGCGACTGATGTACCTGCTCTCCATCGCGTCCGCCGAGAAGGCGATCCACCTCGCGAACTCCTACTTCGTTCCGGACGACCTCGCGGTCGAGTCGTTCGTGACGGCGCGCGCGCGGGGCGTGTCCGTCCAGATCATCGTGCCGGGCGAGCACATCGATGCGGCCGTGACCCGCCGCGCGTCGCGCTCCCGGTGGGGGCCGTTGCTCGAAGCCGGCGTCGAGATCTTCGAGTACCAGCCGACGATGTTCCACTGCAAGGTCATGGTCGTGGATGGTCTCTGGGTCTCCGTAGGCTCCACGAATTTCGACAACCGCTCTTTCCGGCTCAACGACGAGGCGAACCTGAACGTCTTCGACGAGGAGTTCGCCGCGACGCAGATACGCACGTTCGAGGAAGACCTGCGGCACTCGCGCCGGGTCTCGCTGGAGGAGTGGAAGAAGCGGCCGCTCAGGGAAAAGGCCTTGGAGTCCGCGGCGAGCCTGCTCCGCTCTCAGCTCTAGCGCCGCCCCGGAACTCGGTTTAATCTGTTCTTTCTCGTGGAGGCTGACGGCAACTTCCGCGCCCCCGACCCGAGGCACCCCCTCCCGTGAGCGGGTCCGCCTCCGCCTCTCCCCGGGCCGACCCGGCCCCGCGCGGCCTGCGCCGTGGCTTCGTCGGCGGCTTCGCTCTCTCGGCGATCCTGGTGCTACTCATCACCGGCTTTTCCATCTTCGAGCTGCGGCGCGCCCAGCGGCTCGAGCAGAAAGGGATCCAGCACGACCAACTCTTCCAGGCGCTCGGGCAGCTCGGCGCCGCTTTCGAGCGCAAGAGCGCCATGCTGCGGGGCTACCTGCTCACGGGAGATGCGAAGTACCTGGAGGGATCCATCGCCGCCCGCAAGGACTTCCTCCAAGGGGTCGACTGGGTGGAGGGCGTCACGACCGATCCAGTCGCCGACCGGCTGATCGCGCGGCTCCGGACCTCCGAGGCGGCGCACCAGCGGGAGTGGTCTCGGCAGCTCGAGACCCTGACCGCGTTCCCTCCGGCGGATGCGGACCGAATCCTCGCGCTCATCGCCGGCCCGCGTGACGCCCTCGCGCGGGACGTCCGGGAGGTCACGGAATACGAGACGAGACAGATGGAGCAGGAGCACCGATCCGAAGAGCGCCGCTTCTTCCGGACGGCGCTCATCGTTCTCACCAGCGGCGGCGCCGCGCTTCTGTTGACGCTCGTCCTGACGGGCATGCTCGCGCGCCGGCTGACTTCGCTCTACGAGCAGGAACAGGGGGCTCGCCGGAGGGCGGAGGAAACGGCGGCGGCGCTCGAGCGCCAGGGCCGCGAGCTGCGGGCTATTTTCGAAGGCTCGCTCGACCCGATGATCATCGCCGACGACGAGGGCCGCCTCGTGGACGTCAACCCCGCTGCCGCGGACCTCTTCGGAGTCCCGCGCGAGCGGCTCACCGGCCGCAGCATCGGAGAGTTCGCCGAGACGGACTACCCCTTCGAAGAGACCTGGAAGGGCTTCCGCGAAGTCGGCTCCGCGCGAGGCGAGTTCCGTCTGCGCCGTGCGGACGGCTCGCTGCGCGAGACGGAGTTCGCCGCGACGGCCGACGTCCGGCCGGGCCGCCACCTCTCCGCCCTGCGGGACGTCACGGAGCGCAAGCAGGCCGAGGAAGCGCTGCGCGACTCCGAGTCGCGCACGAGGACGATCCTCGCCTCCGCCCTGGACGCCATCATCACGATCGACGACTCCGGCCGCGTGCTGGAGTTCAACCCCGCGGCGGAGAGGGTCTTCGGCTACTCGCATGCGGAGGCCCTCGGCCGCGAGATGGCGGAGCTCATCATCCCGCCGGCGCTCCGGCAGAGCCATCGGGACGGGATGCGCCGGTATCTGGCCGGTGGAGAGGGCCCGGTCCTCGGACGAAGGCTGGAAATGCCCGCGATGCGGCGGGACGGCACGGAGTTCCCCGTGGAGCTCTCGATCCTGCGCCTGCCGGGGGAGGGGCGGCCGGTCTTCACCGGCTTTCTGAGAGACATCACGCAGCAGCAGCAGGCGGAGGCGGGGCGCGCCAACCTGCTCGCTCTAGAACGCAAGGCTCGGGCCGCGGCGGAGCAGTCCGAATCCAAGTCCGCCTTCCTCGTCGAGGCGAGCACGCTGCTCGCCTCGTCCATGGACTGGGAAACGACGCTCAAGCGCGTCTCCCGGCTGTCCGTGCCGCGCATCGCGGACTGGTGCGTGGTGGACATTCTCGAGGACGGGGCGCTGGAGCCGCTCGCCGTGAGCCACGTGGATCAAAGCCAGGTCGAGCTCGTCTACGAGATCTGGCGGCGGTTTCCGCGGGATCAGCACGCCGAAGCGGGTCCCGCCCGCGTGGCGCGGACGGGTCGCTCCGAGCTGAGCGAGCAGATCTCCGACGAGCTGCTCCGGCGGGTCTCCCGCAGCGAGGAGCACTACGAGCTGGTCCGAAGGCTTCGCCTCGGTTCGTCGGTCTGCGTGCCGCTCGAAGTGCGCGGGCAGATCCTCGGCACGCTGACGTTCGCGTATGAGGCCGGCGGCCGCCGCTACGGACCGGACGACGTTGCGTTCGCCGAAAGCCTGGCCAGCCGGGCGAGCCTCGCGATCGACAACGCGCGGCTCTTCCGCCAGGCGCACGACGCGATCCGGCTGCGCGACGAGTTTCTCTCCATCGCCTCGCACGAATTGAAGACCCCCATCACGACCCTGAAGCTCCAGGCACAGAGCCTCCTGCGCCGGTCGGGCCCGGACGCGGATGCGGCCGCGCCGCGCCTGTTGACGCTGCAGCGCCAGATCGAGCGGCTGCACAACCTCGTGGACAAGCTCCTCGACATCTCGCGGTTAACCGCAGGGCGTCTGGAGCTGGAGCTGGAGCCGGTCGATCTGGAGGCCCTCGTGGCCGAAGTCATGGACCGTTTCGAGGAGGAGCTGCGCCGCACCGGTTGCGAGGTCGTGGTTCGCGGGGAGGGCTCCAGCCTCGGGCGCTGGGATCGCTCGCGGCTGGACCAGGTCGTCACGAACCTGATCTCCAACGCGATCAAGTACGGCAGCGGCAAGCCGATCCTCGTCACGATGGACGGCGACGAGCGGACGGCGCGGCTGGAGGTCCGGGACCACGGGATCGGGATCGCGCCGGAGAACCTCGGCCGGATCTTCCAGCGCTTCGAGCGCGCCGTCTCCGAGCGTCACTACGGCGGGCTGGGCCTGGGCCTCTGGATCGTTTCCGAGATCGTGGATGCGCTGGGAGGCTCCGTCCACGCGACGAGCACGCCGGGCGAGGGCGCCGCATTCGTCGTCGAGCTGCCGCGGGAGCCTCCCGCGGCTTCCTCGAAAGACTCCTGACCGCGGCTCGGGACTTGCAGACATGACCGCGGAAGGACTGCAACAGAGCTTGAGCGCCGTCCGCAGCCGCATCCTGATCGTCGAGGACGATTCCGACCTGCGGGAAGCGCTGGTGCAGGTCCTGAGCGACGAGGGCTACGAGGTTCTCGGCGCCTCGCACGGTCAGGAAGCGCTCGAATCCCTGCGCGCCGGGCGGCGGCCGTGCCTGATCCTGCTCGACCTGACGATGCCGGTCATGAACGGCTGGCAGTTCCGCGACATCCAGCGGCGCGATCCCGACCTCTCCCGGATTCCCGTCATCGTCTTGTCCGCCGGCCAGGACCTGCCCGCGCAGATGCCCGTGTTGGGGCTCGAGGAGTTCATCCGCAAGCCGATCCGCCTCGAGTTCCTTCTGAACTCGGTGGCCCGCTTCTGCGGATGACCGCCTCATGATCTCGATACGCCGCTCCCAGGAGAGAGGTCACTTCGATCACGGCTGGCTGGACACCCGCCACACCTTCTCCTTCGGCGAGTACCTCGACCCCGCGCACATGGGCTTTCGCCAGCTTCGGGCCCTCAACGAAGACCGCGTGCGGCCCGGCCACGGTTTCCCGACGCACGGCCACCGCGACATGGAGATCATTTCCTACGTCCTCTCCGGCGCGCTCCAGCACGAGGACTCGCTCGGAACGGGCTCCGTCATCCGGCCCGGGGATCTCCAGCGCATGAGCGCGGGCTCCGGGGTCCGGCACAGCGAATTCAACCCGTCCTCCTCCGAGCCCCTCCACTTCCTGCAGATCTGGCTCCTGCCCGAGCGGAGCGGGCTGCCTCCGTCCTACGAGCAGAAGAGTTTTCCCGAGGAGGAGCGCCGTGGCCGCGCGCGCCTCATCGCCTCACCCGACGGGCGCGAGACTCCGTTACGCTCCACCAGGATGCGGAGGTCTACGCCGCGCTGCTCGGGGCCGGCGAAAGCGGCTTCGAACCGGCCGGCACGCCTGGGTCCAGGTCGCGCGCGGGAGCGTAGAAGTCAACGGCCAGGCGCTGCGGGCCGGCGACGGTGCCGCGGTCAGCGGCGAGGAATCTCTGGAGCTCGCGGGCCGGGAGCCCGCTGAGGTCCTGCTCTTTGACCTGGCTTAGCACGTCGCGTCCGCTCGCTCGGGGCCTGCTTTGGCACCGGGATGCGGGCTCGGCGTTCGACTGGCCCTTCGCTCGCTTCCGCTCCCGCGGCGCGAGCCTCCTCCCTGACGGGAGACTACTCGCGCCGCGAACCGATCAGCGGCTTCACTCCCCCTATCCAGCGGAGTAACCCCGCTGGCCGTCGAAGGTGCAGAGGTTCTCGGTCTGGATGAAGTCCAGTCCCGCTGTGGCCAGCCGATCCAGGAGCCGGACGATCTGGGCGTGGCCGACGGGTCCTGTGGCTTCGTCCGCCAGGAACCGGCATCGCCAGTGGTCGGCCCCCGCGGTGTCGGCGATCCCCTCGGGCCACACCTTGACTCCGCGCACGTCGATCATGGACAGGCGCAGGCCGTCCCCCGCGACGACTTCCAGCCGCCGCGCGAGATCCTCGGGGTTTCCCCCCGTCCAGTCCAGGAAGACGTCCACGCCGACGGTCAACTTGCGCGCGGACGCGTGGTCGGAGGCCGCCCGCGCCTCCACGCGCGCCGTCGCAGCCGCGGCGTAGGAGACGGGCTTGAACGTCTCCGGCCGGGCGCCGAGACGCGCGACGACGGCCGCGGCAAACTCGCGGGTGCCCACCTTCTCGCGGCTGACTCCCTCGGTGTGGATGTCGTACGTGTGGATGCCGTCCTCGATCGTGCGCAGCCAGGCGTTGTGGATGCGCTCCGCGACGTCCGCCTGCCCGATGTGGACCAGCATCATCACGCCGCCGAGCAGGAGGCCGGAAGGGTTCGCCACGTTCTGCCCTGCCCGCCGCGGCGCCGAACCGTGGATCGCCTCGAACATGGCGCAGTCGACGCCGATGTTCGCGGAGCCCGCCAGGCCCACGGATCCCGCGATCTGCGCGGTGACGTCGGACAGGATGTCGCCATAGAGGTTCGGAATGACCACGACGTCGAACCTCCGGGGTGTGTCGGCCAGCTTGGCGGCGCCGATGTCCACGATCCAGTGCTCGTTCGCGACATCGGGGAACTCGGCGGCCACCTCGTCGAAGACCTTGTGGAAGAGGCCGTCGGTCAGCTTCATGATGTTGTCCTTCGTGAAGCACGTGACCTTGCGGCGCCCGTTGCGGCGGGCGTACTCGAAGGCGTAGCGCACGATCCGTTCGCAGCCCGGACGCGTGATCAGCTTCAGGCACTGCATCACGTCGCCGGTCTGGCGGTACTCGATCCCGGCGTACAGGTCTTCCTCGTTCTCGCGGATGATGACCACGTCCATCCCCGGGTGAAGCGTTTCCACGAAGGGGTGGTAGGCGACGCATGGCCGGACGTTGGCGTAGAGGCCGAAAGCCTTGCGGATCGTCACGTTCAGGCTCTTGTAGCCTCCTCCCTGCGGAGTGGTGATGGGGGCCTTCAGGAAGACCCGCGTCCGGCGCAGAGACTCCCACGCGGAAGGCTCGATGCCGGTGAGGACTCCACGCTGGTAAACCTTTTCCCCGATCTCGATGACGTCCGGGACGATGTGCGCCCCGGCGCCCCGGAGCACCTCCAGGGTCGCGGCCATGATCTCGGGGCCGATGCCGTCTCCGTGGGCGACCGTAATGGGGGTCTTGTCGGGCATGCCGTCTCCCGAAAGCGAGCGATTATAGGAGCGCGTTCCGGCGGCAGACGAAGACGCAGCGGCGTATAATTTTGAGCATCCGATGACCAAACCGATCCGTTTTCGCGAGACGACGGATCTCTCGGTTGCGCGGGGCGATACCCGGGAGGTGCTCGCGGCCCGTTACGACCCCACCCGGCGCGTGACCCTGCGTTTTCAGCTCGACGTTTCCGACCCGGCGGACTTCGAGGCGTTGCGCTACGCGCGTCGCGCGATGATCCGCGAAGAACGGTTGCGCGGGCTCGAGTGGGATGAGCCCTCGATGGAGGACCCGACGCTGACCACGACGGAGATCCGATGGTTCGCGCTGGCTTCCCAGGGTTCCTGGTGCCGGGAAAAGGTCTCGGAGCTCATCGAACGGGCCAATCGGGCTCGGGAGGACCTCCGAACCCGAGAGGAGTGAGCACGGCGTGGCGTTACGGAAAGTGACGTTTTGCGCCGAGGTCCCGGAACCGCCTCTCCGACGGACGCCGGGGGCGTGTTGCGCTGCCGCAGTTTGTGTCACGGCGTCGCCCCGGCACATGTCTCGCTACGTCTCGGGGCATGACGATCGCCCTGGAGCTCGAGGAGCAGACGGGCATTTCTCTGCCGGAGTACGTCGAGGGTTCCAACGCCCTCGCGCCGTCGGACGGCGAAACGGTCACGCTGCGGTTTCGCATCACCGCGGCCGGCGATGGGGCGCTCGAAGCGCTGCGCCACGCGCGCCGTTCCCTGCTTCGCGAAGAGTGGACGCTCGGCCTGGATTCCGACGAGCCTTCCCTCGAGCAGGCGGTCTTTTCGACCACGGAAGTCGTCTGGACCGTCCGGCCATCCCAGCGCGAATGGTGCCTGCGCAAGCTCGGCGAGCTCACGGCGAGAGCCCGGCGCGCGCTGGCCGATCCGGCGCTTCCGTCAGAGCCTCTTCCGCGCCGCTGAACGCGGCCCTCCTGCCTCCCGTATGAGCTGGCGCCAGCTGCGCAACCTTCTTCTGCTCGCCCTCGGCGCGTTCGTGGCGTACAGCTGGTACACGAAGCGCCCCACCGTCTCGGGAGTCGTAGACTCGATCACCCAGCCGCTCATGGGATCCAAGGCCGCCGTCAAGGGGTCCGAACGCAATCGGGTCATGGCGACGGCCGTCCCTTCCTTGCAGGAGCAGGTGGAAGCCCCCCTCGGGACGATCCGCGAACGGATGACATACTCGGAGGTCCGCGCGCTCCTGGGCAGCCCCGAGCGGATCGAGGAGGTCCAGGAAGACGGGCGTATCCGGGTGCGCTGGATCTACGGCCGGGTGCGGCGCATGGTGGTCTTCGAGGACGGCCGCGTCCTCTCCATCACCGTCATGTAGCCGGCGGCCGCGGCGCCCAAGAGGGGCAGACGCGGCTCCAGCACGACCCGGACGGGAACCTTCGCGAGCACGTCCTCGAGCGGCGGTTTCTGGCGGAAAGCTTCCATGAAGTCCGGGCGCCGGAGAGCGGGCAGGATCCTCGGAGCGATCCCCCCGGCCAGGTAGACCC
>JBHENW010000215.1:0-6119 GCA_046261875.1 Thermoanaerobaculia bacterium | reverse complement strand
TCTCCGACGCGCGGCGGGTCGCCTGGGCCCTGGAGATCCCGCACTACGTCCTCGACCTGGAGGAAGAGTTCCGGGAGGACGTCGTCAAGCCCTTCGTCGCCTCATACCTCGCCGGCGAGACCCCGATCCCCTGCTCCGCGTGCAACGCGAAGGTCAAGTTCGCCACTCTCTGGGAACGGGCGCAGGCGATGGGATGCGAGGCCGTCGCAACCGGCCACTACGTGCGGGCCGAGAAAGACGCCGAGGGACGGATCACGTTGCGGAAGGGGACGGATCCGGTGAAGGACCAGAGCTACTTCCTCTACGACCTGACCTCCGAGCAGCTCGCGGCCGCGCGCTTCCCCGTCGGCGGCCTGACCAAGGCCCAGGTGCGCGCGCACGCGCGGCGCGCCCGTCTCCCGACGGCGGACAAGGAGGAGAGCCAGGAGATCTGCTTCGTTCCCGTCGGCGTCCGCGCCGGGGATTTCGTCGCGGAGCACGCGGCGAACCTCGGGCTGCGGCTGCCGTCGCGGGGCGGTCGGCTCGAAGACGCCGCCGGCGCGCCCCTCGGGAGCCATGCGGGTCATTACCGGTTCACGGTCGGCCAGCGGCGCGGCATCGGCGTGGCGGCCTCCGAGCGCCTCTACGTGCTCGAAGTGGATGCCCCCGGCAACCGCGTGGTGGTCGGCCGCGAGGCGGACCTCGCGACGCGGGAAGCGGATGTGCGCGACCTGCGCTTCCCCTCCGGGCAGCCTCCGGGCGAGAGCTTCCGAGCGGCCGCCCGCGTCCGCCACCGCGCGGCCGAAGTGCCCGCGACGGTCAGGATGCGTGGCGACGGGACGGCGACCGTCTCGTTCGATTCGCCCGTGCGCGCCGTCGCGCCGGGACAGTCCTGCGTCTTCTATGAGGGGGACGTCGTGATGGGGGGAGGGGTGCTAACGAGAGGTGGTGGGTCTACCACCACCTAATTGGTGGGCGTGTCCGTCACTTCGGCGAGCGGGTTGGGGAAATCCGATCGGATCTCTCCGTAGTTGCGCTCGTAGATCTCGATGTTCTGCTGGAGCGCCCGGGCGAGCTGCTTGGCATGGTACGGGGTCGTCAGGATGCGGCTCATGACCTTCACGTCCGGCTTGCCGGGAACGGCGCGCCCGAAGTCCAGCACGAACTCGGTCGGGTTGTGCAGGATGTTGGCGAAGTTCACGTAATGCCCGTCGGCCGTCGCCTCGTCGATCGTCACTTTCACCGGCACGCTCTTCGTTTCCGCCATGGTGCCTCCATCCCGATTGTAACGTCGCGCCGCGCCGTCCTCCTGGTCGCGCTTCTCACCGGAACGCCCGCACTCGCGCAGCGCGAAGATGCGCCTCCGGCTCCTCCCGGGCCGGCGGCGATGCTCCTCATCGCCCCGAACCGGAAGATCGCGGAAGGGGATGACCACTACCGGAGCCGCCACGAAGGGCGCTCGGGGGCGCGCGCGGATCCCGGGCCGATCTCCCGCGCCATCACGGCTTACGAGGCGGCGGCGGAAGAACGGTCGAACGCCGAGGCCCGGTGGAAGCTCGCGCGCGCTCTCTACTTCCGCGCGGCGTACACGGGTCTCGACGCGCAAGGACGCCTGGCGATCCTCGAGCTGGCGCGTCGCGTGGGGGACGAGGCCCTGTCGATCCTCGCGGAGCGCGCGGAGGCCCGGGGGCACGCGGGCGTGCTTCGCAAGCCGCCGGGCGAGACCGCGCGTGCGCTCCACGACGACGTGGACGCGTCGCCCGCCTTCTTCTGGTCCGCGGTCGCCTGGGGCGAGTGGGCGCTCGCGGTGGGCAAGGTCAAGGCGGCCCGGACCGGGGCGGCTACCCGGATACGGGACTCTGCCGCGACGGTCATCGCGCTGGATCCCGACTTCGAGGAGGGGGGAGGCCACAGGATCCTCGGCCGGCTGCACCACCAGGCTCCCCGCATCCCGCTGCTGACCGGATGGGTCTCGCGCCGCGAGGCGCTGCGCCATCTGCGCGCGGCGGCGAAGAGCCATCCGCGCAACTTCGTCAATCGTCTCTTTCTCGCCGAGGCGCTGGCGGACGGGGGGCCGGGGCAACGCGCGGAAGCGATCCGGATTGTGCGCGAGCTCCTCAGGGAGAAGCCGTCCCCCGGCCACTTCGTCGAGGAGGTGAAGATCCAGCAGGACGCCCGCCGGGACCTCGCGGTCTGGTCGCGGTGAGCGAGCGCGCCGCGAGCCGGCGCACCCGGGGCGCGCGCGACAACCCGGCGAGAAGCTGCGGCGCCGTCTCTCCGGTCACCGGGTGCCGCCATCCCGGCGCTACCTCTGCGAGCGGGGCGAGCACGAAGCGGCGCTCCGTCATCCGCGGGTGGGGCAGCCGGGGCGCGCCGCGCCGCCGCACCTCCCCGCCGAAGTCGAGGAGGTCGAGGTCGATCTCCCGGGGACCGTTGCGAAAGGTCGGCGTCCTTCCTACGCTCCGCTCGATCGCGGCGAGCTTCTTCAGCAGCGAGACGGCGGACCCTTTCCAGCGAAGCTTCACGACCGCGTTCCAGAAGTCGCGCTGCCTGGCGAAGCCGACCGGCGCCGTGCAGTAGAGCGGGGAAACGCGAATGATCGCAGCGCGGCGCGCGAGCTCCGAGAGCGCCGCCTGGAGATGGGCGCGCCGGTTTCCGACGTTGGAGCCGAGGCCGACGTAGGCTATCGGCGAGGAGAGCTCAGTACTCTTCCTCTTCCCCCGGGGGCCGCTCGGTGCTTTCCTCCTCGTCGTCGAGGTCTTCTTCGTCGGGGTCGCGGATCTCGTCGTCCGGCTCCGGCGGCGGCGGCTCATCGCCGAACTCATTGGTGTTCTCCTCCGGGATCGGCTCCATGAGGACAGCCGAGCGCCGCGGAGGACGCGGGGGAGGCGGAGGCGCGTCGTCGGACTTCGCGTCTTTCTGATTCGCTCCGCAGCGAGGGCAAATTGCCTCCGGCCGCCCGAGGTTGTAGAACTTCGTCCGGCAGTTGTAACACTCGAATTTTTTTCCGAGCTCGGGCATTCAGTTCCCTTCGGCGCCGGACCCTAGCACGCGCTTTTTGAACGGTCAATGGAAGCGCGCGCTCGGCGGATTGCGTCTGCTAAGATGCCCGCGGGTTGTCCAGCTCCTGCGCGTTTCGCTCCCTCGCACTCGGCGCTGCCGGCCTCCTCCTCCCGCTCGCAACCCTCGCGCAGAACCCGTTCGTCGGACCGCGCGGCGCCGCCATGGCCGGCGCCGCTACCGCGGTCGCCGATGACGGCACGGCGCTCTGGACCAATCCAGCCGGCCTCGCCCGCGATCCGCGGCTGGACGTCGCGCTGTTCGGGTCCGGCGTCGCGACCAACCGCAACGAGTTCACGGGCGCCGTCGACCGTCTGACGTCCATCGATCTGGACCGCATCCGGGAGGGTAGAGACCTCGACCGCATTCCGCGAGCCCTCCGGGACCTGGCGCTGCTGACGAGCTCAGGCACGGGAATCGTCGGGTCCGGGGTGGCCGGCGCGGTCGTCGGCAAAGGCGGGTTCGCGATCGGTCTCGGGGAGGTGGCGTACGGCGGCGTGTATCCGACGGTGGATCTCGTGCGGATCTTCCCGGGCAACGATCCGGCGACCGGTCTGGCGTTCAACCAGACCGCCGTGTCTTTTCTCGGCCTCGAAGCGCGCGAAGCGCGCGTGGCCTACGCCCGAAGCTTCCTCAACCGCCTGCTCCTCGTCGGCGTGACCGTCCGGTACATCGAAGGGCGGACGTACTTCACGCGGCGCGGCGTCTTCGACACGGAAGACTCGGATCCCGCGGAGCTCATCCGGGAAGCGTTCGAGGAGAACGCCCGGGAAACGGAGAAGCTCGCCTACGACGTCGGAGCGATGCTGAACCTCGGCGGCAAGGTCCGGGTCGGTCTCGTCGGGACGGCGCTCAACGAGCCGGAGTTCGAGGTGGCGGAAGTCCCGGAGGCCCCCGACTCGGTCCGGCTGCCCCGAACGCTGCGGGCGGGAGTGGCGGTCCAGCCGGTCGGCATACTGACGGTCGCCGCGGACTACGACCTCGAAGCGAGCGATACGCTGCTGCCGGGCGGGAAGAGCCGCCAGCTCTCCGGCGGGATCGAGGTGAAGCTGCCCTTCTTCGCAATCCGCGCGGGCGCGTTCCGCGATTCGGAGGCCCCCGACCCGCACTGGGCCTACGCGGCGGGCGTCGGCCTGGGATTGAACGTCCTGTCGATCAACGCGGCGGTCGTCTTTTCTTCCGAGGGCGGGCTTTCGTTCTCCTCGACGGAACGCCGGGACGTGGGAGCGGCCGTGGACGCGCGGCTGCGCTTCTGACCGCCGGCCCGGCTCTCCCTTTCACGATCCACGCGCGGGACCCGGCTTCCCGGGCCCGCCGCGCGACGCTCCGGACGCCGCACGCGGAAATCGAGATGCCCTGCTTTCTGCCCGTCGGGACACGAGGTTCGGTCAAAGGGGTCGAGTTCGGGCGCCTCGAGAACTGGGACTGCCGCGCCGTGCTCGCGAACACCTACCACCTCATGGCTCGGCCCGGCGCCGAGATCATCCGGCGCGCCGGCGGACTTCACGCGTTCATCGGATGGAAGCGCGCAATCCTGACCGACTCCGGAGGCTTCCAGGTCATGAGCCTCGCGTCGCGGCGCCGCATCACCGAGGAAGGCGTCGAGTTCCAGATGCCCGAAGACGGGACGCGACAGTTCCTCACGCCGGAAGCGGCGATGGAGCTGCAGTCCGTGTTCGGGGTGGACATCGCGATGGCGCTGGACGTCTGCCCTCCCTACCCGGCGGAGCGCGGCGAGGTCGAAAGCGCCGCGCGCCTCTCGCTGCGCTGGGCCGAGCGTTCCCGGGCGGCCTTCCGGGGACCCGGCCTTCTCTTCGGGATCGTCCAGGGGGGCGTGCACGAGGACCTCCGCGGCGCGAGCGCGCAGGCGACGGTCGCGATCGGGTTTCCGGGCTACGCGATCGGCGGCGTCGCGGTCGGAGAGCCCAAGGAGGCGATCCGATCGGTGACCGCGTTCACGACGGGTCTGCTCCCCGAGGAGAAGCCCCGGTACCTCATGGGGGTCGGGACGCCGGCCGACCTGCTCGCCTCCGCACGCGAAGGCGTGGACCTGTTCGACTGCGTCCTTCCGACGCGCAACGGCCGGATGGGGCACGCGTACACGTCGCGCGGAGAGGTCGCCATCAAGCACGAGGTCTTCAAAGAGGACCTCTCGCCGCTCGACCCCGAATGCGGCTGTCCGGTCTGCCGGCGCCACACGCGGGCCTACATCCGGAATCTCTTCGTGCTGAAAGATTTCTCCGCGCCGATGCTGCTCTCGATCCACAACGTGTACTTCTACCTGGCCTGGATGCAGCGCATCCGCGAGGCGATCGCGGAGGGCCGTCTCGCGGCGCTCGAAGCCCCGCCGGAACGCAAGGTGGACGCCGGGAACTAGGATTTCGGGGAGAATCACCGGAAATGTCTCTCTCGGAGTCAGATACCCGGGCCAAGCTGATTGACCCGGCCCTCCATTCCTCCGGCTGGACCGAGGATCTCATCCGCCGGGAGGAAACGGCGGGAGCGATCGAGCTTCGAGTTCATGAGGGATCGGCTCGGCGGGTCATCTACCGCGGACCAGCTCGAGACGCTAAAGCGGCGGACCTTCTTCGGTCGGGAGAAGGAGAACCTGATCTACCCGATCGCACTGGCGAACCTCATCCTCCACGGTATCGATCAACCGAACCTCTGGCACGGGAACACCCTAACCGGCCAGGAGACCTACGGCGGACTCTTCGAGGAAGCGCCGGCGCTCTACGACGTCGTCCTGATGAATCCCCCCTTCGGAGGCAAAGAGGGCAAAGAAGCGCAGACGCGTTTCGCGTACAAGACGAGCGCGACGCAGGTCCTTTTTCTGCAGCACGTCATCGACAGTCTGAAGCCGGGCGGTCGATGCGGCATGGTCATCGACGAGGGGGTCCTTTTCCGAACCAACGAGCTGGCTTTCGTTCAGACGAAGCGAAAGCTGCTCGAATGACTGCGACCTCTGGTGCATCTTGAGCCTTCCCGCGGGTGTGTTCGTCTCGGCCGGCGCTGGAGTGAAGACAAACCTCCTCTTCTTCACCGGGGCGAACCCACCGAGATGGTCTGGTACTACGACC
>JBHENW010000214.1:0-2841 GCA_046261875.1 Thermoanaerobaculia bacterium | reverse complement strand
CCCCCGCGCCGACCGCCACCGCCGTTCCCTCGCCACCCCCGACGCGGGTTCCTTCGCCGATGCCCACGCCGACGCGCGTCCCTGCGGCGCCTCCGACCGCAACCCGGGTCCCCGCGGCGCTTCCGACGGCCACCAGGCCGGCGGCGTCGGCCCCCGCAGCGACGTTCACTCCGCCGGTAACCACCACAGGCGTGCCCGCGGCCGCGGCGGCCACGACGCCGGCGACGCTCGTTCCGACCCCGGTCTTCGACTCGGCTGCGCTTCTGGGAGACTGGCGCTTCCGCGCCGAAACGGGGGAGCGGGACATCGAGGGGCTCCTCCGGTTTCGCCTCGAGGGGGACGCGCTCGTTGGCCTCTACGTCAGCCCGAACGGCGCGGCGACGCGGTTGACGAACCTCGAGGTATCCGGCAATCGCATCGCCTGGGAGCTGGTGACGCCGCGGACGACCTGGAACCTGAGAGGGACCTTCACGGAGGACTGGATGAACGGCACCTTCCAGACCACGGCGCGGACCGTCCAGTGGACCGCTACGAAACAGAGCGGGCCGGCCGCCACGCCGCCGACTATCACCCCCGGAGGGTAGCCGCGCCCTTCACGGCGCGTGATAGGCTTCAGACCTCCGATCCCCTCCGACGGCCCACGCCAACCGCATTCGGTGCGCGCCCGTCGCCGGCATTTCGGCGAGAAAGTGGTGCCCCATGCGGTACGTCCTTCGCAACTGGACATGCAGAAACTGTGGCCGGGCCAACAAGACCAGAATCCAACTCGACGGATCGGCGAAGTGCGATTACTGCGCCCACGTCATGAGGATCCAGCCGAGCAGCACGCGCGGCGGGGAGACGCCCGGTCAGATGTCGCGATTCGCGCGGTCCACCCCATGAGCGGGTGCGACCGGCCGCGGGCCGACTTGAACGACACCTCGTTCCAGAGCGGCTTCGATGCCGACAGGCGACAGGCGCTCATCGAGCTGAGGGATCAGTACGTCGAGGCGCGGGAGCTCGAATCTTCCGGCGAGCACCACGTCAACCTCGACTGGATTCTCGGGGCGCGGCGCAATCCGACCCAGGACCCGCTGGAATTCGAGACGAAGACGATCGAGCTCGTTGCGCTCTGGCTCCAGGACCTGACCCGTGAGCTCGAACGCCGCCTCCCCGAGCCGGTCCCGACGCTGCCAGCGGCGGGCGCCCCGTCGGCCAACGACCTCCGCGAGGCCATGGCCTTGAAGCTCCGGCGCGCGACCGAAGCGTTTCTGGCCGCTTTCCAGCGCCCCGTCTGAACCGGCGCGGCCGGGCCGCGTTTTCCTCCTCCCCCCCGATATCCTTGGCGGCGGGAAGGAGATCCCCGAATGAAATCGACGCGTTCCGGTTTCCTCGTGCTCCTCGGCGCGGGCGTTCTCGCCATCTCGGCCGCGGCTCTCCCGACGGCCGCCGCCGCGCCGAAATTCGTCGTGACGTACCCGGCCGGCGCGTCCCGGGAGCCGTTGGATGGCCGCCTGCTCGTTCTTCTTTCGACGGACAGGAAAGACGAGCCGCGCAACCAGATCTCCGACACGAGCCTGAAGAGCCAGCAGGTCTTCGGGATCGACGTGGAGGGCTGGAGAGCGGGGGAACAGGCCGCCTTTCCCGACGACGTCCTCGGCTATCCGCTCGTGAGCCTGTCGGAGGTTCCCGCCGGCACGTACCAGGTCCAGGCGTTGCTGCACCGTTACGAGACTTTCCGGCGGGCCGACGGCCATGTCGTCAAGCTTCCAATGGACCGGGGAGAAGGGCAGCAATGGAGCAAGGCGCCTGGAAATCTCTACTCGACTCCCCGCGAGGTGACGATCGATCCCTCGCGCGCCGCCACCATCGCGATCGCGCTCGACAAGGTGATTCCGCCGATACCGGATCCGCCGACGACGAAGTACGTGCGACACGAGAGGATCCGGAGCGAACGGCTCTCGAAGTTCTGGGGGCGCGACTTCTATCTCGGCGCCCACGTCCTGCTGCCGGAGGGCTTCGACTCCCATCCCGATGCCCGATACCCGCTCGCGATCTACCACGGTCACTTCCCGCACACGATCTCCGGTTTCCGGGAGGAGCCGCCCGATCCGAACCTCAAGCCGGACTACTCCGACCGCTTCCAGCTCGAGGGCTACAACCGTATCCAGCAGCAGCTCGCCCACCAGTTCTACAAGGACTGGACCGCGCCCGGTTACCCGCGTTACCTCGTGATCGAGATCCAGCACGCGAACCCCTACTACGACGACTCCTATGCGGTGAACTCCGCCAACCTCGGCCCCTATGGCGACGCCATCACCTACGAGCTCATCCCCCACATCGAGAAGAAGTACCGCGCTCTGGGAGCCGGCTGGGCGCGATTCATGTACGGGGGCTCGACGGGGGGCTGGGAGGCGCTCGCGGCGCAGGTCTTCTATCCCGACGAGTACAACGGATGCTGGGCGGCCTGCCCGGACCCGATCGACTTTCGGGCTTACACCGTCGTGAACGTCTACGAGGACGAGAACGCCTACTTCTGGAAAGGACCCTGGAAAGTCGTACCCAAGCCGGGGCACCGGAACTACCTCGGACACCTCTCGAGCACCCTGGAGCAGATGAACCGCCTCGAGCTCGTCCTGGGCACGAAGAGCCGGTCGGGCGGGCAGTGGGACATCTGGCAGGCGGTCTATTCCCCGGTGGGCGCCGACGGTTATCCCCGGCCGATCTGGGACAAGCGGACCGGCGTGATCGACAAGTCCGTGGCGGCCCATTGGAAGGAGAACTACGACCTCGTCCACATCCTGCGCCGCGATTGGGGGAAGGGCCTCGGCAGGAAGCTCGAGGGCAAGATCCACATCTACG
>JBHENW010000213.1:0-10642 GCA_046261875.1 Thermoanaerobaculia bacterium | reverse complement strand
GGTGAGCAGCGTGCCGCCCCCCGCCATGGCGTTCATGATGCCCGCCCCGACGGCCGCGGCGAAGAGGAGCAGCAGAGGGGTCAATCGTGCATTCCTGCATCTTTGCACCGTAAAGTGCAATATGCACGATTGACCCCTATTTCAAATATTTCGCGAGCCAGCCGAGGACCTCGCCGTACCAGTGACGCGAGTTCTGTCCTTTGAGGATCCAGTGGTTCTCGTCGGGGTAGTACACGAGGCGCGCCGGGACGCCCTTGGCCGTCAGCACCCCGTAGAGCTCGAGTCCCTGCGTGACCGGGACCCGGTAGTCGCGCTCACCATGGATGACGAGCATCGGCGTCTCGAAGCCCTTCGCATAGCGGTTCGGGCTCCACCGTTCGACGTTCTCGAGATTCGTGAAGGGATAGCCGCCGTAGGAATGATGGCGCCCGTAGGTGTTGTCCGAAGCGGACTGGCCGAGCAGGCTCTAAACGCCGGCATGGCTGACGAGCGCCTTGAACCGATTCGTGTGCCCCGCGATCCAGTTGACGAGGAACCCGCCGTAGGAGCCTCCCGCGGCCGCCATCCGGTCGGGATCCACGAAGCCCTGCGCGATGAGGAAGTCCGTCGCCTTCATGATGTCGGTGAACGGCTTGTCGGGATGCGCGCCGAGAATCGACTCGACCCACTCCTGCCCGAAGCTCGACGAGCCATGGAAGTTCACCATGGCGCTCACGTAGCCGGGCGCGGAGAACGCTTGCGCGTTCCAGCGGAAGCTGAAACCGTCGCCGAAGGTCCCGACCGGGCCGCCGTGCACGAGGTGCACGAGCGGATACTTGCGGCCCGGCTGGAACCCGGGCGGCAGCACGACGAACATCTGGACGGGATGCTCTTCCGCTCCGGGGAAGGTGAACTCACGCACTTCTCCCCAGTCGATCCGCGACACGAGATCTTGATTGACCCGCGTCAGCGGCGCGAAGCCCTTGCCGTCGATGCGAACCACCGCCAGCTCCGGCGGCCGCGTGAGGGAGTGATGGAGGAACACGATGCGGCCGTCGCCCGCCACGTCCCCGCCGGAAGTCGTTCCGCCCCGATAGATTTCCCGCGGCGTTCCCCCCTTCGCCGGCATGGCGAGGAGGTTTACACGCGCCCCCTGCTCGGCGTGAAAGACCAGGGTGGCGCCGTCCGCGGTCCACAGCCAGTCGGCGGGTGAAAAGTCCCAGGCCTCCGTCAGGACTTCGGTCCGGCCGGTCGCGAGATCCTTCACGGCGAGACGTGTCCGATCCGGCCAGCCGTCCGCTTTCCGATCCAGGCCGTACGCGATGGCCTTCCCGTCGGGCCGGAAGACCGGGTCGCCGTCGTCGGCCGGATTGTCGGCCGTCAGGTTCCGGACCTCTCCGCCCGACGCCGAAACGAGGAAGACATCCGTGTTCAGCTTGCTGTAGGGCTCCGGCGACCCGTTCGCCTGGAAGGCGATCTGCGATCCATCGGACGAGATGTCGTAACTGCCGGTTCCCTCCTGCAGGCTGAAGTAACGCTTCGAGCCGGGCAGGAGGTCGGTCACTTTCTTCGTCGCGACATCCAGGACAAAGATGTGAGGGTACTCCCCGTCCGTCAGCCAGCGGTCCCAGAAGCGGTAGAGGCGGTTATCGGTGACCCGCGCCTTGACCTTGTTCTTCTCGCGCGCTTCGAGCGCCTCTTTCGTGGCCTCCGGTGACTCGGCGCCTGCGATGACGTGCGACACGAACGCGATGCGCTTCCCGTCGGGAAACCAGCGAGGCCCGGACACGGCCATCGGCATCTCCGTGAGGCGCTCGGCTTCGCCGCCGTCCACGGAGATGACGTAGAGCTGCACCGCGGCGTCTGCGTCCCGCTTCGAGACGAACGCGATCTTCCGGCCGTCGGGGCTCCACGCCGGCGAGCTGTCGGAGGCCTTGTTGGTCGTGAGCCGCCGCGGGGGCCCGCCCGAAACGGGGACGATCCAGACGTCCGCGTTCGACCGGTTTTCCTCCATTTCGTAGGAGGACACGGTGTAGGCGACGAGGCGTCCGTCCGGCGAGACCGCCGGCGAGGCGACCCGCTGGACGGCCCACATGTCGTCCACCGTCAGCGGTTTCTTTTCCGCCGCGAGTGCGGATGCGACCAAGAGCGCTATCGCCGCGAAAGCGTACCGGCGCATGTCCCCTCCGTCGTTCGGCGGGTATTCTATGGGGCGGCGCCGGCCGCCTCAGGCGTCAGCGGGGCGGAGCCAGGAGGCGCGGGGGACCGAAACGGTCCGCCGCCGAGTTTCGCGCGATCGTTTCATCGCGGCGAAACGAAGATCGTCGCCGCCTGCTTCAGTTCGCCGCCGTGGACGGCGCCGAACAGCGGTACGCGGTCCCGCTGTTGCCGTCCCCGCCGCTCGGCAGCAGCAGGGTGTTGGCGCCGCGGTCTTTCGCGAGACGCTGAAGCTCGACGCGCGCCGTATCCCGATTCGGCGCGTCGAGGACTCGGACGTTGATGACGCGCTCGCATCCCGCGACTTCCTGCTCCGTGGCGGCGACGCGGATGTCTCCGCTCTGCTGCGACCCGTTGCCGGTCGCGCACGCGCCCGCGGCGAGCGCGGCGGCCGCGACGAGCCCCGCGATCGCGCGAGACACTCTCTTCCGTCCCAAAGAAATCGACATTGAGGACCTCCTGCCCGACCGATACGCGGGGGCTCCGGAAGGGGCACGCGCCTCGTCCCGCGCAACCGGGGTTCGTCCGTCGCCGCGGGAAAGTTCTTTCAGTTCCGGGGGGGAGGTGCCTTCCGCCAGACCCACTCGAAGGCTTTCGGCTTCTCTCCCGGCCCCTCGATGCGCGCGTGCAGGGCGCCACCAGCGTCGAGCCAGTAGAGGATCCGGACCGGGAAATCGTGCTTGCGGTTCTCGAACACGGCGCGCGCGGGACCCTTCTCGACGAGACGGAAGGGGGTCGGCGGAGCTCCTTTCGGGCTGGCGAAGTACACGATGCTGTCCGGCGTCGCCTGGATCCGCAGGAACTCGTAAGAGACCGTTTTCCCGCCCGCGACGTCCCGGTGCACTCCGAGCATCATCCCGCCCCGGGGGGAGGTCCAGGTCTCTTCACTCACCGTGCCGGCGTCCTCGCCTGTCCACGTTCCCTCCATCCATGCGAGCCCGGCGAGGGCATCGCCCTGAGCGCGCACCGCAGCGCGTCCGATGAGCGCGGCGAGCAGCGCGGCGGCGAAAAGAGTCTTTCCGTGACGTTTCATGGAAACCTCCTTGGACCGGATTCTTCCGGCGGGCGGGGCGGCTGTCTTGGAGAAAAGCGTCACCCGCCCGCGAAGAAACGCTCGAGGCGCTCGGGCGAGGTGAACCGCCGCGAGAGCTCCCCTTCGCCGACGAGGAACGCCGCCGGCGCTTCGCCGGAGAACTCGCGGAAGTCGCGGATGAGGTGCGACTGGTCGGCATAACCGCATCGCAGCGCGACCTCCACCCACCCGGCCCTGGCTGAAGCACGCGCTTCCCGAAAGACCCTCTGGAACCGGACGATCCGCGCGAGACGCTTGGGCGGCATGCCGACGGCGGCGTCGAACCGCCGCTCGAGGCTGCGGCGCGAAAGCCCGGAAAGCCCGGCGAGACGATCCACGCCCACGTTGCCCCGGCGGCGGAGGATCTCGAGGATCGCGCGGCGCACGCCGGGATCCGGAGGCGACGCGCGATGGGCCGACTCCGCGAAGAGACCTTCGACCGCGCGCAGGATGCCTTCGTCGCCGCCGGCTCCCGCGAGCCGGCCGTTAGACGCCGGGCCGGCCCCGGCCCCGCCAGGTCGTCGAGCGCCACGTCGCGGTCCGTCATCTCCGAGAGGGGCGCGTTGGTGAGGAGCCCGATGCCTCCCGGCCGGAACCGGATTCCCACGGTCCGGACGCGCGCGGGCGCGGCGAGGCGCAGCGGCCGCGTCATCGGGCCGGCGAGGAAAGCGCGCGGCTGCGTCTCGGCGTTGCCGTTCTCCCCGATCCGCCGGAACCTGTCGGACAGATGCACGAGCAGCTCGGTGCACCCGTCCGGAACGACCGTCTCCGGCGCTCCGGGGATGAACCGGCCCTCCAGAATCCAGATGCATTCCACTGCGCCGGCGGCGCAGGGCGGCGGTGCGAGCTCTCGGTAGCGCAGACGCAGAGGATAAGCTCCGACTGCCGGGATCATGGCGACGCAGAGTCTTCAAGAACGCTACGCGCCGCAGAACCGGTGCTTCGGCTGCGGCCCGTCCAACCTCAAGGGGCTTCGTATCCGGAGCTTCCCCGAAGGGGAGGAGGTCGTCTGCGAATGGCGCCCCGAGGCGCACCACCTCGCCTTCGAGAACGTGCTGAACGGCGGGATCTGCGGCGCCCTGCTGGACTGCCACAGCAACTGGACCGCGGCGCATCACCTGATGAAGAAGCGGGGGGCCGACGCCCCTCCCTATACGGTGACGTCGGATTTCCACGTCCATTTGCGGCGGCCCACGCCGATGGACGAACCGCTCAAGCTGCGCGCCCGCGTCGTCGATTCGACCGACGATCGCGCGACGGTCGAAGCGACGCTCGAAGCCAACGGCAAGGTGACCGCGACCTGCCGCGGGACGTTTGTCGCCGTGAAAGAAGGGCACCCGGCATACAACCGCTGGTGAGGCGGGCGATCGCCGCCTTCGTCGGGGCCGCGACCGTCGCGTTGCTCGGGTGCGCTTCCTCGGTTCCGACGCCGCCGCGACACATGGTGGAGCGCTCGGTGACCCTTCCGGACGGACGCCGGGCGCCCTATCTGTTCTACGAGCCCTCCGGCCGCGGCGGGGGACCGCCTCTGCCGCTCATACTCTTCCTGCACGGCGCCGGCGAGCGGGGAGAGGATCTCGACCTCGTGCGGCGCGAGGGCCTGCCGCGCCTGATCGACTCGCTCGAGCGCTTCCCTTTTCTCGTCGCGGCCCCGCAGATTCGCGTGAAGCACTGGGACGTCCGGTGGCTTCCGGACTTCCTCGACGCGGTCCTGCGGGCGCACACAGCGGATCGGGAGCGGGTCAGCGTGACGGGACTCTCTACGGGAGGCATCGCCGCGCTGAAGGTGGCGATCCTGCGGCCCGACCTCTTCTCCGCCGTCGTCGCCGTGACGCCGGACAGCGTCCCGCGGGACCTCTGCCGGCTGTCCCAAATCCCGGTCTGGATCTTCCAGAACGCGCGCGACGTCCGCGTCCCGCCGCGCCACGCGCGATCGATCGCGCGCGCAATTCACGCGTGCGGGGGAACGACACGGCTCACGATGTTTGCGCGCGACGGCCACGACGCATGGTCGGAGGCGTACGTGCATCCCGGTCTCTACGATTGGATCCGGGCGCAACGCCGGGGCCTCTGAGCGCGGCCCGGCTGACATAAACCGGCCCAGAGGCCGGGGCCGACCTGGCGCGGGTTCCGGCGGGTCGTCGCATTGACCGACATGAAACTCCTCCTCCACCGGTCCTCCGAGGCGTCATCGCAACTCCTCGCGCCGCGAACGGTAGCCCAGCTTAAACCGCTCGAGCGGTCTAGCGCGCGGCCGCGTTGAGCAGATCAATGTTGCCGTTGTTGTTCGTCAGCGACATCTCACACTTGCCCTTGCCGATCCGCGCGCGGAGGTTCTCGCTCGACAGTTCTCCGGAGACGTCGAGCGGCACCTGCGTGTTGACCTTCCCGTAGGACGTCCGAGCGGTCACGTCGTAGCCGGCGCCCTCGGGCACGTGCACCCGGATCGGCGCGAAGGAGGTGCGTACCACGACCCGCTGGCACACCTCGCCGGAGAGTCCCGAGACCTCGACCGCCCCGTTCTGGTTGTTGACCTCGACGCCCTCCCGCACGTTCTGGACGATGACGGGCCCGAAGGAAGTCCTCACCGACACACCCCCCTGAACGTCGAGCGCCTTCACGCCGCCGTTGTTGTTCTCGGCGGTCAGGTCGCCCTGCACCCGAGTCGCCTCGAGCAGCCCGAAGCTCGTCTTGACGAAGGCGGGACCGGCGGCGTCCGCGACGGTGACCGTGCTGTTGTCCGTGGTCACCCGCACGCTCCCTTTGATGTGGCTCAGGAACACCTTGCCGAACCGGTTCTCCACGGTGGCCGACCCCGCCACCTTGATCGCGGTGATCGCCGCGTTGGAGTTCACGAGCGCGGCGTCCCCGCCGACGCCCATCGCGTCGATCGCGCCGAAGCTCGTCGTCAGCCGGGCGGGGCCGCGGATGTCGCGCGCCATGATCTTGCCGTTGGAGTTCTCCACCTGCGCCGCCCCCGTCTCCCGCACGTCCACCGCGCCGAAGGTGTTACGGATCGTGATTCCTCCCGCGATGCGCGAGGCCGTCACGCGGGCGTTGCTCCCCGTGCAGATGACCTGCTTCCGGATGTCGCTGACCTGGATGTTTCCGAAGCTCGTGTTGAGGTCCGCCGCGCCGCTGATGCCCGAGACGTCCACGGACCCGTTCGAGTTGCGCACGGTCGCGTCACCATCGATTGCGCGCAGGGTCACCGAGCCGAAGGAGTTCGTGATCGCCGCGGGCCCGGAGTTCTCCAGCGTCACGGCCCCGTTGGAGTTCACTATGTCCGACCGGGCGGAAACCTTGGAGGCGGCGACTTTCCCGAAGCGGTTGCGGGCGTCGAGCTTCCCCTGCAGGTTCGACACCGTGACCGCTCCGTTGCTGTTGGCTAGGACGGCGTCCCCCGTGTGGTTGGTCAGATCGATGCTGCCGAAAGAGTTTTCGAGTTTCTGCGCTCCCCGGCCGTCCCGCACGGCGACCGCGCCGTTGCTGTTGCGCACGTCGGCCGCGGCCTTGAGGCCGGTGAGGCTGACGTCGCCGAAGCGGTTGTGGGCGGAGAGGAGCGCCCCCTCCGGCATGACGATCTCGAAGTCCACGGAGTACGAGATGTGGCCGACGCCGCGGAAGACCCACTTCTTCTCGGGGTAACGCGTGCGGACGAGGACGCCGCCGGAGGTCGGCTCGGCCGTCACCTCGATCTCCTGGCTGAACTTCTCCGCCCCCGCCTCGTCGGAGGACGAGACGCGGATCGTCGCGTCCACTTTCACCTGAGGCTCGGCGTGGGTCCGGATCCGGACGTCCCCATGGCTGTGATCCACGTGGAGCGTCTGCCCGGACGACAGCGGAAGGGTCTTCTGGAACGTTCGCCGGGACTCCTCGCGCCCGGCCGAGGGCGCGGCGCCCGCAGAAACGGCGAGGAGCCAGAGCAGTATCGCGGGACGAAGGAATCTGTAACCGATCATGATTGGGCCTCTCTCATCAGATCCTGGAGCGTCCGCTGCTTCTCGGCGTACATCGCGAGCAGCTCCCGCCGCAGGTGCGTGTTGAACTCGTTGCGCTGGATCTCCCCGCGCAGATCGCCGATCGCGGCGTCGAGCAGAAGCAGCTTTTCCCGGTAGGAGACGGTGAGCGGCGACGCGGGCTCGCTGCGGCTCGCGTCCACGAGCCGGGAGAGCCGCTCGATCGAGGCGAGGTAATCGCGCTCGCGCCGCTCGACGTCGTCGAGCGCCTGTTCCGTCATCAAGGCGTCCTGGTATCGCCACGGCCCCGCGACCAGCGGATCTCGACCGCCGGCGGCGGGACGGAAGACCCAGACGCCCGCGGCGGCGACCACGAAGAGCGCGATGATCGCGGCGGCGGGGACCCACCGCGTCGCCGCGAAGGGTGACCCGAAGCTCCACGGCTTGTGACGGCGGCGGTCCTCCTCGGCGAGCCCCTCCCGGATGCGGGGCCAGAGCCGCGGGCTCTCCCACTCCTTGCGCAGCGACGGAGCCGCCTCGGAGATCGCCTGCCACAGCCGGAGGTGCTCGGCACAGCGGGCGCAGGACTGCGCGTGCGCTTCGACCGCGCCAATCCGCTCGGGATCGCGGGTCCGCAGCGCCTCCTGGAGATCCCGGCACGCCGGGGTCATGACGACGCCCTCGCGGCGGCTCCGGCGGACCAGAGCATGCCCTGGAGCTCGCGCTTGGCGGCGAAGAGCAGCGTCTTCGACGTGCCCTCGGCGACTTCGAGGATCTCGCCGATCTCGCGATGCGAGAAGCCTTCCACCTCGAAGAGCAGAAAGACAGAACGGTGGCGGGGACGGAGGCGCGCGAGGCACTGCTCCAGGCTCAATCGGAGGGGATGGTCCGTCCCCCGCGCGGGTGAGAAGTCGTCTTCGTCGGTCGGGACCGACTCCGGGCGCCGCTTTCCGCGCCGCATGACGTCGTAGCAGGTGTTCACGAGGACGCGGTACACCCAGGTCGAGAAGGAGGAGCGGCCCCGGAAGGAGCGCGCCGCGCGGTAGACCTTCAGGAAGGCCTCCTGGACGGCGTCTTCCGCGTCGGCGACGTTGCCGAGGAGGTTCAACGCGATGCTCTTCATGCGCGGCCCGTGCATCTCATAGAGCCTTTCGAATGCCTCGAGGCTCCCTTCGCGGCAGCCATTGGCCAGTTCGGCGTCCTGGGCGGTCGCGGGAGCGGGCGCGTCGGTCTCGGGCAGGCTTATCTCCTTTGCGGTGAGGGATATCGGTAGCAGATTCTCTCTCCGTTTAAGCCGGCCTCGGCGCGTTTCTCCTCAACCGTCCGGAGTCTTAGACGCCGCGGGAGGGAGGGAGGTTTGAAGGAAGGTCGTAGGTGGCTGGTTTACCAGCCCGAGGGCTTCCCCTTGTTCTGCGCGTCGAGCCACTTCTGCAGAGGGGCGAAGTACTCCAGCATTGCCGTCGCGTCCATCTCCCGCTTCCCCGTCAGCGCCTCGAGCGCCTCGGGCCAGGGGCGCGAGCTGCCGAGCTCGAGCATCGCGGCGAGCTTCCCGCCGGCTTCCTTGTTGTCGTAGATCGAGCAGCGGTGAAGCGGCCCGGTGCACCCGGCGGTCTGGGCGAGCGCCCGATGGAACTGGAACTGGAGCACTGCCGCGAGGAAATACCGCATGTACGGAACGCTCGCCGGCACGTGGTACTTCGCGCCCGGATCGAAGTCTTTCTCCGTCCGCTCGACCGTCGGCGCGACGCCCTGGAGCCTGCGGCGCATCTCCCACCAGGTCGCGTTGTAGTTCTCCGGCTTGATCTCCCCCGAGAAGACCTTCCACCGCCACTGGTCGATCGACAGCCCGAACGGGAGGAAAGCGACCTTGTCGAGCGCGCGGGAGAGCAGCAGCCCGATGTCCCTGGATTCGTCGGGCGCCTTGTCGAGCAGGCCGATCTTCACGAGGTACTCGGGCGTGATGGAGAGGGCGATCGTGTCCCCGACCGCCTCGTGGAATCCGTCGTTGGCGCCCTCGCGGAAGAGTCCCGGCTTCGTGTTGTAAGCGCGCTGGTAGATGTTGTGCCCGAGCTCGTGGTGGATCGTGGAGAAATCCTCGGCGGTCGTATCGATGCACATCTTGATCCGCAGATCGTTGACGTTGTCCACGTCCCACGCGCTGGCGTGGCAGACGACCTCGCGGTCGCGCGGCTTGATGAAAAGCGACCGCTCCCAGAAGGTCGGAGGGAGCGGCTCGAACCCCAGCGACGTGAAGAATCGCTCGGCGAACCCGACCATCTCTTTGGCGTCCACCTTGCGGGACTTGAGGATTTGGGTCAGGTCGTACCCCGGGTCTGCGCCGGAAGGAGCGACGAGCGGATAGACGTTGGACCAGTCCTGGGCCCACATGTTTCCCAGCAGGTGGGCCGGAATGGGCCCCTTCGGGGGGACGACCGCGGCGCCGTACTTCTGGGTCAGCCGGTCGCGGACGTACGTGTGCAAGGCAACGTAGAGCGGGCGGACCTGTTGGAAGATGCGCTCTGTTTCCCGGGCGAAGTCATCCGGCGGCATGTCGTACTTGCTGCGCCACATCCCGCCCGTGTCCGGGAATCCCAGCTCCCGCGCACCCTTGTTCGCGAGCTCGACGTAACGGCGGTAGAGCGGACGGATGGGGATCGCGATGCCGTGCCAGCCCCGCCAGACCTCGAGGAGCTGCCTGGGATCGCGGCTCTCCGCCATGATCTTGGTGATCTCCTGGAGGTCGAGACAGTCCTCACCCGTCTTTCCCTCCGTGCAGTACTTCCCCTTTCCGTAGATCCCTTCCATCTCGACGATGAGGCGCGCCACTTCCTCGGTTTCCTTGGGATCGGAGGGAGCGGCCACGGTCAGGGAGTTCTTGAGCAGCCGGATCTTGCGCGCGAGCTCGGGCGGGAGCTCGAGCTCGTCGAACCGCGCGGCCTTCTTCGCATACTCGACGCCGGCGGCGATCAGCTCTTCGTTCGCCTTGGCGGCGAGGATCTCGGTGTCTGCCGTGATGTACGTCGCCTGGACCCAGCCCGCGCGGCTGGCTGCTTCCGCGAGCTTCATCAGCCTGGCCTCTGCCTCGTCCACGAAAGCCTTCGCCTCTTCGGCCGTCGGCGGGCCCGACGCTTTCTGCGGCGCCTCAGCAGCCAGGGCCGCCCCCGCCGCGAAGAGACCGCCGGTCGCCGCGAGAAGCGCACGAAGCGCGAGCCGACGGAGCAGAAAGCGCATGCATCCCTCCGGTTTGACTTTATCGCGCGTCGGCGCCGATCATCTAGTGTGAGCTATCCCACAAAGGTGTTGACACCTCGTGGTGTCTGGAAGGCGCAGACGAAACGAGGGTCAGAGGACCTAATCTTCCGAGAGTTTGTTCCTCAGCAAAGGAACTCAAGGAGGCAGGTCGATGACCCTCGAG
>JBHENW010000212.1:0-13289 GCA_046261875.1 Thermoanaerobaculia bacterium | reverse complement strand
AGCGAGAGACCCGGCCGGAAGCGCCGGTAGCGCCCCCGCCTCGGATCCTCGCGCCGCTTAGTCAGCGGCCTTCGGCCGCCTTCCCTCGCAGCACCATGCACGTGCTCGAGGAGCGGGCGACGAGATCGCCCTCCGGGTCGCGGACTTCGGCCTCGGTGAGACCGACCGTCCGCCCGCGCTTGACGACCCGCGCGGTCGCCGTGAGCTTCGTCTTCCAGACGGGCTTCAAGAAGTTGATCTTCAGCTCGAGCGTCGTGAAGCTCTCCCCTTCCGCCAGCGTCGAGGCGAAGGCCATGCCCATCGCGGCGTCCACGATGTCGCAGAGGATCCCGCCGTGCAGGGTCCCCATCGGGTTCGCGTGGCGCTCGTCGGTCTCCATCTCGAAGATCGCTTCGCCGTCCGCGATGCGCCTGGGGACGAACCCGATCAGCCGCGCGACGGGCGCTCCGGGCGTCTCGCCGGCGATCATGCGCCGGCCGAGCTCGGCGAGGTTCGGGACGTGGGCCTGCGTCATCGGATCGCCGCGAACGGGATGTCCAGGATCGGGTAGCTCTCCCAGTCCCGGAAGTTGAAGTGCCACCACTCCCCGGGATCCACGGTGAAGCCTTCCCGCTCCATCGCGGCCCGGAGCAGGTCGCGATGCTCGCGCTGCGCCGGCGTCCCGCCCGCGTAATCCGGATCGGCCCGGTCCGTGAACTCGTCGTAAGGGCTCGGCATCTCGACTTCCCGGCCCGTGCGCAGGTCATAGAGGGAGAGATCCACCGCGCTTCCCCGGTTGTGCTTCGAGCCTTTCGCGGGATTCGCCACGAAGCCCCGCTCCCGCTGCTCCGGCGTCGCCGTCTCCCAGAAGAGCTTCGTGACCGCCCAGGGCCGGTAGCCGTCGAAGACGAGGAGGCCGAAGCCCCGCTCCTTCAGCCGCCGGTGCGCGCGCGCGAGGGCCTCCGCGGCCGGCCGCTGTAGGAACGCCCGCGCTTCCTCGTACACGGCGCGTCCGACGAAGTTGTTGGAGGTCGCGTATCGGACATCGAGGCGGATCGTCGGGTCGAGGCCGGTCAGCTCGACGAGGTCGGCTTCCCGAAACGGTCCGGGCTCCCGCGGCGGGCCCGTCGCGGTCGTGGCGGGCGGCCGCGGCGCGCAGGACAGGGATACGGCGAGTGCGAAGAGCGCGGCGCGAGGTCCCCGCGCCAGCATGCGGCGGCTACCGTCCGGCATCGCGGGCCCCGGGGAAATCCGGATGCGCGCGCACGTTGCGCGCCTGCCAGAGGTGCCGGCGCTGGTGCGCCGCCAGAAACGCGAACCACTCCGCCATAGACATCTTGAACCGCCGCACCACGGGAGAGCCCATGCGGATCCCCGAGACGTCGACCCCCTCCGACTCTTCCACGCGCCGCGCCAGGTCCTCCTGAAGCCTGAGAAAGCGGGGCACGGCGTCGGTCAGCTCGGTCTCGGAATGCGGCCGGAAAGCCTTCGGGCTCCTGAAGCGGAGGCGGCGCACGGGCGGCTCGACGGAGCGGATGTACATCCCCGCGATCCATCCGGCCCGATAGGGCCACCGTCGTCGCCCGCCCGCCGCCCTGGCCTCGGCGAGCTTCCGGTCGAAGCGGGGCAGGATCCGCTCCGCGTGGTTGAGGTGATCGAAGCATTCTGCGATCGACCACTTTCCCGCGGGGCGCCACTGGAGCTGCCGAAGCGTCAGTCCGCCGGCGAGGTCGCGCGCCTCGCGAGCGGCCGCCTCGAATTGCCGGCGCAGGTCAGTCGCGTCGAGATGCATGTCGTTCGAAGGATAGCCAAGCCACTTTCACCGCCGGATTCGACTCTCAGGTCTTCTTCGCCGTTCGCATCTTCGCTGCGGCATTCTCCCGCCCCGGGACGCCTGCTCCGCAGAGATAGACGGGAAACTCGCGAACGCCGTCGAGACCGATGAGCTCCTCGATCGCGGAATCCTGGAGCGTGTCGCCGACGAAGGAGCCGAGACCGCGGGAGGCCGCGAGGAGGCAGAAGGTCTGGGCGAGATGGCCGGCCTCGAGCCAGAGAACGCGGTAAGCGGCCTCGATCCGATACTTCCAGAGGGTGCGTTCAAAGACGGCGGTCATGACGCAGAGGAAGGCGGCCCGGCCGACCCAGCTCTGACCCGACGCCGCCCGGACGGCGGCGGTTCGCATCGGTCCCGCCCTGAGCCGGCGCAGCTCGTCTCGTTCGACCTCGTAGTGATAGAGGCCCGACGCAAGCCCGCGAACGTTCGACACGAGGGCATAGCACTCGATCGGATGAAGCGCTCCCGCCGAAGGGCTCGTCTTGGTCGTGAGCTTGCCGAGGTGTTCGGTGTCGAGCTCGCCGGTCTTGCCCCAGGTCCCGCGCAGGAGAGCGGCGAAGTCCTCGAGGAGAACGGGCCGCCGGGCAAACTCCCGCGTCGTGCGGCGCGCGCCCAGAACTTTATCGAAGTGGCACGCGGCGGCAGACCGCGGCCGTCCGCTGGGCAACATCACTCCAGGCGCCGCAGGGTAACGCTTGAAACGGGGCGGCCGGCGCCGTGTCGCGACGCGGTCGCGCAGGTATCGGTCGAGCTCCGCCGGGCGGACCAGATAGCGCGGGTCGCGGCAGGCCACGTGGTACTGCGCCGACGCGAGATTCCCTTTCCACGTCCTGAGCCGCGACAAGCGCCGCCGCCCCTCCTTTTCCGGCAGCAACAGGCCGATCGCCGCGAGACGGCGGACGCTCCGGAGAATCGAGGCGCGCTCGTACTCGGGAAGCAGGTCCGCCGCCGCGGCGGGCGTGCGGGGCTCTCCGAAGAGATCGAGGAGCGAAACGATCTCCGGCGAAGAAAGAATCTCCCGCTGACCGGCGAGATCCTTGACGAACAGCCGCTCCGCGTCCCAGCCGACGAGAATGTCCGGGCTGCGGAGGAGCCGGCTCAAGTCGAAGCGAGGGCTACTTGCGCTTCAAGCCGACCGGGTCGCGCGGGATCTTCCCGCCCCTGGTACCGTCGATCCCGCACGAATCCTTCTTCGGGACACGCACGCGGCCACCGACCGTCAGCCTGAGCTTCAGCTTCTTCATCGAACCTCCTCGATACCGTTTACAAACTATCTCAGCCCGGACACGGAATACATCTGCGCGGAATAGGTATTGAGTGAGTAAACCACGATCGATCCCTCGGCATCGAGGCTGGCGTCGATCAGCTCAGCATAGCCCAGGGATTTCGGCACAGGGAGGATTTCCTCGCGGAGGACCCGGCCACTGGCCGCGTCGAGCGTGACGAACCTGCGATCGGAGGCGACGGCGAAGATCCGGTTGCCGGTCGAGTCGAAGCGGGCGTACCAGAGTCGTTTGCCGGCGGGATGCTCGAAGAGTTTGCGGCCGGGGCCGCCGTCCATCGGGTAGACGAAGAGGGCGGCGAATTCGGGCCCCCCTTCGCAGACGAAGGACTGGAGCGAGGGATTCGGTTGAGGGAGAGCGCAGTCCGGTGCGCCGAGGGCACGCAGCTGGCTCCCATCGGTTCGGATCGTCCACACCTGCCGCTTCCCCTCGTGCATCCCGACGAAGAGGATCCCGTCGGGGCCGGCGAACGACGGCTCCTCAGCGGCCAGGCCCGGCGTCGGAAGCGGCCGGCTGTCTCCCGCCCCCACGGGGAAAATAACGAGCTGCCCGTTGCCGGTGGCGTCTTCCGAGGTTCCGACGATCCGGCGGGCATCCGGAGAGAACCTCCCCGGCTCCCAGGCTCCGAGTCTGACCGCCTCGCCGCCGTCGATCGGGCGGACCCAGGAGCCCCACGTCTTCGGCGTCGGGCCCCGGTCGAAGAAGAGAATCGTCTTGCGGTCGGGAGAAATGTCAGTCACCCGCGAGTAATCGAGCCACGACATGTCGCGAGGCAGTCCTTTCTGGAATACGGTGAGAGCCCCACGCCGGCTGGCTGACGTGAACAGGCACCGCTGCGAGCCCTCCTGGATGCTCTGCAGGACGAACTGTTCCGGAAACGACTCGATGAGGCGCTGCCGCCCCGATGGAGTGACGGCCCGCAGAAGCCCCTGCCCGCTCTCGGTCGTCGTGAACCAGACCTCGCCGGTTCGGCCGTTCCAGTCGAGGCCGAGACAGGACTCGAGGAGTGCGGTCAGGACCCTTCGCGAAGCGCCGTCCCTTGCGACGACCTGGACATGTCCGGCCGTCGCCTGCACGTTCGGATGATGGATGAAAGCGATCCAATCGTCGCCGGAAGAGAAACGCACGGAGGAGATCGAGCCTCGCGTTCGAAAGAGCTCTTTCGCGTTCCCGCCTTCCGCATCCCTCAGCTCGAGCACCCTTTCGCCGCCCGAGTTGCGCACGGCGGCGAGCCACTGTCCGCTCCTCGACCAGTCGGCCCACGCGGCCTCAGCCAGAATCGGCCGTGGCCTTCCACCGAGCGCCGGCATCCGCGCGAGCGTGCCCGACAGCAGCCCGTTCGGCAGGCGGAAAGTCCCGAGCAACACGAGCGCTTCCGAGCCATCGGGCGAAAAGGCCATCGGGACGAGCGGTTCGGCTTCGAGCTTCCGGTCGAGCCCGGCGGATTCGGGAGACGTCAGGTACATCTGTGTCGGCTGATCCTCCCAGGTCGCCGTGAAGAGAATCGAGCTCGCGTTCGGCACAAAGAGGGCACGCCACACCATGCCGTGGCGGAAAGTCAGCCGCTGGAAGGTCGGGGGCGGAACGGTGCGGAGTTTCTCGAAGAGGAGAAAAGACGCGCCCCCCGCCACGACCGCAACGAGGAGAGCACCGGCCGCGATGCGCAAGGCACGCCGGCGCTTGGGCGACTGGAACTTGATCGACATCGAGCGCAGGCTCGTTTCCGTCGCGGTCTCTCGCAGCTTCTGAAGGTCGTGGGCCAGGTCGCGCGTCGAGGCGTAGCGGTCGCGCGCCGATTTCGAGAGGCATCGCTCGACGATCCACCGGAGCGGAACGGGGGCGTCCGGGTTCAGCTCCTCGATCGCGGGCGGCTCGTCGCGCATGATCGCCGACAGCGTCTCGGCGGCCGATTTCCGTTGGAAGGGGCGCTGGCCCGTGAGCATCTCGAAGAGGATGCAGCCCATAGCGAACTGGTCCGAGGCCGGTGTGGCCGGCTCGCCGCGCACCTGTTCGGGTGCTATGTAGCCGACGGTGCCCAGAAGCGTGCCGGGCGAAGTGAGCGTCAGGGCCACCGTGACGTCGTGCGTCTTGTCCTCGGAGGAGAGGGAGCGCAGCTTCGCCAGTCCAAAGTCGAGGATCTTCAAGTGGCCGTCGCGCGTCGCCACGATGTTGGAGGGTTTCAGGTCCCGATGCAGGATGCCCGACTCGTGGGCCCGCGCAAGGCCATCGGCGATCTGGCCGGCATACTGGAGCACGCGCTTCAACGGGAGGCCGCCGGCGGCGAGCAGCGCATCCAACGACTCGCCGTCCAGCAGCTCCATGGCGATGAACCGCATCGGCTGCGCGCGGCCGGGTGGTGTCGCCTCGCCGGTTTCGTAGATGACGACGATGTTGGGGTGGTTCAGGGCGGAGGCGGCGCGCGCCTCCTGCTCGAAACGGCGGATTCGCTCAGGGTCGTCGGCGGCCTCTTCGGGCAGGATCTTCAAGGCCACTTCACGGCCGAGGCGGCTGTCTCTGGCCCGATAGACCTCTCCCATACCCCCCCGGCCGAGGACGCCGAGGATGGTGTAGGCGCCGACACTCTCGCCGGGCGAGAGCATCATCGGCCGGCGGGACTCGACCGATCCGGTTGTCATGGAAACTCCGCGACCTTATCGCACGCTGGTGCCGGCGCTTCAAACCGAGCGACCGGCTTCCGTGGAGAGCCGTCATGAATTCGAAACGCCGGCGGTCGGCGCGGGTGCCGAGCCGATCGCGCCCTCGACCGCCCCGCGCGGCGTGTTACCTCGGGGCGAGGGTCCTTCGAGCCGTCCTCTGCCGCGCTACCTGTCTCCATGCCGCCTCCAACCGCGATATCGAAATGCAGCACGTCTTCGCGTACTCCCAGCCTGGTGTACAGAGCGATGGCTGGTTCCTCACCCACATCCGCCTGCACGAAGATGACATAGGCCCCGCGCGCTGCAGCTATCTTCTTCAGCGCCTGAATCAACGCCCGTCGCGATGCCTTCGCGCCGATGCCCTGCTGCGACGGCGAGATCGTAGATGTAGATCTCACTGCGCTCCTGCTCGAACTTTCTCAGTTCGTAGGCCGCGATGCCGCCCACGACCTCGCCGCCCTTCGAGGCGACCAGTGCGATGAAGTCGTCCCTGCCGAGCAGCCGATCGAGATAGCCCGAACCGGGGCGATTCCCGCCATAGGTGTCCACGTCGCCGAATGCGTCGCCGAAGGTCGCCAACAGAGCTTCCATGAACGCCACGTCGCCGGGGGCCGGGGTGGCGAACGCTGACGCGAGCGAACGAAGACACGAGTACCTCCTGAGCTGCATGACGAGCTTAGACTCTGCCCGTGCTCGCCGTCCGCTGGATCGCGGTTCCCCTCTCGATGCTGTTCTGGGCCACGTGCGTTCTGATCGTCATCGCCTGGACCCCCCTCATGGCGGTCGCCCGTCTCGTGACGCGCGGCTCGGATCCCGACCGTTACCGGATCGGCCGCCTCTTCCACGACACCGCGGTCTGGGCGGTGCGGCTGAACCCCTTCTGGAAGTTCCGGGTCGTCCAGGAATTCCGGCCCGACCCGCGCCGCCCGTACCTCTTCGTAGCCAACCACGTCTCCAACGCGGACGTCTTTTTGCTCGCCATGCTTCCCTGGGAGATGAAATGGCTGAGCAAGCAATCGATCTTCGACATCCCGCTGCTGGGCTGGCAGATGGGGATGGCCGGCGACGTGCCACTCGTCCGGGGCGACAAGGGGAGCGGCCGCCAAGCCATCGAGGCTCTGCGGGCGCACCTGAAGCGGAAAGTCTCCGTGCTCGTGTTTCCCCAGGGCACGCGCGGCGAGGAGGGAGCGGTCGGCTCCTTCCGCGAAGGCGCGTTCCGGCTGGCGATCGAGGAGCAGGCCGACGTCGTTCCCCTTGCGGTCTTCGGCACGGAGCGGGCTCTCCCCAGGCATTCGCTCATGCTGCGGCCCGGAGAGGCGACCGTGACCGTCCTGCCTCCGGTGCCGGTGGCCGGAATGGGCGTGGCGGACGCGCCGCGCCTGGCGGAGACCGTGCGCTCCCGGATCGAGGAGTCGGTCGTCCGCTCCCGGCACGCCGGCGTCACCCGCCGCGTGGAACGGGCTCCCGTCCGGCGCCGCCAGGATGCCTGAAATCGTCGTCGTCACCGGCGCCAACCGCGGGATCGGCCTCGAGTTCGCCCGCCAGCTCGCACGCCGCGGCGACTCAGTCGTCGGCACCGCCCGGCGCCCCGAGACGGCGGACGCCCTGCGCTCGCTCGGCGTTCGGGTCGAAAGGCTCGACGTGGCGGAGCCCGTCTCCGTGGCCGCTTTCGCGAAGGCGCTCGACGGCGCCCCTGTGGACGTCCTGATCCACAACGCCGCGATTGGTGAGGAGGGGCCTGGCTTCGCGCGGCTTTCCATGGAGGACCTCGAGCGGAGCCTGCGGGTCAACACGCTCGGCGCGGCGCGCGTCACCCAGGCCCTCCTGCCGAACCTGCGCCGCGGCAAGCGCCGTCTCGTCGCGGCCCTCTCGAGCGGACTCGCCAGCCTCGAGAGGAATCGGGAGGGGGGCTGGATCGCCTATCGCGTTTCGAAAGCCGCGCTCAACATGCTCATCCGGACGACGGCGGCGGAGCTCCGCCCCGACGGGTTCACCTGCGTACTCATCGATCCCGGTTGGGTGCGGACGGACATGGGCGGCCCGGATGCCCCCACTCCGCCGGAGAAGAGCGTCGAGAGCATGCTCGCGACGCTGGGCGGGCTGCGCCCGAAGGACTCGGGGCGGTTCCTGACGGCCCGGGGGCGCGACGCCGCGTGGTGAAAAGGGGCGGCGTGGACGGCCGCCCTGAGAATGACTGCTGGACTTCGAGTCTGAGGCTTACGGGCTCTGGCGCCTCGCATGGCGCCGCTCCGTCAGGTCCCGGATCACGCTGCCGGGAAGCGTGCCCGTCACGGTGACGCCTTCGCGGTCGCGCTCGACTTCGAATCGCCTTAGGACCGTCACGAGCTCAGGCGATTTCTCCTGCGCCGCCATCCGCCACATGGCCAGGACGCCGCGCAGGGCGTCTTCCAGGAGCTCGCGCGTCTCCGCGTCCTCGGAGAGGCCGGTCGCCATCAGCTCGAGGCCGTCGCTCTGCGCTTTCGCGGCGAAGGCGAAGAGGGAGACGGATTTCATCGCGCCGACGAGGGCCTGCGACGGGTCGCCGGAGCGCTCGTCCGCGGCGTGCCGGCGCGCGATGGGAAACCGCTTCGCGTCCACGAGGACCCAGACCGACGAGTCACCGGGCAGCCGGGAGACGTGGCGCCCGAGCCCTTCGCCGCGCAGGAACCCGGACCCGCCGCGCCGCTGGCGGTTGGCCAGGGCCGCCGTCACCTGGTTCTCGGTGCCGGCAATGACGAGGCGGGAGCTCGCGAAGGCCACGGCTCCGGGGTCGCCGCGCTCGCTCTTGTCCGGCAGGAGGAAATAATCGCCGTTCGGGGAGCGATGAAGCGTCGCGCCGCGGGCCGTGATGGCGGAGCCCAGGCGCACCGGATCGAAGCGGCCTTCGAACAGCACGAGGGCGTCTTCGTTGCGCCGGCTTCCTTCGCGGGGCATCGCCGCCACGACGACCGTATCGACGTCCTCCTTCGGACGCAGGCCGGCCTCTTCCATGAAGCGCGCGGCGTCACCTTGACCGGTCATGCGATCGGTGTCGGCGAGCAGCTTCGCCGCGAGCGGGCTGCTGCGCAGCTCGTCGAGGCGGACGACCCCGACGGAGGCCGCCTCGGGCGGAACGAGCCCGAGCGCCTCCTGGGCGCGCGCGGCCGCGGGAGCGAGCGCCAGGACCAGGAGGGCCGGAAGCAGGAGCCGGCCAGGGGGTTTCGGGGACCGCGAGCCGGCCACCGAAGGCAGGCTCATGGCAGTAGGCAGCGCCGGTACGTCCGGCGCTGACGTCCCCCGCCGAGCTTCGGCGCGATCGTGAGATCGCGGCGAGGCGGAGCGCGTTTGCATTTCAGAAGTCCTTTCTGGAAAAGAGCCGGGCGGCGAGGCCCAGCGCGACGATACCGAACAATGCCGTCGTGCCGTATACCGGAAGCAGGTCGGACGCCACCGGCGCGTGCCGGGCGAGCTGGCCGCCCGACACGAGATCGACGACGTTGCGTCCGAGCTGCGCGGTCTTGGGAAGAACCCAGTAGAGGCCATGGACGATCTTCGCGCTCAGGTTCGTGTCCATGGCGGCGGCGATGCGGTCGCGCGCCGACAGCATCGCGGCGAAGAAGAACACCGCGTAGGTTCCCATGAGGGACACCGCGGTCGAAGAGGTCACGACCCCGATCAGGAAGGCGAGGGCGAGCAGTGTGGCGATCGTGAAGAGGATCACGACACCCCCGAGCAGGAAGCGGGGGTGCACGATCTTCGTCTTCCAGATGATGATGAGCCAGATCGCGCCGATGAGGTACGCCAGGTTGGCCGCGGCCAGGAGCAGGCCCCCGACGTATCGCGAGAGGAGAAGCCGCGCGCGCCCGACCGGCCGCGAGAGGTAGAGGTCGATCGTCCCCTTCTCCTGGAGGCGCGGCACGAGATGGGCGGTGGCGAAGAGCGCCAGGAACGTCCCGACGAGGTAGAGGAACCCCGAGAAGCCGGACTCGAAGCCGAGCACGAGCTTGTCGATGTCCACGGTCTCCCCGCCCATGTCGACTTCCCTGCCGAAGAGACGCGCGCCGGCCAGCGCCCCGTCCACGATGTCCAGGTTCACGGCGAGCGCGAAAATCAGGATGAAGAGGCTCGACAGCGCGAAATAGGCGATCAGCGTCCACCGCGCCGCCGCTTCCCGGAAGACCTCCTCGATGCTCGCGGCGAAAGCCTTCATTTCTCCGGCTCCAACCCGGGGGCGCGCACGAGCCCCACGAAAACGTCCTCGAGGCTCGACCGCACCGGCGCGAGCTCCGAGAGGACTCCGCCCCGCGCGCGCAGCGCGTCCACGAGCTCGTTCAAATGGACGAGATCACGCGTGGCGAGCTCGAGGTGCCCGTTGGCCCGCTCGACCGAGGCCCCCATCCCGCGAAACGCGGCCACGAGGTCTTCGTCCACCGGAGTGGCGACCATGCGGTACCGCGAGCCGGTAGCGGTGAGCGACGCGATCGATCCCTCGGCGGCGACCTCTCCCTCGCGCAGAACCGCCACGCGGTCGCACGTCAGCTCGATCTCCGACAGGAGGTGGGAGTTGAGAAGGATGGCGCGCCCGCGGCCCGCTTCTTCGCGCAGGAGGTCGCGGATCTCCCGGCGCCCCACCGGGTCCACGCCGTCGGTCGGCTCGTCGAGCAGCAGCACCTCCGGGTCGTGCACCAGCGCCGAAGCGAGACCGAGCCGCTGGGTCATTCCCTTGGAGAACTTCTTCACCCGCACGTCGCGCCAGCTCGCAAGCCCCACGCGCTCGAGCAGCATCGGGATGCGGCGTCTCAAGCTCTCCCGGTGCATCCCGGACATCCGGCCGAAGATGGAGAGTGTCTCCCGGGCGGTGAGATACCCCGGAAAGCGGTGTCCTTCCGGGAGGTAGCCGGCGCGACGGCGGCTCTCCGGATGCCCCGAAGGGATCCCGAAGAGCGACGCCGTCCCCTCCGTGGGACGGGTCAATCCGAGGAGGATCTTGACGGCGGTCGTCTTGCCCGCTCCGTTGGGGCCGAGGAGACCGAAGATCTCTCCCGGCTCGACGCGGAGGTCGATCCCCTTCAAGGCATTCACCTTGCGGGACCGGAACCGCGACCGGTACACCTTGCGCAGGCCGGCCGCTTCGATCGCGGGAGTCGCCATCACCCCTTAGAACGGAATTGACACCGGGAAGTTCAACGGGTTCTGGCTCGGCCTTTGCGTCGGGCCGCGCAGTGCCGAGGCGCCGCCGCCCCATTTCCCGCCTCATCCTCATCGTCGCCGCCGTGGCGGTCGGGCTGCTTCTGCTCTATCTCGCGGCGGCGAACGTGCTCCTCTCCGGCCGCGCGCTCCGCGCGAAGCTCGACAAGGGCCCGGACCGGACTCACATCGACTGGGCCTCCGCCCGGTCCCTCTGGCCGGGACGGCTCGAGGTCCGCCGCCTGCGCATCCGCGACCGCGATCTGAAAGCGGAATGGATGTTCGAGCTCGACGAAGCGCGGCTCTCCTACTCGGTGCTCGGGCTCCTGCGCAAGCGCTTCGAGGCCCGCCACGTGCGGGGCCGCGGCTTGATCTTCCGCGCGCGCAACCGGCTCGAGAAGTCCCGGGCGACACCGGATCGCCTGCGCCACCTGCCGCCGATCCTCGGCTTTTCCGACCCGCCGCTGCTGCGACCGGGAGAGACGCGTCCGCCGCGGACGGGCAAGGAGCTGGACGTCCACGTGACGGATCTCGCCGTCGAGGGAGTCCGCGAGATCTGGGTGGACGCGGCGCGGTTCCAGGGCGACGCTCGCCTGACCGGCGGCTTCTTCCTGCGGCCGAAGGAAGAGGCCGAGGTGTTCGCCTCAGCCCTCGCAGTCGAGAAGGGCGGGCTCTCGGTCCGGGGAACTCGCGTGGCCGACCAGGTCTCGGGAACTCTCGGCGGCGCCATCAGCCGCTGGCATCCCCGCCGGTTTCCGGGGAGCCGTGTGCTGCGCTTCCTCGACGGAGAGGCGGAGCTCGAGGCCCGCAGCCCGGAAATCGCCGGGCTCGACAGACTCCTCGGCGGCTTCGGGCAACTTCGACCCGTACGCGGCCGTCCCACGGTGCGGCTCCAGGCCCGCGTGGCGGACGGACTGGGGAGCGGGACCGCGACGCTCGAAGCGCCGGCTCTGGTCGCCCGCATCGTGGACTACGAGATCGCCGGCCGCCTCTCGGGCCGCATCCGGTTCCAGAAGTACGACCTGCGCGGCGGTGCGGGCCAGCTTTCCGGCAGCCATGTCGAGCTGCGCGGCGTGGAGATGGAGAAGGACGGACGCCGGGGCGAGCCCTGGTGGGGGCGGGCCGAGCTTGCGGACGGGAGCTTCCGGCTCCAGCCCTCGGCGCAGATCCGCGGCTCTGCCCGAGTCCGGGCGCGGGACGCGCGGCCCCTACTCGCGATCATCAAGGTGAACCTGCCGCGTTGGGTCGAGAAGCTCTTCGATCTGGAGGGGGTCGCGGCGAGCGCGGGAGTCCAGCTCGCGCCTTCGCGCCTCGAAGTCACGCGCCTCGACGCCAGTGTGGGCGACTACCACCTCCAAGGGGACTACCGGTCGCGCGAAAAGAGCAAGCGCGGCGTGTTCTTGATCGACCTCGGCGCGCTCTCCGTCGGAATCGGGATCCGCGACGGAGAGCGCGAGATCGAGATCATCGGCGCGCGGAAATGGTTCCGCGAGCAGGCCGGCCGGGAGCCGGCAAAGGCGCCTTAAGGGCCGGTCTTCGCCGGCTTCGGAGCCTCCGCCGCCTCCGACCACGGCGGCGCCACTCCATTGCTTCGCGCGTACGCAATCGACTGCCCCAGGTGCTCGTGCGCGTGGTTCAGGAGCAGCAGAAAGACGCCGCGCTTGGAGGAGTCGATGCGGCCGAAGAGCTTGACCTTGTCGTCCCACTGGGCGTCGGGCGTCTCCCGCACGGCCTTGCGCAGGTGGTCGAAGGACTTCTCGAGCGATTCGACGACCTTGGCCTTGTCCGTCACGGACTTCTCCATCCCGCGGTCGAGGCCTTCGGGAGGCTTGATCCCGGCGAAGCTCGGAATCATGAAGTTGCCTCCCACCACGTGCATGTACACCTCGGAGATCGAACGGACGCCTTCGGCCGGGCGCCATCCGAACTTCTCCGCCGGCACGGCGCCGGCCAGGTCGACGAGCTTCTTCTCGACGGCGTCGATTTCGGCCAGGATCTCGCCCCGCAGGCCGGCCTGGGACGCGGCGGCGGGCTCGTGAGCGAACATTGCCGCGCTCGCCGCGATCAAGCCGATCGCGGCCACGGTCATCACCCGGTGTTTCATCGTTTCCTCCTCCTGAAGCGGCGGATTATCGTTGGGACCGCCAACGCAGGTAATGCGAGAGGTTAAGACCATCTTCTCTTTCGCCGGAACGGCCCTCCTCGCCGCGGCAGCCCTCCTCGTCGGGCTGCTCGCGATGGAGTCACGGCTCATCTACTTCCCGATCCGGGAGCACGCCGCGACTCCGGCGGATTACGGACTGCCCTCCGAGGACCTGCGGCTCGAGGCGGAGGACGGTGTGCGGCTCCACGCCTGGTGGATCGGCGGGG
>JBHENW010000211.1:0-19452 GCA_046261875.1 Thermoanaerobaculia bacterium | reverse complement strand
CTGTACTCGATGAGGGTGAGCTCGTTGTCCATGACGAGACCGACCCGGGGGCAGTAGACCTTGACGCTTTCACTGCCCGGTTCGAGCGGCGTCGTCTCCACCACCCGGACACAGTCCCGAAAACGCCCCGCCGGCGTGTTCACCACGAGCCCCATGGCCACGTGCTCGGCTCGGTCCAGCGCGATCCCATCGGCAAGCTCCTGGTAGTACCTGGATCCCAACAGGAAAGTTCCCGGCATGATGATCCCGGGGTGTGCGACCCCTCTCGCGTCGGGCTGGCCGGCGCGCCACTCTCCTTCATGCGTGACCGACCCGTCCTCATGGAAGATGTCGACTTTCTCGCCGAAGTAGACGACGTCGTTTCTCTTGCCACAGATCGCGTAGAAGTTTCTCGAGACTTCCACGAGCTCGCCATCCACGGTCTCGCGCTCCCCGATGACCCGGGTTCGAACGAGACCGAGTCCCGGCACGTGGATCCGCTCGAAGTCGTCGAGCACGGTGATCTCGAGACGTTCGATCTCACCGTCTTCCTCGGCTTCATAAACGAACCGGCTCGGCTTGAGCGGAATGAAATGGGGGTTCACCCCCGAGGCTCGGAAGCGGCACTCCTGGAGCCGAAATTCGGTGGTGAACCCGTGGTTCTGCGCGCGGGCGACGGCGGCGAGAGACAGGAAGGTCGCGATCGAGGCCGCGGCGAAGCGTGCGATTGTTTTTCTGGTCATCGTCCCCTCTCCTTTCGGCCGGACTACGGACAGGCAGTGAATGCGCGGGTATCGAGGAAGGGCGCGAAAGCCCCGCCGGCCGCGTTCCGGTAGACCTTCATTTCGCCGCTCCGGGTGTCCTCGACCGTGAGCGTGACGCCGACGTTGGTCAGGCTGCCGGCGAAGACCCAGATGGAACCGAAGCCGGGCACCTGGCAGGCGTCGAGCACCTTGACCAGGACCTCCGGGTTGTTCGGGCTGAAGAACGAGAACGCGCCGCCGTCATCCGTCGGCAGGATCGCCCGGCCGGGATGCGTCCCTCCGGCGGCGGATTCCCACTCGAGGGTGGCGCGGAAGCGTCCGTTGCCCAGACAGTGGGTGTTCTCGTCGGGCTGGGTTCTCGGATACCTTTCTCCCGCGCGGACAACGAAAGGTGGAGGAATGAGACGACGGCTCGCGGAGAGAAAGCTTTTCACGGCTTCGGTGATCGCTGTGTTCGGGGTCCTGGAGCTGCGCTGCCAGACGGGTCAGGCTCCCCGGCCGGCGCCCGCGCCCGCCGGCGCCGCGGCCACGGCCGCAGCCGCGGGGAACGCGGCACAGGCCGCCGTCGAGCGAAACGCGGCCCTCGAGCCGGACCGGCGGAGGGCACGCAACGTGATTCTCTTCCTGGGTGACGGGATGGGCGTGGCGACTGTGACCGCGGCCCGGATCCTGGAGGGCCAGCTCAAAGGTCTCCGTGGAGAGGAGAACGAGCTCGCTTTCGAGAAGTTTCCCTACCTCGCCCACTCCAAGACGTATCAGGCCAACCAGCAGGTCCCGGACTCGGCTCCGACGATGTCCTCGATCGTGACGGGACGGAAGACCAACGAAGGAAGCATCTCGGTCGCTCCCGAGGTGCTCGGCAACGACTTCGCGGCGGCGGCGAAGGCCGAGAACCGGCCGCGGACGATCCTGGAGCGGGCCGAAGAGCGCGGCATGTGGACGGGGGTCGTCTCAACCGCGCGGCTGACTCACGCGACTCCCGCCGCCTGTTATGCGCACAGCCCGGCGCGCGACATCGAGTCGGACCTCGACCTCGAGAAGATGGGCCCCGAGGCGCTCGCCTCCGGTTACCCCGACATCGCCCGCCAGCTCCTCGATTTCCGCATCCAGCCCGTCACGATGAACGGGAGGGAAAGCGTCGGCCTGGAGGTCGCGATGGGCGGCGGGCGGTCCAAGTTCCTGCGGGGGACCGATCCCGACCCGGAATACCCCGATCAGAAGGGGGAACGCAAGTCGCGAAACCTCATCGAGGAGTGGACCTCTCGCGGCGGCACGTTCGTCTACGAGAAGAAGGGATTCGACGCTCTCGACCCGGCAGCGACCGGGCCCGTGCTCGGAATCTTCGAGCCCTCGCACATGCAGTTCGATCTGGATCGCGAGAAGGACCGGGCCGGCGAGCCCTCGCTCGCGGAGATGGCGGAGAAGGCGATCCGGATACTGCAGCGGGGCCCGAACGGCTACTTCCTCATGTTGGAAGGGGGACGGATCGACCACGCCCATCACGCGGGCAACGCGAGCCGCGCCCTCCATGACGCGATCGCGCTCTCCCACGCCGTCGAGCGCGCCGTGCAGCTCGCCGGGGACGACACGCTCATCATCGTCACGGCCGACCACAGCCACGTCCTGACGATGAGCGGGTACCCGACGCGCGGCAATCCCATTCTCGGACTCGTCGTGGACAACGACGGACGCACCGGGCTCCCGCAGACCGCGCCGGCGAAGGCGTCCGACGGGAAGCCCTATACGACGCTCGGATACATGAACGGTCCGGGGGCTTCGAAGGAGGCGCGCGCCGATCTCACCGGCGTGGACACGGCGGCGCCCGACTTTCTCCAACAGGCGCTCGTCCCGATGTCTTCGGAGACGCACGGCGGCGAGGACGTCGCGATCTACGCTCGTGGCCCGCACGCCCATCTCGTGGGCGGGACGATGGAGCAGAACGGCATCTTCTGGGTCATGATGCGCGCCCTCGGAATGGAGTGAGGAATCGGTTCGCGGCGCGAGGAGTCAGGGCCCTCGGAGGAGCCTCGCGCCGCGGGAGCGTGAGCGAGTCAGGGACCAGGCGAGCAGTCGAGCGATCCGCGAGCCGCGAGGGGGTGCCGAAGGCAGGTCCCGAACGAGCGAGAGCGACGGTTCAGCGGATGCGGAGCACGATCTTGCCCACGAGATGGCCCGACTCGACGCGGCGGTGGGCCTTCCACGCGGCGGCGAGCGGGTACGCGGCCGGGATCGGAACCTTCAGCCGGGCTTCCGTGATCGCGCGTTCCAACCGCTCGAACTGGCGCGGTCCGGCCTCGGCGTCGTACGAGACGGTCTTCACCCCGCGCCGCTTGCGCGGAGAGGGCTCGATCCCCTCGGGATAAGCGAGACGGCCGCCGCGCCGCAGCGCATCGAGGCACTCGGGGAGCTGCTGGCCGGTGAAGGCGAGCACGGCGTCGAAGCCCTCCGGAGCAAAACGGCGGGCGGCGGCGGTGATGTCAGCGCGTTCCCATCCACGCTGCCTCTGCTCCGAGACGACGCGTCAGGGCCACGCCGTCCTTCCCGGACGCGGTCGCAAAGATCCGCGCTCCCCTCCGCTTCGCGAACTGGACGGCGAGCGTTCCCACGCCGCCGGAAGCGCCATGGATGATGATCGCCTCGCCCTTCCGGATCTTCAAAGCATCGTCCACGCCGTGAAGTGCGGTCAGGGCCGTCGTGGCCCCTCCCCCGGCGTGGAAGAGGTCGAGCCGGCGCGGAACGCGTCCGGTCTTTTGAGCCGGCACGGCGGCGTACTCGGCGTAGAAACCGCCCTTGGAATTGTCGAAGCTGTACGCATAGACCCGGTCGCCGCGCCGGAATCGCCGCACCCGCGAGCCGACGGCGACCACGACGCCGGCGCCGTCCGTCCCGGGGATCAGCGGAAACTTCGAGCCCTCGACGGGCCACTCCCCGACCGCATGTGAGCGTCCCAGGTCCGGACGCCGGCCGCCTGAAGCGCTATGAGCACGTCGTTCGAAGCGACTACGGGCACCGGCAGGCGACGATCTTCAGGACCCGCGGGCCCCCGAAACGGTCGATGACGGCAGCGCGCATGGTCCGGGGGGCACGACGAGGGATCGTGCAACCCGGTTGCCGTCCCACGGATGAGTTCGCAATAAGCTGGCGCGGTGAGCCTGCGCCGCGCGCTCGGCCCCTTCGACGCCACGATGGTCGTCGTCGGCGGGATCATCGGCGCCGGCATCTTCATCAATCCCTCGCTCGTCGCGCAGCGTCTCGCCTCTCCCGGTCTCGTGCTCGCCGCCTGGGCGGCGGGCGGTGCGATCGCACTGGCCGGCGCGTTCGCGTTCGCCGAGCTGGGCGCCCGGATCCCGCGGGCGGGAGGGCAGTACGTCTATCTGCGGGAGGGCATCCATCCTTTCGCCGGTTTTCTCTTCGGATGGGCCTCCCTCCTGATGATCCAGGGCGGCGGCCTGGCCGCGGTCGCCATCACGTTCGCCCAGTACGCGCTGCGCCTGGCCGGCGCCTCCCCGGACCGGGGCGCCTGGCTCGCCGTCGCGGCGCTCGTCCTCCTGACCGCAGTCAACGTCGTCGGAGTCAAACCGGGAAGCCGGCTCTTGAACGTGCTCGTGCTTCTGAAGATCGGCGCGCTGGCCGCCCTGATCCTCGGAGGCCTGCGCGCCGCGCAGATGGGGCCTCCGCCGGCCGCGCCGGCTGCCCCGGCGGGAGGGACCGGGGTCCTCGCGTTCGGCGCGGCGCTCGTTCCGATCCTCTTCTCCTACGGGGGCTGGCAGAACGCCAACGTGATCTCCGAGGAGATCCGCGAGCCCTCGCGGACGCTTCCGCGCGCGCTCCTCGTCGGCACGGCCATCGTGCTCGTCGTTTATCTCCTGGTCAACGTCGTCTACCTCGCCGCGCTCTCACGCGACGGCCTCGCCGCCACGCTGACGCCCGCGGCCGATACCGTGCGGAGGCTCTTCGGCCCGACCGCGGACCGTCTCATCGCCGCGGCCATCGCCATCTCGACGTTCGGGTTCCTCGATCTGACCCTGCTCGCGCCCACCCGCATCTACTATGCGATGGCCCGCGACGGGCTCCTGCCTTCGGCCTTCGCCGGCCTCCATCCGCGCTTCCGCACGCCGGCTCTCGCGATCGTTCTCCAGGCGGTCTGGGCGATCGTCCTCGTCCTGACAGGCACCTACGGCGAGCTCGTGGACTCCGTCGTGTTCGCCGACTGGATCTTCTTCGGCCTCACGGTGGTCGCGCTCTTCCTCTTCCGCCGGCGCCGCACCGGCGAAGAATCCGGCGCAAAGCCCTTCCGATCCCCCGGCTACCCGATCCTTCCGGCGCTCTTCGTCGCCGCGGCGGGGTTCACGGTCGTCAGCGTCGTCGCTTCCAACCCGCGCCGGGCGGCCGCGGGGACGCTTCTCCTCGCGACTGGGATTCCGGTGTACTTCGCGATGACCCGCCGGCGCTCCCGGAAGACGGCGCCGTGAGTCCCGCGCGCGCCCCCTACATGGAGTGGGCGAAGACCCGGCCGGCTCCGGCCATCGACCTGGCGGGCAGCAACCTGCTCGCCTGTTCGCTGGATGATCTTCCGGGCGCGCGGGATGCCGTGGACCTCGCCGGGGAGAACCCGGACGGGTATCCGCCCCTGCTCGAGGCGATCGCCCGACATGCCGGTGTCGGGCCGGAACGCGTGGCGACCGGCGCCGGCTGCTCGGGCGCGAACTTCCTGGCGCTCGCGGCGATGCTCTCGCCCGGCGACGAGGTCCTCGTCGAGTCGCCCGGCTACGACCCGCTCGTCGCCGCGGCCGAAATGCTCGGCGCGTCGGTGCGGCGCTTCCCGCGCCGCTTCGAGGAGGGCTTCGGGATCGACGCCGGCGGAATCGCCGCGGCCCTCACGCCGGGGACCCGGGTCGTCGTCCTCTCGGACCCGCACAACCCTTCGGGAGTCCTGTTACCGGAGCGGCAGCTCGACGACCTGGCCGCGCTCGCGGAAGAGAGAGGGATCGAGGTCCTCGTGGACGAGGTGTATCTCGACGTCGTGTTGCCTCCACGGCGGGCGCCCGCGGCCGCCCGTTCGGAGCGTTTCGTCAGCACGAGCAGCCTGACGAAAGCCTACGGGCTCTCCTCCCTGCGCTGCGGCTGGGTCCTCGCCCGTCCGGATCTGGCGCGGCGGGTCCGCCGCGCGCGGGATGTCGTGGACGTCTCCGGCGCTGTCCCCGCCGAGCGGCTCTCACTGCTCGCCTTCCGTCACCTCGGCCGCCTGACGGGGCGCATGCGCGCTCTCGTGGACGTCAACGGCGCCCTCGTCGCCGGGTTTCTCGCCGGCCGCCCGGAGCTCGAGTCCGTGCCGCCGCGCGGGACGATCGTCTTCCCCCGCTTTCGCGACGGTTCCGACGCGGGGCACTTCGCCGAAGGGCTGCTCCGCGATCATGGGGTCGCCGTCGTGCCCGGCGCGTTCTTCGAAGCGCCGGCGCACTTCCGCCTGGCCTTCGGGGGAGCGACCGACCCGCTCCGGCGCGGCCTCGAAGCGATCGGCCGGCAGCTCGACGCGCGGTCAGGGGCGCCCGGCGGGAGGCCCTAGCCGAACCGGACGGCGAGCATCGAGACCGAGCCCCCCTCGATCCCCTCGACCGGGAACGTCACGGGCTCCTCTTTGTCGGCCAGCGCGGAGGCGTAAACGAGGGGAAGGTAGTGCTCCGGCGTCGGAACCGAGAGCAGCGCGTCGGGACCCAGCGTGTCGTAGGTGACGAGCGGGCCATGGTTGCTCTCGCGCAGCAGGGAGCGGACGTTCTCTTCGAAGCGCACGGCCCATTCGAACGGCTGCGCGGAGTGGAGCCCCCAGGCGTACGTGTGGAGGTTGTGAACGATGTTCCCGCTGCCGATGACCAGTACGCCCTCCTCCCGCAGCGGCCGCAGGCGCCTGGCGACCTGGTAATGCCATGCGGGCGTCTGCGTCTCGTCGATGGAAAGCTGGATGACCGGGACGTCGGCGGCCGGGAACACGTGCCGCAGGACCGACCACGTCCCGTGATCGAGCCCCCACTGTGTGTCGAGCGTGACGGCCGTGGGGGAAAGCAGCTCCCGGACGCGGCCAGCAAGAGCCGGATCGCCCGGGGCGGAGTACTGCACGCGGTAGAGCTCGCGCGGGAACCCGCCGAAATCGTGGATCGTGCGCGGCGACGGGTCGGCCGTGACGGCGGTGCCCGGGATGTACCAGTGGGCGGAGACCGCGAGGATCGCTGCCGGCCGCGGCAGGGAGGCGCCGAGGGCGGCCCAGCGTTTCGTGTACTCGTTGTCCAGCAGCGCGTTCATCGGATTTCCGTGGCCGAAGAAAATGACCGGCATCGTCTCGTTCACCGGGCCCTCCCGCATTCCGAGATTAACCGTTCTCAGCGCCGCCGCGCTGTTCGACCGGGCACGGAACGCAGGCTTTCGGGCCCGGGAGGAGCTGTTCATGGCAATCGAGTGGGGCAAGGACGTGGATGCCGCGCTTCGAGACGCGGCACGCTCGAAGCGGCCTCTGCTGCTGGACTTTTCCGCCGCCCCCATGTGAGCGGGCTGCGCTCGGCTGGATGCCGAGGTGTATCCCGACTCGCGCGTCGAGTCCCTGGTCCGCGGGCATTTCGTCCCCGTGCGGATCCACGTCCGAGACGAGAACGCAGCGGCGCTCATGGAGCGTTTCGGCGCGAACTGGACACCCACCATCGTCTTTCTCGATCCGGACGGCAGCGAACGCCACCGCATCGAAGGCTTCCTGCCGACCGAAGACTTTCTCGCTCAGCTCATGCTCGGCCTCGGACGGATCGCGATGGCCGCCAAGAAGTGGGACGAGGCGGAGCGAGACTTCGCGCAGATCCTCGAGAAGTACCCCAACAGCGACTCCGCGGCCGAAGCGCTCTACTGGAAGGGGGTCGCGAAGTTCAAGGAGGGCGACGCCGGCGCGCTCGGCGAGACCGCGAAGGCCTTCCAGGAGCGCTACACGGAGAGCCCCTGGGCGAAGAAGTCGGTCATCTGGAGGTAGCGGCGGCGGATGCTACGATCCGCCGAGTGCTCACGCTCAACGTGGACGCGCCCGAGCTCGGGCTCGAGGGCGTCCAGGATGGAAGCGTCCGCACCTGGAAGCTCGCCGATTTCCGCGGTTCCTGGCTGGTTCTCTTTTTCTATCCGGCCGACTTCACCTTCGTCTGCCCGACGGAAATCCGGGGATTCGATCGGCTCATCGCGGAATTCCGTCGAAAGCGGTGCGCGGTCGTGGGGATCAGCGTGGACGACCTCGCGAGTCACGTCGCATGGATCGGGGAGCTCGGCGGACTCTCCTTTCCGCTTCTGTCGGATCCGGGGGGCCGGGTCGCCCGCGCTTACGGCGTCCTGAATCCGGAGGACGGCCGCGCCTTCCGGGCGACGTTCCTGGTCTCTCCGGACGGCCGCATCGCCTGGATGGTCGTGAGCCCCATGAACGTGGGCCGCAGCGTACCCGAGACCCTTCGCGTGGTGGACGCGCTCCAGACCGGCCGCCTGTGCCCGGCGGATTGGCGGCCGGGCGAGGAGACCTTCGACCCCGAGCTCAAGTACTGAGATCCCCATGCCGGCCTGGGAGGGGAATCGCGCGAGCCTCGAGCGGCGGATCCGCGCGCGGGAGTTCGTCTTCGGGATCCAGGACGGACTGATCAGCAACGTCGGGCTGCTGAGCGGCGTTTCGGCGGCGACCGACAGCCGCGTCACCGTCCTCATCACCGGAATCGCGGCGGCGGTCACGGGAGGACTCTCGATGGCGACCGGTTCCTATCTCGCTTCCACGACCGAGAAGGAGATCTTCGAGAAGGAGCTGCTCGATCAGGAACGGCTGGCCGCGAAAGAGCCGTACCTCGCCCAGGAGGCCCTGCTCGAGTCGCTCGCGGCCGAAGGGCTCGGGCGGGCGGACGCGTACCGCGTGGTTCAGATCATGTCGCGCCGGGAGGATGTCCTGCTCCGTACGTTCCAGGAAAAGGTTCTCGGGCTCGGCTTCGCCGACATTTCCCAGCCCTTCCGTGCGGGCGGTGTCATGTTCGTGTCGTTTCTCCTGGGCGCCGCGATCCCTCTGGCTCCTTACGTGACGATCCGCGGGGAGGGCGCGGTGCTGGTTTCCTGGGCATCCTCCGTCGCCACGTTGCTCGCCGTCGGCGTCCTCAAAGGGCGCCTCACCGGGAAGCCCCTGCTCCGATCCGGTCTGCAGTTCGCGGCGGTCGCGCTCGGCTCGGCGATCGTGGGGTGGCTCCTCGGGAAGCTCTTCGACCGCTTCCTCGCATGAAGCGGGCGGCCTACCGATCGACCGCGGGCGCCTCGAGCACGGAGACGTCGGTGTTGCGCACCGCGTCGAAACGCTCCCCCGCGTCCTGCCAGTTCCAGAGGTTCCAGACCGCTTCGAAGAAGTCCGTCTTGCGGTTCTCGTACTGCAGGTAGTAGGCGTGCTCCCACGCGTCGAGGACGAGGACAGGAAGGCCGGCCTGGTTCACGTTGGACTGGTGGTCGTAGATCTGCGCGATGACCAGCCGCTGTCCCACGGGCTCCCAGACGAGAGCGCCCCACCCCGACCCCATGATCGTCGATGAGACCTCGGTGAGCTGGCGGCGGAAGCGGTCGAACCCGCCGAAGTCCCTCTCGATGTAACGGGCGAGCTCCCCTTGCGGCCGGCCGCCCCCCTTCGGCGTCAGGTTCTGCCAGAAGAGCGTGTGGAGGACGTGGCCCGAGAGGTTGAAGGCGAGCGACTTTTCGAGACCGGCCAGGTGAGCGAAGTCTTCCTTCGCGCGGACCTCTTCCAGCAGGTCGAGCGTCTTGTTGGCGCCTTTCACGTAGGCGCCGTGATGTTTGTCGTGATGCAGCTCCATGATGCGTCCGGAGATGTGGGGCTCGAGGGCGCCGTAGTCGTATCGCAGCTCGGGAAGCACGTACTTGGTCATGCGAAGCTCCTCCGAAAAAGGGCCAGCAGGATCTGTGCCGGGTCCGCGATCGCTTCGCTCAAGGCTTTTCGAAGCCGAGCGCTCGCGCGCGAAGAGTGCAGCAAGCGGGGTCCCGTTGGAAGACCACCCAGCCTTCCCGCCGGGACTTGCGGGGCAGAAACGCCACCGTGAACTCTCCTCGCTCGATCTCCTCCCCTCCCGAAATCAGCCCGACCTCGACCGTGACGCCTTCGGCGGTCTCATCGCCGTGATTGCGGACCCGGACCGGGACCCGGTAACCGGCGGCGCCGCGGGTCGCCGCGCCGACCTCGACGGTGATGTCCGGGGGCTCCTCTCCGGAGCGGACGGCGCTGATCGCCAGGGCCGCGACGCAGGCGAGGACGATCGCGACGCTCGCCGCGAAGACGGACCACTCCAGCCGGTTCTTGTGGAGCTTCACGACTGGAGCAGCAGACGGCCGGCGGACGCCCCGAGAGCTCCGGGCAAACCGAGGACGACCGTCTCGCGAACGCACACGTCGGCCGCATGGCCGTCGAAACGTCCGAAGAACCAGAGGATCGCTCCCGCGGCGACCAGGGCGACGCCGTAGGTCACGAAACTTCCGATGAGGACGTCGTGTCCCGTCCGGCGCAGCACGAAGCTCTCGGAGCGGGCGAAGTCGCTGAAGAACAGGATCACGCTCGCGACGGTGAGAGAGAGAGCGGCGACGAGGAGAAGACGCAACGGGGAGGTTTCCACGGCGATCATCAGGATCTCCTCGGTGGGCGCCACGTTCGCGGCGAAGAGGACCGCGCCGCAGAACGCCAAAACGACCTGGGACGCGGGCCCGCGGTCGCGGCGGCCGCGCGGCCCTTCCCCGAGCTCGTCGGGGCGCGTCGTCCCGAGCTGCGCGGTTCCGACCGAGAAACCGATCGCGACGATGCCCGCCTCGATGACGACCTTTCCGAGCGCCTCGTCGAAAGAGTCATTCGCCGTGATCCGGCCGAGGACGAACAGCAGGACGGCCGCCGTCACGACGCCCAGGCCGAGCTCCTCGACCGAATCGATGGCGACCTCCGCCCAATTCGCGTCGTGACGAATGCCGGCGAACCGGTTGTACCCGAGCAGGAGCAGGAAGATGAACGCGAGGTACGCGAGGAGACGCTCGGGACGGGCGATGAAACCGATCCACCAAACCTCCATCGTGTACACCAGGGGGAGGCTGAAGAGGAGCCCTCCGGCGAGCCCCCGGCCGTACTCGCGGAAGGACTCGCCGATCGTGGGTCCGGCGCTTCGGGTCCGGCGTGGCGTCGTCATGGTCTCACTTGGTCCGGAGAGAGCGAGGACACTCTATCGGTTCGACCCGCGCCCCTCAAACCGCGGGAAGGTGAGCCGGGAAGCGCGCGTTGAGATGTCCGGACCCCATGGGCTTCGCAGCCGTCGCGATCCTCTTTGCGGCTTTCGCCGTCCCCGCGGCCACGCCGCCGGCCTGTTCGCAGGCCGCCGATCGCCAGCTCGACTTCTGAGTCGGCCGTTGGAGCGTTCGCGGCGCGGCGAACCGAGTCGTGGGCAGCAGCGAGGTCCGGCGCGCCGCGGGCGGGTGCGCACTCCGGGAGCACTGGACCGGCACGGACGGTTTTCTCGGAACGAGCCTCACGGCGCGCGATCCGGCCACGCGCCGGTGGCGCCAGACGTGGCTCGACAACCGTCGGCAGCGGATCGAGTACACCGGAGGCCCCCGCCGGCACGGATTCGAGTTCTCTTCCGATCACCGCGCGCCCGGCGGAAAGCGCGTCATCCGGTTGACCTTGTGGCCGGAGCCGCCGGGTCGGATCCGCCAGAAGTGGGAGCAGTCGGCGGACGGAGGCAAGAGCTGGAGGGTCGACTTCGACGGGACGTACTCGCCAGCGCCGGTTTCGGGAGGCTCGGACCTCACGCGACCTTGAGCCAGCGCCAGAGCTCGGGGATCGTCGGGCGCTTGCCGTAGGAAAGGATCCCGACGCGGAAGACCTTGGCCGTGAGCCAGAAGAGCCCGTAAACCGTCGCGGCCGAGAGCACGATGGAGAGGGCGAGCTGCCACGCCGGCGGCTCGGAGACGAGGACCCGAAGGAACATCGTGATGGGCGTGAAGATCGGGATCAGCGACAGGATGACGGCGAGCCGCGAGTCCGGCGCCTGGAGGATCGGCATCGCCAGGAACCAGGGGAAGAGGATGAAGAACATGATCGGCGTCACGAACTGCTGGGCTTCCTTGTCCGAGTTCGTCGCCGCGCCGGCGACCGCGTAAAAGCTGCAGAAGGTCAGGAAGCCCAGCAGAAAGAAGATCACGAAGAACGGGATGACCCGCATCTCGAAGAACTGCAGCGGGTTCATTCCTCCCGCCGCTGCCATCGTCCCGAGATAGGTCGCCGCCCCCCCGGCCATCACGAGCCATACGCCGACCTGGGTGAGGGCCGCCGCCGCCAGTCCGAGGATCTTCCCCGAGAGGAGCTGCAGCGGCGACATCGAAGAGACGAGGATCTCGACGACCCGGTCCGTCTTCTCCTGGACGATCCCGCGCATGATCTCCTGGCCGTAGGCGAACATCGGGATGAGCAGGAGCGCCGCGAAGAGGAACGCGGCGAGGAAGTTGAGCTCGCCCCCCTGGCGCACGCGGCCGCTCTTGGAGATCTGCACGGAGTCGACGTTGACGCGGGCGAGCAGCTCTTCGGTCGCGCTCGCTTCGATCCCGCGCGCGACGAGCCGTTCCTTCCAGACCCCCTGGTTCACGAGCCGGGCGAGCCGCTCCGGCGTCACGAAGTCCGCCGCGGAACGGCTGTACAGGGACACCTTCGCGTCCTCGTTGGTCACCGCGTCCTCGGGGATCTCCAGAACCGCGTCGAGCTTTCTCTCCTCGGGCACGTCCTTGCCGCCGAGACGCGCGAGGTAGGAGTCACGGCGCAGGTCTCCCCCCTTCCCGACGTACTCGAACCGCACGTCTCGCGCCTCGCGCCGCCGCCGACGGCTGAGCGGATCGGTCGTGGCGCGCTGATCCGGTCCCGAGGGGGAAGCCGGCGGTCTCTGGAAGGCCTCGGCCAGGCGTCCCGTCGCATCCAGGATGGCCACCCGCTTGCCCGAAGCGCCGCGCGTCACGAGGAGAGAGGGCACGACAATCATCGCCATGAGGAAGAACGGGATCAGCAAGGTCATGATGATGAAGGATTTCTTTCGAACGACCTGCGCGTACTCCCGCTTGAAGACCGCCAGGAACTTCCTCACGAGACAGCTCCTTCCTCCGGGTCGGGCGCGGCGCCGACCTTCGCGATGAAGATCTCTTCCAGGGAGGGAGCCGCGACCTCGAACCGGTGCACGCGGAGCCGGCCCATCGCCGCGCTGAGGATGGCGTGGGCGTCCGCACCGGTCGCGAGGTGGACCTCGGCCGTGCGCTTCTGGACCGTGGCCCGGCCGACCCCGGGGAGCCCCGCCAGGAACGCCGCGTCCCCCTCGAAACCCAGGTGCACGGTGTTGGATCCGAGAGACGTCCGGACTTCGTCGAGCGAGCCCGAGAGCACTGCCCTGCCCCGATGGATGAGCACGATGTCGTCCACGATCCGCTCCGCCTCCGCCATCATGTGGGTCGAGAGCAGGATCGTCCGACCCTCCGACCGGAGCTCCCGGAGCATTTCCCGCACGAGCACGACGTTGACCGGGTCGAGCCCCGACATCGGCTCATCGAGGATCAGCAGCTCCGGCTCGTGCAGAAGGGTCCCGATGATCTGGATCTTCTGCTGGTTGCCCTTGGAGAGTTCCTCGAGCTTGCGGTCGCGCGCCTCCCAGAGATCGAAGCGGCGCAGCCACCGTTCCGCCCCCGGGCGGACCTCGCCGGGGATGCGGTTCTTGATCTCCGCGAAGAACAGGAGCTGTTCGAGCACCTTCATCTTCCGGTAGAGACCGCGCTCCTCCGGGAGATACCCGACACGGTCCCGCGCGGTCGCGCCGTTGTCCGATTCCAGGAGCCGGATCGACCCCGAATCCGGCAGGAAGATCCCGTTGATCATCCGGAGCGTCGTCGTCTTGCCGGCCCCGTTGCGTCCGAGAAGGCCGGTGATCGTCCCGCGTCGGACGTCGAAGGAGACTCCGTCCACGGCGCGGATCGCGCCGAAGGTCTTCACGACGTCGCGGACCGAAAGGACGGCGTCCACCGGAGTCCCGGTATCCTACCTTCCCCCAAGTGTTCGAAGCCCCGTGGTAGGTTCGCGGGAAATGGCGTACGAGCCATACCGGCGACGCCCCCGCTCCTCCTTCCCGGTCGTCGTCCTGCTGCTGCTGCTCGGCGCCGCGCTCTATCTCGTCTGGCGGTCTCCGCGCGTCCGGGGTGGCCGCGCAGCCGTTGGAGCGTCGCCGGCGTCCGCGCCGGCTGCCCGGGCGCTCGTCGTCGCGCGCGGCGACCTCGCCCAGGACGAGGCGGCGACGATCGCCCTGTTCAAAGCTGCGTCCCCCTCCGTCGTCCACATCACGACCGTCGCCGTGCGGGCCGATTTCTTCGGCCGCAACCCGCAACGGATCCCCGCGGGCTCCGGATCGGGCTTCATCTGGGACGACGCCGGGCACGTCGTGACGAACTTCCACGTGATCCAGAACGCGGACGAGGCGCAGATCGCGCTGTCGGACGGGTCGAGCTCGCCGGCGCGCCTCGTCGGCGTGGCGCCCGACCGCGACATCGCCGTGCTGCGGCTGACGGGCGCGAAGAGCCTGAAAGCCCTTCCGATCGGCAGCTCGAGCGACCTCGCCGTGGGGCAGAAAGTCTTCGCCATCGGCAATCCGTTCGGCCTGGACCAGACGCTGACGACGGGCGTCATCAGCGCGCTCGGCCGTGAGATCGAGTCGGTCACACGGCGTCCGATCCGGGACGTCATCCAGACGGACGCCGCGATCAACCCGGGGAACTCCGGCGGGCCGCTCCTCGACAGCGCCGGCCGGCTCATCGGCGTCAACACGGCGATCTACAGCCCGACGGGGGCCTCGTCCGGCATCGGGTTCGCCATCCCGGTCGACACCGTGCGGTGGATCGTCCCGCAGCTCATCGAGCACCGCCGCGTCGTCCGGCCGGCCCTCGGCGTCACGCTCGCGCCCGATCCGCTCGCCGCGGAGCTCGGGGTGGTGGAAGGCGTTCTCATCATCGACGTCCAGGAAGGGAGCGCGGCGGCCGAGGCGGGCCTGCGCCCGACGCTGCGCGACGTGCGGACGGGGGACATCCGCCTGGGGGACGTCATCGTGGAAATCGACGGAAAGCCGGTGCGTTCGGGCGAGGATTTATACGTCGCCCTGGAGCGCTACGCGGTCGGCCAGCGCGTGCGTCTCGTGCTGCTTCGCGACGGCGCGCGGCGTGACGTGACGGTCACCCTGGGCGAAGCGTAACGGCGATCCGCCCGGAGCGACCGGCTCAACCGGGCGGCGATGGGAACTCGCTACCGGGATTTTTCAGTCGCTTGTCGGCTGGAACCGCCAGATACTGACTGCGGAATTCCGTGAGCTGGCTTCCTTCGAGGATCTGATCGCTCGCCGTCTTGTTCACGTTCTCGTCGCTGCGTCGCGGCTCGATCCGGTGGAGGAGTAGATGGTTGAAGCGGTCCGCGTTCGGCTCGATCGGAGCCTTCCGGCGCCCGCCGTGGTATTTCTCGACCGGAACGCAGAAGAGCTGCGGGTCTTTGACGACGACTTCGTCCACGTTCGGCCGGTCGAGCTGGTCCTGCAGGACTACCGATTCGGCGGCCGCCCGCGGTGGCGGGTGACGTCGTAGCATTTGAAATGATTGAGCCCTTTTGGCGGCTCCGAGCCTTCCTCGATCTTGTGGGCCGGGACGAGCAGCGCGATGGCGGGACCGGTGATCAACTCTTTCGTCCCGAACTGATCGATGAGCTTCACGTAATAGGGACCCGTGCCGTCCTTCGTCGCATCCAGCTTGTACCAGGTCAGGTGATGTTGCGAGTTGGCCGGCGGCGCCGGCTGCTCCGGAGGCGGGGGTTCTTCTTCCGAAGGAGTCTCCGGAGGAGGCTCGTCGCCAGGCGTGGGGGTGGGGTCCACGCGTGTCTTCCCCACCGGAATCCCGAAGTGACTGAGCTCCACGAGAACCGCGAGCCGTCGTCTTGTGTCGAACTGGCCCTTCAGCTCGATCCGGTGCATCGACGCGGGGATGGGGACGGGGGCGACGCTGTAGAACTTGAAGTGCTCGAGCTTCGTCTGCTTGCAGGCGGACGCGAGGAGGATGAGGACCAGGACGGACCACCCGGGAAGAAGACGGGGCCGCATGACCTGCTCCTTTCGAAGAGTCCGGACGTTTTACCTCAATAGAAGTCCGAGCAGGACATGAAGTAGCCGCAGGCCCGATCGGGACAGACGAGCTTGCACCGCGAGTCCATGAGTGCGGTCCCGCAGTTGGGGCAGATTCTTTCGGGCGCCGCGGGCGGCACCTCGGAGGAGCGGGTGGACCCGGCCTCCTCGGTCGGGCCGCCGCGCTCGGAATCGCTCACGGCGTCACTCCCGGAGCCGGGGAGGGGACCGGAGTCGTTGCGGCGGCCGGCGCCGTCGCGGCAGGCACTTCGGCCTCGGTGTGCAGAACGAGCCCGGCGGGAGTCCGGAGGAGGGTGATCGGCGTGAAGTCCGGCGTCGGAGGAGGCGGCTCGGGCGTCGTGTGCGCCGCGCCGTGCCCGTGTTCGCCGGACTTCGAGTCGCAGGCGGTGGTCGCGGCTGCCGCGACCAGGGCGAGGAGCATCGTGACGATCCTCGTGAGCCTCATCGAACGGCCTCCGGGACAAATTTTGTCGTTTTTCGCCGCAAAGGGCTGACCCGGTTTGTGCGTGCGCCGCGTGGCCTCGCGGTGAACTCACTGACTCGCAATGGAAAGGCCGATACGGGCTCCATGGTACGGCGTTTGAGTAAGGAAGTCCCCAATTAAGAGTGCCGGCATGGGAGTTCGGGGATGGGGGAGCCGAAAGGCTCCCCCATCGCTTTCTGCGCGGGGCCCCGTTCAACCGCGCGCCCGCGCCCCCATCGCTCTCTCGGCGACGCAGAACTTCTCCAGCGGTCCCAGGCTCTTTCGCTCGATGGCCACCCGCAGAGCGATCGCGTCGCCGAGGTCCTCTTCTTCGAGAACCTGGCCACGGGCGCGCGCCGCGGCGATTGCCGCCCCTTCGCTGTAGGGGATGACGAGCCGCAGCTCCTGGCTGCGGGGGCGCAGGCGCGCCGAGATCGCCTGCGTCAGAGCCGGGATCCCCGCGCCCGTCTTCCCGGAAAGCCGATGGCGACCGGCCGGGGCGAAGGAGCCAGGCACGTCCGTCTTGGACCAGACCGGCAGGATGCGCTCCTCCTCCACGCCGAGCTCCTGGAGGATCTCCTGCGAAACGCGCCGCTCCTCGTCCAGCCGCGGCGAGGTCGAGTCGAAAACGTGGAGCACGAGATCGGCGTCGCGGACCTCGGCGAGGGTCGATCGGAACGACGCGACGAGCGAGGTCGGCAGCTTCCTCACGAATCCGACGGTGTCCACGAAGATCACGTCGTGCATCCGCGGGAGGGCGGACCGCGCGGCGCGGGGATCCAGCGTTGCGAAGAGGCGGTCCGCCGCGTAGGCCGATTGCGCGGTCAGCCGGTTGAACAGCGTCGTCTTGCCCGCGTTGGTGTAGCCGACGATCGCGACCTGGAAGAGCCGCCGCCGCCCGCGGCGCCGGACCTCCCGGGCGAGCTCGATCTTGTCGAGGTCCCGCCGCAGGCGGGCGATGCGCGTGCGGATCTTCCGGCGGTCGAGCTCGAGCTTCTGCTCGCCGGCGCCGCGGGTACCGATCCCTGCTCCGAGCCGCGAGAGGTGGCTGTAGCGTCCGGCCAGGCGCGGGAGCAGGTACTGGAGCTGCGCCAGCTCGACCTGGGTGCGGGCCTCGCGGCTGCGCGCGTGCGTCGCGAAGACGTCGAGGATGAGCGCCGGGCGGTCGATGACCCGGATCCCCTCGCCCCATCGGGACTCGAGGTTGCGCGCCTGCGCCGGCGTGAGCTCCTCGTCGAAGACGACGAGGGAAGCGCCCTCCGACCGGGCAGTCTCGCCGACCTCCTCGACGGCCCCCTTCCCGATGTACGTGGCCGGATCGGGTGAGCCACGCTCCTTGACGAATCGGCCCACCGCGACGCCGCCCGCGGTGTCGAGGAGCCGCTCGAGCTCGTCCAGGTGTTCTTCCGCGACGGGCCGCGGCACGCCCTTGGTCGAAACACCCACGAGCAGCGCGCGCTCCCTTCCCTTCAAGGTGCCGGCGCCCCTGGCTATCGCGGTCACGAAGAAGGAGAAGCGGCAGACACGTGGCGAGGATTCCCGGAGACGAGGAGAGCCGTCAAAACGCTGCCGGGGCCCTCAACCGTTCCGTCTCACGGACGATGCCGATGCTATGATCGCCGCGAGGCCAGTGTCAAACCTCTCTCCCCGCGGCCGTTTGCTCGCGGAGCGTCTCGAAGCCCTTTACCGCACCTACGGCCCGGAGACCTGCGCGACCGACCCGATCCGTTTTCCCCGAAGCTACGCGACGCCCGTGGACCAGGAAGTCGCCGCCTGGATCGCGTCGGCGTTCGCGTACGGACGCGTCGAGACGATCCTCGCCAACGTCTCCGCCCTCCTGCGTCCCCTCGGACCGAGCCCCGCGCGGGGTCTGGCCGGGATCTCCGACTTCCGCCGCTTCGGCCTCGAGGAGCTCGCGCGTTTCCGCCATCGCTTTCACGGGGGCCGCGACGCCGCGGCGCTCCTCTACGTGATTGCGCGCGCGCGGGAGGAAGCCGGAAGCCTCCGCGCTTTCTTCGAGAGGGAGTTCCGCCCGGAGGATCCCGACGTGGGAGGCCTGCTGAGCCGCGTCACGCGGAGAATCCTAGCCCTCGACTTCCGTCCGGCGCTCGGCCGCGTCGAGCTTCCGTCCGACTCCCCCGTGCGTTTTTTCTTTCCCGACCCGCAGGAGGGCTCCGCCTGCAAGCGTTGGAATCTCTTCCTGCGATGGATGGTTCGGAAAGACGCGCTCGACCTCGGCCTCTGGGCGGCCATACCGATGGACCGGCTCGTGATCCCCACGGACACTCACATCCACCTCGTCTCCCGGCGGCTCGGGCTGACTCGGAGGCGCACCGCCGACTGGAAGACGGCGCGCGAGATCACGACGCGGCTGAAACGCTTCGCCCCGGCCGACCCGGTCCGGTACGACTACGCCCTCTGCCGGATCGGGATCCGCCAGATCTGCCGGACCGAGCTGCGGCTGACCCGCTGCGGCGAGTGCCTCGCTCGGGAGGCCTGCCCCGTCGGCCGCCGCCGAGCGGCCTGAAGGACTTTCTTCGTGCGTTCTCGCTCGATCGTGACCATCGCGCTCTCCGTCGCAATCGCCGCGGCCGCGGCCGTGTGGCTCCGGTCGCTCGAGCCGCCTCCCTCCCCCGCCGGATCGCTCGCGTTCCTCTCGGCCGCGCCGTCGCTCCCCATCGCCGACCGCGACGGCAACGTGACGGACCTGACCGAGGTCAAGGGCAAGCTCCTGATCGTGCACCTGTGGGCCACCTGGTGTCCGCCCTGCGTCGAGGAGCTCCCGGCGCTCTCCAAGTTCTGGGAGAAGTACCGGGGACGGGACGACATCGCCCTCTACGCGATCTCCGTGGACAAGGACTGGAAGATCGTGGATTCCTTCAGCGCGAAGAACCCGTACGACCTCCCGGTCTACCTCGACCCCCGCGCGGAGACCGCGGCCCGCTTTGGAAGCAAGCAGTACCCCGAGACCTACATCGTCAACGAGAGCGGCCGGGTGCTGTTCCGCATCCAGGGC
>JBHENW010000210.1:0-13420 GCA_046261875.1 Thermoanaerobaculia bacterium | reverse complement strand
CGGACCGCCACGGCGTAGCGATCCTCCGGAGAGAACGCGAGGATGGCGCGGTATCCGTCTTTCGCCACGGTCGGCGGCGCTCCTCCTCCGCAGGAGGCCGCGAGGAGCGCGGCTGCCACGAGCAGAAGCGCCCCCGCGAGGGTGGTAGGTCGTAGGTGGTGGGTCGTAGGGGTCATACCTATCATTCTTCCCCCACCACCCACCACCCGCCACCCATCACCGCATAATGCGCCCCGCATGGCGTGGTGGGAATCCTGGTTCGGGGAGGAATACCTCGAGCTCTATCCGCACCGGGACCTCGATTCGGCGCGCCGGGAGGTGGATTTCGCGCTGGACCGGCTCGGAGCGGATCCCCGGCCTCTGCTCGACCTCGCCTGCGGCTCCGGCCGCCACGCGATTCCCTTCGCGAAGAGAGGGCTGCGCCCCATGGGGCTGGACTATTCGGCCCCGCTCCTCGAGCTCGCCCGCGCGCGCAACGACGCGCTCCCGCTCGTGCGCGGCGACATGCGCCGTCTCCCCTTCCGGGGCGGCAGCTTCCGCTCGGTGGTGAGCTTCTTCACGAGCTTCGGATACTTCCTGCGCGAGACCGACAACGTCGCCGTGGTGACCGAGATCGAACGGGTGCTCGACTCGCGCGGGCGGTTCCTCTGCGACACCTTCGGCCGCGATCACGTCCTCGCCCGGCTCGTCCCCGAAGAAAGCCGGATCACGTCCGAGAAGGAGTACCGGATCCGGCGCTGGTGGAACGCGGAGACCTCCCGCGTCGAGAAGGAGATCGCGGTGCGCCGCGGCGGATCGACGGAAACGTTCCGCGAGAGCGTGCGGGCCTACACGGCGGACGAGCTCTGCGCCATGCTCGCCGGAGCGGGGCTGCGGGTCGAATCCATGTGGGGCGAATTCGACGGAAGGGCCTGGACCGCGGACGCTCCGCGTCTCATCGTCCTCTCGAGCAAGGGATGACCGGCGAGATCCTGCCTTTCGAGCGGTACCCCGGGGTTCCCACGCTGTTCCTCGACTTCGTGCGTGGGCGATCTCCCTTTCATCCGGATTTGCCGACACTGGACGCCGCGGCCGCGAGGGGACGGGAGCTGCTCGGCCGCGCCTCGCGGATTCCGGCGGCAGCCTTCCGCTCCCGCCATCCGGAGGGGAGGGCGTGGGCGGAGGAGCTCGCCGCGGGACGGAGGGTAGCCGTCGCCGCCGGGCACCAGATCGGCCTCTTCACCGGCCCTCTCTTCACGCTCTGGAAGGCGTTCGACGTGATCCGGATCGCGCGGGAGCTCACGGCTCGCGGCGTCCCCTCCGCGCCGGTCTTCTGGGCGCTCACCGACGACCACGACCTCGAGGAAGTGGCGCGCACGAACCGTCCCGGGCGCGACGGCCCCGAGACGCTCATCCTCGAGGGAGCGGACCGCTCGAACCGACGTCCCGTCGGAGGCCTGACGCTCCCCGAAGGCGTCGAGGCGATCCTCGCGGCGTTCCGGCAGGACGCCCGCGCGCCGGACGGTCAGGAGACGCTCGAGGCGTTCGCCGCGCGGTACGCGCCCGGACGACGGTACGGGGAGGCGTTCATCGAGACGCTCTTCGACCTGGTCGGTCCCGAGCCGCTCCTCGTGCTGGACCCGCTGTGCGAAGAGCTGCGGGAGCCGGCCGCCGAGTTCTACCGCCTCGCCGCCCGACGCGAAAGCGCTCTGCGCGAGGCGCTCCGGAAGATCTCGGCGCGCCTCGGGGCCCGGGGACAGGAACCGCCGGTGGCCTACCGGGAGGGCACGTTCCCCTTCTTCGCGATCCGCGACGGGGAGCGCCGGCGCGTCGAAGACTTAAGAAGCCTCGAGGCGGAGATCGCCTCCGGGGCGGCACGCGTGTCGGCGGACGTCCTGACCCGGCCGGTTCTCAAGTCGTTTCTCTTTCCCGTCGCGGCGAGCGTGCTCGGTCCCGCCGAGATCGCCTACCACGCGCAGGCCCTGCCCCTCTTTCCCGCTCTCGGCGTGGAGCCGCCCGTCCTCCTTCCGCGGTCGCATCTCATCCTCCGGGGTCCCGCGGATCGCCGGGCGATGAAAGCCCTCGGTCTCACGCTCGAAGAGCTCGCCGCGGGACGTTCGGAGGCGCCCGGGGAATCGGTCCCCGGATCCGCCGTCATCGGAAGCCTCGACGGAGAGATCGCCGAAAGGCTCGCCGCCCTGTCGCGGGAGCTCCAGGCGCTGGATCCGACCCTGATCGGCGCGGTCGAGAACGCGCGGCGCAAGATCTCGTACCAGATCGAGCAATTGGAGACGAAGGTGCGCAAGGCCGCCGAACGCCGCCGGGACACCGCGCAGCAGCGCCGCCGCCGGCTGGAGACGATGCTCTTCCCGCGCGGCGTGCCGGCGGAGCGCGTTTACCCGCCGCTCGTCGCGGTGCTCGCCCACGGCCGCAAGTCCCTCGAGCTCGCGCGGGACGCCGCGAAAGGGTCCACGGAGGGAGCCGTCGTCGTGGACCTCGGGGCCGAAGGCGAGGCGGAGGAAGGAGAACGGGATGCCGGTTGATGTCCTGGCCATCGCGGCCCACGCGGACGACGTCGAGCTGACCTGCGGCGGGACCCTCATACGCTGCGCGGCCTCGGGCCGGAAGTTCGGGATCGTGGACCTGACGCGCGGCGAGATGGGCACGCGCGGGGACGCCGCGACGCGAAAAAAGGAGGCGGAGCGGGCGGCCGAGATCCTCGGAGCGAGCTTCCGCGAGATGCTCGACCTGTCCGACGGGGGCCTGCGCCGGGACCGCGAGGCCGAGCTCCAGCTCATCGACGTCATCCGCCGCGAGAAGCCCCGGATCGTCCTGACGTCCTATCCGGCCGACCGGCATCCCGACCACGCGCGCGCCGGGCGGCTCGTCGCGGACGCGGCGTTCTATGCCGGCCTGCGCAAGATCGAGACCGAGCACCCGGCGCACCGGCCGCAAGCGACGGTCTTCTTCTCGACCGGCTACCTCCACGACCCGACCTTCGTCGTGGACGTCACCCCATTCATCGAAAAGCGCCGCGAGGCGATGCGCGCTTTCGGCAGCCAGTTTCACGACCCCGAATCGCGGGAGCCGCAGACGATCCTCTCCCAGAAATCCTTCCTCGAGACGATCGACGCCCGGGCGAGGCACTTCGGCTTCCTCATCGGCGTGGAGTTCGCTGAGGGCTTCGTCTCCGAGCGCCCGCCCCGCCTGGATGACATCGTCGCCCCCTTCGAAGGCTTCGAGCCGGGCTTCTGAGGAAGGCACCGAACGCATGAAGATCGGCATCACCTGCTACCCGACGATCGGCGGCAGCGGCGTCGTCGCGACCGAGCTGGGGATCGCGCTCGCGGACCGCGGCGACGAGGTCCACTTCATTTCCTACGCCCTCCCGTCGCGGCTCGCCCTCCCGCGCCCGCGCGTCTCCTTCCACGAGGTCGTGGCGCCGACCTACCCGCTCTTCGTCTCGCCGCCGTACACCCTCGCCCTGGCGACGAAGATGGCGGAGGTCGCCGTGCACGCGCACCTCGACCTGCTGCACGTGCATTACGCCCTGCCCCACGCGATCTCGGCCAATCTCGCGCGCGAGATGATCCGGACCAACGGGTTCCGGCTGCGCGTACTGACGACGCTCCACGGAACCGACATCACGATCGTCGGCCAGGACCGGTCCTACCTTCCCATCACGCGTTACGGCATCGAGACGAGTGACTCCGTCACGGCGGTCTCTCGCTATCTGCGCGACGTCACGGAACGGGAGCTCGGCGTGACGCGGAAGATCGAGGTCATACCCAACTTCGTGGACCCGAACGAGTACCGGCCCGACGGGGCGTCGCCCTACGCGCGCACGCTCGCACCGCCGGGCGAGGCCGTGCTCATGCACGTCTCCAACTTCCGGCCCGTCAAGCGCATCGGCGACGTCATCGCCGTCTTCGACCGCGTGCGCCGGGAAATACCGGCGCGGCTGGTGCTCATCGGGGACGGTCCGGAGCGCTCGCTGGCGGAACGGCTGGCGCGCGACGGCGGCTTCGATGAGCGGACGACGTTCCTCGGCAACGTCGCCGCCGTGGAGACGGTCATGCCGGTCGCGAAGCTGTTCCTGCTCCCCTCCGACGCGGAGTCCTTCGGCCTCGCCGCGCTCGAGGCGATGGCCTGCGGCGTGCCGGTGATCGGCACGGACGCAGGCGGGCTGCCCGAGGTCGTCGACCACGGACGGACCGGCTACCTCCTTCCCGTCGGCGACGTCGAGGGAATGGCCGCCGCGGCGCTCACGCTGCTGCGCGACCCCGGCCTCTGGCAGGCTTTCTCCGTCGAAGCGCGGCGGCGCGCCGTGGAGGAGTATCCGCGCGAAGGGATCGTCTCACGCTACCGGAGCCTCTACGAAGAAACGCTCACCCGCGGCCGGTGAGAAGGTCACTCCCGCCCGCGAAGGCCGCGCGGAGCTGCGCGAGCGCGCGTCCCGGTTCTTCGCCTACGCCGTCCCCGCGGGAACGGCGAAGCAGGCCGCGGCGGCGGTGACGCGCGTAACCCGGGAGCATCACGACGCGACGCACGTCGCTTTCGCCTGGAAGATCGGCGCGGGAGACTCCCCGCGATCCCGTTGCTCCGACGCGGGGGAGCCGGCGGGCACCGCGGGGCCGCCGATCCTGCGGGCAGTCGAGTCCGAGGGCGTCACGGACGTGGCCGTCGCCGTCGCTCGCGACTTCGGCGGCAGGCGCCTGGGCAAGGCCGGGCTCGCGGGCGCCTACGGCGACGTCGCGAAGGGCGCCCTGGAAGACGCCGGCCGCGTCGCGCGGTACGAGACGGTCGAGGTCGTCGTGAGCTGTCCGCCGGACCGGTCCGGCGCCCTCAGGCGGTTGCTCGATCCTCCGGCCATCCGCGTCGGAGAAGAGCGCTGGGAAGAGACGAACGGGCGCCTCCGGTCGGCGATCCACGTCCGCCGTTCCCAGCTGGACGGTTTTCTCGCGGCCCTCGAGGAGGCCGGGTTCCCCTACGAGGCCCCGGAGCGCTGAGCCCAGGGCCCCGGCGCCTCAGCGAGGCGGCCGAGGCCTTCTTCCCGGACGTCGGGGGGACAGAAAGCGCCGCGCCAGGCGTGCTCCGCCATCCGGCGAAGCTCCACCTCCGCGACTCCGAGCCGGGCGGCGGCCGCGCGGTACTCGCCCGCCGTCGAGGTCTCGAACAGCAGGGGGTCGTCGGCGCCGAGCGCCACGGCCACGCCCGAGTCGAGCAGCCGCCGCAGGGGATGATCCGGCCACCCCGCCACCGCCCGCGTCGAGACGTTGCTGGTCGGCGCCACCCACAGGACGGTGCCTTCTTCGGCGAGCCGGGTCATCAATTTCGGATCCGCCGCGGCCGCGATGCCGTGGTCGATCCGATCGGGCCGCAGCGCATCGAGGGCTTCGGTGACCGCGCCGGGTCCCGCCCACTCGCCCGCATGGACCGACGTGCGCAAGCCCAGGGCACGGGCGCGGGCATAGACACCCGCGAACTCTGCCGCCGGCCGCGCGTTCTCATCGCCCCCCAGACCGAAGCCGATGACGGCGGGCAGCCGGGTCGCCTCGTGGACGTCCAGGACCCGCTCGGCCGCCTCCGCTCCCCACTGCCGCACCGCGTCGAGCAGGATCCTTCCCCGGGCTCCTCCCTCCGCCTCCACCCCCGAAAAGGCCGCGGCGATCTCGGCGAGGCAGGCCTTCGCATCGACCCCGAACCGTCCCATGATTTCCGGCGAGACGTAGACCTCGAAATAGGCCACGCCGGCGGCGGTCAGCTCCCGGGCAATCCCCCGGGCGGCCAGGCAGTAATCCTCCGGTGTCCGCATCAGACCGCAAACCTCCCTGAAGAGATCGAGGAACGAGCGGGAATCCGTGGCGGCCTTTCGGGCTTCCTGGAAAGCCTCGTTCCGAGCGAACGGGTGCCCGGCCTGCCGGGCGAGCTGAGCCAGAACCTCCGGAGGCAGAGAGCCTTCGAAATGGAGGTGACAGTCTGCGAGGCTCCCGGGGCCTAGAATTCCCATGGATGTCGTCCTCCCGGGGGCGACAGAGTGACCGGACAGAACCTTTTTATCAGAGCATCGTTAAGAACAACGTAGTCATGCGAAGACTGGCGCTCGTCCTGTCTCTTCTCGCCGCGGCGGTTCCCGTCCTCGGGGCCGAGGACGTCTTCCAGAAGGCCTACTCGCTGGAAGGGGTCACCCGCGTGTCCGTGGAGAACGTCAACGGACACATCCAGGCCTACGCCTGGGACAAGCCCTACCTGAAGGTCCGCGCGGTCAAGACCGCCCGCGGCGGCCGCGCCGACGAGCTCCTGAAGCTGACCGAGATCCGGGTGCGCAAGGAGGGCGAGGAGATTTACGTCGAAACGGTCAGCCCCCGGCGTCGCCGGCTGTTCGGGTTCCTGAACCACGGCGGCGCAGGTGCGCACGTGAACTACGAGATCCATCTGCCCCCGGGAGTCGAGGCCCATCTGGAGACCTGCAACGGCAAGGTCGGCGCCTCCGGTTTCGGGGGCACCCTAGCGGCCGACACCGTCAACGGCTCGATCGACCTCCGCGACGTGGCGGGACCGGTGCGCGCGACGACGGTCAACGGCTCGCTTCGGGTGGAGTTCCGCGGGATCTTCAAGAAATCGCATCTCGAGACGGTCAACGGCAGCGTCGAGATCGCCTTCGACCGCAGCTCGGCCCTGCGCTATGACCTGGAAACGGTCAACGGCCGCATCGAAGGGGACTTCGCGCTGGCTGTGGAAGGGAAGTTCGGCCCGAAAGAGGCCCGCGGCGTCTACAACGCGAGCAACGCGGAAGGCGTCGAAACGCTGCGCGCCGAGACGGTCAACGGTTCCATCCGCCTCAAGACGAATTGAGATAGCTCTCGGCTGTCAGCTCTCGGCTGCCAGCTCTTGGCTGTCAGCTGACTGCCGTCGGTCTCCCGTTTCGGAATAGGCTTCGCCCGATGTCCGAAGGCCCGGCGCCCTCCCGCGCGATGCTCGTGCTGGCTTACCTGGGGCCCCTGGGAATCATCCCGCTGCTCTCCGGCCGGAAAGACCCGGAGGTCCACTGGCACGCCCGCAACGGCCTCCTCCTGTTCGGCGCCGTAGTCCTCATCAGCATCCTCGCGACGGCGGTGGGCATCGTCGTACCCGCGCTCTCCTGCATGTACGGGCTCCTGATGTTCACCGTCGTCGTCGTGTACACCGTGATCGTGATCCTCGCGATCGTGAAAGCCCTCGACGGCCAGCGCCTCATCGTCCCCGGGATCTCGCGTCTTGCCCGGAGCCGCTGAGCCGCCGAGTCGACCCGACCCGCCGCGCCGTGGGCGTCTCTGGCCTCTGGCCGCGGCCGCCCTCGCCGGGTTCATCGCCGGGGATTCCGCGCGTCCCGCGGAGACGCAGTGGGGGGCGCGCGCCGCCATCGCCGTCCTCGACGGATATCGCGGGGCCGTGTCCCCTGTTCTCGCCCGGACCGGGCTGATCCGGTGCCGGTTCACGCCGACCTGCTCCGCGTACGCCCGCGAAGCGCTCCGTCGCTACGGGACCGTCCGGGGGATCGCCATGGGCTCCGGCCGCCTCCTGCGGTGCCACCCCTTCGCTCAGGGCGGCTTCGACCCGGTGCCTTCCCGCTGACCGGGCCCGACGCGGCCTCGCGCCTCGGCGATCAGCACGTGCTGCATCGCCCCGTAGTTGGGGTACTTCTCGTGCTTCTCCAGATTCCGCAGTTCCGGGTCCGTGCTCTCGCCGTACTCGTGGAACGTGACCTGCGCGAAGCCCGCGGTGCGGAGGACATGCTCGAGGGTGGCGTCGTTGTAGAGAAAGCGGTGCTCCCAGCCGTGGAAGGCGCGGTTGATCGCGCGGCACTGCCGCCGCCTCCGAGCCGGATCCCGCTCGTTGACGGAATAGTGCGTCGTCATCACCCAGTCCAGGTTTGGCGTCGAGACGCGGAGCACGCCCCCGTCCCGCAGCGCCCGACGGCAGTCGCGCAAAAACCTCGCGCCCTCCGGCTCCGTGAGGTGCTCGAGGAAATGTTCCGCGTAAACGTAGGAGAGCTCCCGGAAGCGGACGCCGGATCGGACGTCGGAGACGTAATCCACGCCCGGCGCACGCTGCAGGTCCACGTTGATCCATTCGGCGAGGATGAACTTCCCGCACCCCACGTGGAGCCGGTCTCGCGTCTCGCGGGCCGAGGACCGCTGAAAGAGCCGAGCCACGGGTCCCGAGCTTACGGCAGGTCTGCGAGCGGCAGAAGCTCGGCGGGAACGACGGTTCCTGCCTGACGCTGCCCGACGAACGCGAACGCGTCGGCCGTCCGGTTGTCGAGCGTCGTGGCGACGGCGAGGATCCCTCCGCCGCCCGGGAGGTCCGTGCCGTCGCGTATCCCCACCGTGATGCGCAACCCGTCCACGGGCTCGGCGCCTGCCAACATCAGCACCGGGCCGACCCGGTAGAGGGATTTCGGTGCGATCGAGAAATCCAGGTTGCTTCCGAAGACCAGGTTGTTCGTCGGGTGGACCACGCGCACCTGAATCGGCACGGCAACGCTCGACGTGTTGACGACGTCGAGTCCGGTACGGAAGTTCGTCGGGTCGCCGGAATTGACGCCGTACATCTGGAGGACGTTGACCGCGTCCGTCGCGCTGCTCTTCGCCCCCATGGACTCCGAGACCGGAATCCCGGGAAGAAAGAAGCCGAAAGTTCCTTCCGCGGTCGCGTTGTAGACGCGCGCGGAGGCCATGACCGGTCTGTCGGAGATCCATTCCAGAGAGCCGACCCGGTTGTCGCCGGCCGGCACGGGCGCCGTGAACGTGACGTCCGGAAGGAACTTGGTCTCCCTTCGGGCGAGGACGATCGGGGCCGACGTGATCGCGGGCGAAGCGCCCCCTCCGCTCGTCACCTGTTCCCGGAAGACCAGCGTGACGACCGCGTTCTCCCCCTCCCCGCTCGCCGGATTGAACAGCCACACGTCCGTGCGAAAGAGCGAGCCCCCCTGCCCCGCGACACGCCCCGCGAAGATGAAGAAGCCGTTCGTGGTCGCCGGCGAGTACGCGGCCTCCGCCGCCCGGGCGCCGAGGAGCAGCGGCGCGAAGAGGAGAGCGACCGCGGGAAAGCGGTGAAGTCGCCGTGTCATGTGGTCCTCCTGGACGAACGGACGCTTCCGGGAGCCGGCGGGTTTACCGGCGGTGGCGGGCGGACCGGGTCTTTTTTGGTGCCGTCGGCCGGACTCGAACCGGCATGGGTTGCCCCATACGCCCCTCAAACGTACGTGTCTACCAATTCCACCACGACGGCACGGGGATCAGAATAACTCCGCTAGGGGCTGCCGGGATTCCTCGCGGGAGCTTGCGGGGCCGGCGCCGCCGGAGGCGGAGCGGACGGAGCGGACGAGGCCGGCTGCGCCGGCGGCTTTGCGGCCGGAACCTGCGCGCCCGGTTTGGCTGGCGCCGTCTGCCCGGCCGGGAGCTTGCCGATGACCGAGGACTTCGGCCGCGACTCGAGCACCGTCAGCAGCAGCGAGAGGACGATGAACCCGACGAACGCGCCGGTCGTCAGCTTGTGCAGCAAGGTCGTGGCGCCCCTCGCTCCGAACGCCGTCTGCGTTCCTCCGCCTCCGAAGGCGCCTGCGATGTCCGCTCCCTTTCCCTGCTGGAGCAGGACGACGAGGATGAGGAAGAAGCAGATGAACACGTAAAGGACGACGAGCGCGATGTATGCGATCTGCAAGAGGCCTCCGCCGAAAGGCCGGAAAGTCTAGCCGCGGGCGGCGGCGGGGTCAAGCCGCCGGGGCGATCCCCGCGATGGCGGCGTAGCTCTCGACGGAGAGGCTCGCCCCGCCGATGAGAAAGCCATCCATGCCCGAGGCCTCGAGCAGGGCGGGCGCGTTGTCCGGAGAAACCGAGCCGCCGTACAACAGGCGGACCTGGCGGCGCCACGAGAGAAGCGAAGCGAGGAGCTCCCGCGCCGCGGCGGCGTGCTCGGGCTGGGCGGCGATTCCGGTCCCGATGGCCCACACGGGCTCGTAAGCCACGACGAGCGGCTCGCCGGGCGAGTCTTCGCCGAGAGACGCGACCTGGCGCTCCAGGACGGATTCCGTCCGGCCGGCCGTCCGATCCTCCGCCGTCTCTCCGACGCAGTAGATCGGGAGGAGGCGGACCTCCCGCGCGCGCTCGAGCTTGCGCCGCAGCACGTCTTCGGTCTCGCCGAAGATCTGCCGGCGCTCGGAGTGCCCGATGATGACGTACCGGCAGCCGGCGTCCTGCAGCATCGCCGCGGAGACCTCTCCCGTGTACGCGCCTCCCCGCTCCGAGGCCACGTTCTGTCCCGCCAGCGACCAGCGCTCCCGGGGATCGCGGGCGGCGTCGAGCAAAGGGAAGGACGGCGCAATGACGAGCTCCCCCGCGCACGGCGCACCCTCGAGCCGGTCTCCCAGCTCGCGCGCGAACGCCCGGGCCGCTTCCCGCGTCTTGTGCATCTTCCAGTTGGCGGCGAAGAGACGCCGCGGCGCGCTCATTCGAGCGCGGCGACCCCGGGGAGCCTGGCCCCCGCCAGGAACTCGAGCGAGGCGCCGCCCCCCGTGGAGACGTGGGTGAAGCGCTCCGCCAGCCCGGCCGCCTGCACCGCCGCGACGCTTTCGCCGCCTCCCACGACGGTCACCGCGTCGGACTCGGCGAGGAGCATCGCGAGCGCGCGCGTGCCGCGGTCGAACGGAGGCTTCTCGAACACGCCCATCGGACCGTTCCAGAAGATCGTGCGCGCCGGATCGAGCAGGCGCTCGAATTGCTCGAGCGTCTTCCGGCCGACGTCGAGGGCCATGGAGTCGGCGGGGATCTTCGCGATGCCGACTGTCTGCGCGCCGGCCCCGTCCTCCGGCGACCTCGCGACGACGAAGTCGGAAGGGAGGGCGATCACCTTCCCGCCGCGCTTGCACAGATCGAGGATCTCCCGCGCGAGGGGGACCTGGTCGGGCTCGAGCAGCGATCGCCCGACGGGAAGCCCGAGGGCGGCGACGAAGTGGTTGGCCATACCGCCGCCGACGAGAAGGACGTCCGCTTTTTGCGCGAGCGCGCGCAGCGTGTCGATCTTGCCCGAGATCTTCGCTCCGCCCAGGATCGCCGCAAAGGGACGCTCCGGCGAGAGGAGCCGCGACAGCTCCCGGACCTCCTTCTCGAGGAGCAACCCGGCGCCCCTCTCCTCGAAAAGCGCCGGCAGCGCCGCGACGGAGGCGTGCGGGCGGTGGGCGGCGCCGAACGCGTCGTCGGCGTACACCGCCGCGAGCGACGCGAGCGAGCGCGCGAACTCCGGGTCGTTGGCTTCCTCGCCGGCGTGGAACCGCAGGTTTTCCAGGAGCAGGACCTCGCCCGGCTCGAGTACAGAAGCGATCCTCCCGGCCTCCGGTCCGATGCAGTCGTCCACGAACCGCACGGAACGGCCGAGCCGCGCGGCGAACTCCGAAGCGACCGGGGCCAGCGAGAGCTCCGCTTTCCGTTTCCCTTTCGGCTTGCCGAGATGCGATGCGCAGATGACCCGCGCATTCCGCTCCAGGGCGTGACGGATCGTGGGGAGGGTCTCGACGATCCGGGTGGCGTCGGCCACCCGCCCATCGGACAGGGGGACGTTGAAATCCACGCGCAGGAAGAGGCGTTTGCCTTCTAGTGCGAGATCGCGGATCGATCGCATCGCCGCCGGGATCTTAGCGTGCGGCCCCCATACAATTGAGTGCCGTGAAGAAGCTCGTCGCCCTCCTTCTGTTGCTCTCCCTCGCGATCGCCCCGGCCGGGGCAGCCGAGTTCCAGGTCGCCCGGGGAGCGGGCGGCGCCGTCGCGGCGGCCGAAGAGAACGCCGCGCGCGTCGGCATCGAGGTCCTTCGCCGCGGCGGGAACGCGGTGGACGCCGCGGTCGCCGTCGCGTTCGCGCTGGCGGTCACGTGGCCGGAAGCGGGGAACCTCGGCGGCGGCGGGTTCTGGATCTCCCGCGACAGCCGGGGACGGGTCCTCGCCGTGGACTTCCGGGAGGTCGCGCCCCGCGCGGCCCGCCGCGATACGTTCACGCGCCCGCGTCCGGATGGCACGCTGCCGTCTTCCACCGAGGGACCGCTCGCGTCCGGCGTGCCGAGCAGCGTCGCGGGCCTCGCCCTCGCCCACCGCCGTGGCGGACGCCTGCGGTGGCGCACCCTCGTCGACCCCGCCGTCCGCCTGGCGCGGGACGGTTTCATGATGACCGACGTCATCTCCGAGAGGATCGCGCGGCCGAAATTCCGGCAGCGCCTGGCCGCCGATCCGGAAACGGCCGCGATCTTCCTTCCCCACGGCGAGCCGCCCGCCGTGGGAAGCGTCTTCCGGCAGCGGGATCTCGCCCGGACGCTGGAAGCCATCCGCGACAACGGCCACGACGGTTTCTACCGGGGGCGTGTCGCGCGTGAGTTCGAGAGCGGCCAGAAGCGGATCGGCGGCCTGATCTCGCGCGGAGACCTCGGCCGCTACCGGGCGAAGCTGCGGCGCCCGGTCCGGTTCCGCTTCGCGGAAGCGGAGGTCTGGACGATGCCCGCGCCCTCCTCCGGTCCGGTCCTGGCCGAGATGGCGCTCCTGATCGAAGAGATCGGGCGGGACAAGATCGCTCGGCGCGACGCGCGCTCCGCGCACGTCATCGCGGAGGTCGAGAAACGCGCCTTCCGCGACCGCAACCGGCACCTCGGCGACCCGGCTTTCGGCGGAGTGCGCCAGAGTCTTTTCACCGACCAGCGGCGGCTCCGCGCGCTCGCCGCCACGATCGACCTCCATCGCGCGACCCCCACCGCTTCCCTGCCGGAAGTGGGACGCGAGAAGCCGTCCACGACCCACTTCTCCGTCATGGACGGCGCCGGCAGCGCGGTCTCCGTCACGACGACGATCAACGACTCTTTCGGCAGCGCGCGCGTCGCCTCGGGTCTCGGGTTCCTTTTGAACAACGAGATGGACGACTTCGCCACGCGGCCGGGCAAGCCGAATCTCTACGGCCTGGTCCAGGGCGAGGTCAACGCGGTGGCGCCCGGCAAGCGGATGCTTTCGGCGATGTGCCCCTCCATCGCCGTGATCGCCGGCCGCAACGCGTACGTCTGGGGGACGCCGGGGGGATCGACGATCCCGACGACGAATCTCCAGGTCATGCTCGGGGTGCTGCTCTGGGGAGAGTCGCTCGAAGAGGCGGTTCGAGCGCCCCGGTTCCACCAGCAGGATTTGCCCGACAGGATCCAGATCGAGCGGGGCCGCTTCGACGACGACTGGATCGAGTCTCTTCGCCGCTTCGGACACACCGTCGCCGACCGGGATCCGGACGGAGATCCGATCGGCCGCGTACATGCCATCGCGCGGGCGGCCGACGGCGCCATGACGGCGGTCGCCGATCCTCGGGGCGGCGGGGTGGGACTCGTGATCCGCCCGGCGCCGTGAGCCTCGCCGCGCCCCCCCGGGAAGACTCTTGAGGG
>JBHENW010000209.1:0-4605 GCA_046261875.1 Thermoanaerobaculia bacterium | reverse complement strand
CGCCGGCCGTCCAGGCGGATTGCGTCGTTCTGCGGGTCGGCCCGATCCCCGAGCGAGGCCTTCTGCCCGTTGACCTCGACCCGGCCTTCGCGGATCCACTCCTCGGCCTCCCGCCGGGAGCCCAGGCCCGCTTCCGCGAGGATCTTCTGGAGACGGACGGCCGGCATGGGGCCGAAGAATACCGTCGCGTACGAGGAAAGCTGCCGTAATAAGGTCCGGCTCAAACATCAACGACCGTAGGGCGAGGAGAAAAGATGGCTGTTCGTCTGGGCGATGAGGCTCCCGATTTCACCGCGGAAACGACCGAGGGCCCCATCCGTTTTCACGAGTGGATGGGCGACGACTGGTGCGTGCTCTTCTTTCACCCCAAGGACTCCACGCCGGTCCGCACGACGGAGCTGGGGATCGTGGCCAAGACCAAGCCCGAGTTCGACAGGCGGGGGGTCAAGGTCATCGGGCTCTCGGTGGATCCGCTCGCGTCCCACCGGGATGGGTCGACGACATCAACGAGACGCAGAACACGAAGGTGAACTTCCCCATGATCGCGGACCCGGACCGGAAGGTCGCGATGCTCTACGACATGATCCATCCCAACGCGTCGGACAATTTCACGGTCCGATCCGCCTTCGTGATCGGCGCCGACAAGAAAGTCAAGCTCATGATCACCTACCCCGCTTCCACGGGCCGCAACTTCGACGAGCTGGCTGCGGTCGATCGATTCCCTCCAGCTGACGGCGAAGTACCAGGTCGCCACACCGGGCAACTGGAAGCATGGCGAGGACTGCATCATCGTCCCCGCGGTCCCCGACGAGGAGGTGCCCAAAAAGTTCCCGAAGTGGCACCGCCGGGTCAAGCCGTACCTGCGCTACACGCCGCAGCCGAACCTTTAGTCGAGAGTCGGGGGTGGGGACTCGGAGGCCTGCCCCTCCGAGGTCTCTTCCTCCCGGGCCGCCGCCGCTTCCAGCTCGGCGGGAACTTCCGGCGGCGGCTCTTCGCCGACCGTTGCCGCCAGATCCTCGGCGAGCTCCTCCGGCTTGGGGAGCTCGCCGAGCTCGTTCAATCCGAAACGCACGAGAAAGTCGGACGTCGTCCGGTAGAAGAAGGGCGTGCCGACGACCGGCTTGCGCCCCGCCGTCGTCACGAGGCGCTTCTCGAAGAGGGTCTTCAGGACGCTCGCCGAGTTCACCCCGCGGATCTCCTGGATCTCGGGAAGGGTGATCGGCTGGCGGTACGCGATGATCGCGAGCGTCTCCAGGGCGGCGAGGGACAGGCGGCTGCGCTCGGTCACTTCGTGGAACTTCCGCAGCAGCGAATCGAACTCGGGCCGTGTCACGTAACGCCAGCCTCCGGCCACCTGCTCGAGCCGGACTCCCCGGCCGGCGGCGTCCGCCTGCCGCTGGAGCCCGGTCAGCGCCGCCGCGAGGGCCTCGCGGTCGGCCTCGAGCGCCTCGGCCAGATCCTTCTCGGAGACCGGCCGCGGGGAGGAGAAGAGCAGTGCTTCGGCCGCCGGCCGCAGGACGTCCACGCGGGTTTCCCGCCGCCTTTCGGGCGGTGGGCTCTCGGTATCGCCGGCCGGCGTGCCGGTCCGGTCACTCACGGTAGGTCTCCCGCACCTGTTCCGCCGAGAAGGGCAGCTCCGTCCGGGAGGCGTGGATCTCCCCGAACGCCGATGCCTGGAAGACCCGCACGACGCCGAGCCGGACGAGCTCGAGCAACGCGAGGAAAGCGGTGACCGCCTCCGCGCGGTAACGCAGCTCTCCGAGGAACTCCAGCAGCGGCAGGGTGCGCGCCTCCTCGAGCCGTCCGAGGATCTCGCGGATCTTGTCGCTGACCGAGAAACGGAGGTGCCGGATCTCCATCGCCGGAGGGTGCGCGAGCCGGTAGCGCTCGGTGACCTGGCGGAACGCCTCGATGAGATCGAAGAGGGAGACTTCCAGGGTCTCGCCGTCCGGCGACGGCGGCACCGGCGTCTCCGGACGCGGCCACAGGCCGGCGCGCAGCGTGTCGATCTCGTGGAAGGTCTCGGCGGTCTTCTTGAACCGCTCGTACTCCTGCAGGCGGCGGACGAGGTCATGGCGCGGATCCTCTTCCGGGGCGCCCGGGGCCCGGGGCAGGAGCATGCGGGACTTGATGTAGATCAGCTCGGCGGCGAGGCCGACGTACTCCGAGGCGACGTCCAGATCGAGCTCCCGCATCGCGTCGAGGTACGCGGCGTACTGCTCGGTGATCCGGGCGATGGGGATGTCCGTGATGGAGACCTCGTTGACGCGGATCAGGTGGAGCAGGAGGTCCAGAGGGCCCGAAAAGGCCTCCAGCTCGACAGGGGGAAGCGAGCTGCCCGGCGTCTCTTCCGCCATCGGCTCCTTCACGCTTCCGGCGGCAACCGGACCGCTTCCCGCACGCGTTCCATCGTCTCCTCGGCCACGAAGCGGGCCTTCGCGTCCCCCGCGTGCAGGACCTCGCGCACGACGTCTCCCGACGCGATGAGGCGTTCGCGCCGATCGCGGATGGGCGCCAATGCCGGCTCCATGTTCGCCAGCAAGTGCCGCTTGCAGTCGACGCAGCCGCGCGCCGCGCTGCGGCACTCCCGGTCCACGACTTCGACTTCGTCCGGCGGCGAGTAGAGTCGGTGCAGCGCGAAAACGCTGCAGACCTCCGGGTTGCCCGGGTCCTGCCGGCGGACCCGCGCCGGGTCCGTGACCATCGCCATGACCTTCTCGCGCAGGGAGTCGGCCGGCTCCGTCACCCCGATGGTGTTGTTGTACGACTTCGACATCTTCCGGCCGTCCACGCCGTTCAGCTTCGGCGTGGGCGTGAAGAGCGCTTTCGGCTCGGGGAACACGTCGGCGTACAGCGAGTTGAAACGCCGGACGATCTCCCGGGAGATCTCGAGGTGGCTCGTCTGGTCCTCCCCGACCGGCACGAGCTCGCCGCGGTAGAGGGCGATGTCGGCGGTCATCAGGACCGGGTATCCCAGGAACCCGTGCGTGGCGAGCTCGCGCGACCGCAGCGCGTCGAGCTGGTCCTTGTAGGTCGGAACCCGCTCGAGCCATCCGAGAGGAGTCAGCATCGAGAAGTAGAGCGCGAGCTCGGCGTGCTGGGGCACGCGGGACTGGAGGAAGATCGTCGCCTTCTCGGGGTCCAGGCCGACCGCGAGCCAGTCCAGGACCGCATCCCGCGTGTAGGAGGCGAGCATGCGGGTGTCGGCGTAGTCCGTGGTGAGCGCGTGGAGGTCGGCGACGAAGAAGTAGGGTCGGTAGCGGCCGGAGTTCTGCAGGTCCACCCAGTTCTTCACCGCGCCGAAGTAGTTGCCGAGGTGGACGCGGCCGGTCGGGCGCAGGCCCGACAGGACCACCGGAAGCGTCATAGGCCGATGCCGCCGAACACCACCTGGACGATCAGGGACTGTACGGGGCTCAACAGCCGACCGAGCACCCCCGTCGTCAACAACAGGATCAGCAGGATGAAGCCGAACGGAGCGACGGTCGCATACACCCGCGCGACTCCTCCTCCGAAGACCGAGACGAGGACTCCGGACCCGTCCAGGGGCGGTATCGGAATGAGGTTGAAGACCGCGAGCACCACGTTGATGAGCACGAAGTGGAAGAGAACGTAAGTCAACGGAGCCAGCGCGCCGGAGCCGAACTGATCCCCCCGCAGAGCGTAGAAGAGCGCCCGGATCGCCTCCGGCGAGGCCGCTTTGATGGCGAGCAGCGCGGTCAACCCGAGGGCCGCGAGGAAGACGTTCGAGACCGGGCCGGCGGCCGAAACGACGAGGTTGGCCATCCGCGGGTTGCGCGTGTTGGAAAGGTTGACGGGAGTCGGCTTGGCCGCACCGAAGATCATCCGGCCGCCGGAGCCGATGTACATCAGGATGGGCAGCAGGACGCTCCCGAAGGGATCGAGGTGGCGGATCGGGTTCAGGCTGATCCGGCCCAGGTCGCGGGCCGTCGTGTCGCCGAACCGCAGCGCGGCGTAGGCGTGCGCCGACTCGTGGAAGGAGATCGCGAAGAGGATCACGGCGAGCTGGATGGCGAATTCGACCGCCTTCACCGCGAGAGAATCCATGCGGGCGGACTATACCGAAAGGATTTACGGGTCCGGGTCGCGGAGTCCGAGCCCGCGGCGCAGGGCGCGGAAGTACTCGACGGGCTCCGCGCGCCAGGCCTTCTCTTCCGCGGAGCGCGGGAAGTTTCCTCCGAGGTCTCCGAGGAACGCGTACGTGACGCGCGAGCGGTTCGCCTCGGAGAGCTCGATCCGGATTTCCCCGAGGACGCGCGCGATCCGGACGCCTTCCCGCGGATCGCCCGGACGGGCCGCGTCGCGCCAGGCGATCCGCCAACCGCCGCCCGGGAGCGGCTCCCGCGCGTACTCGACGATCGCATCCCGGTTGCGCAACGGAAAGGGGTAGGGCCAGACGAGGTGGAGGCGGGTCCGGGTCCGATCCCCCCCGAGCACGCGCGCTCTCTTGAGGGCCGGCGCGAAGATCTCCCGGTAGCGCCCGAAGTCCGTCACGACCTGCGCGATCCGGTCCGGCGCGGCCGGTATCTCCCCCGTGCCGCGGATCCAGGGAGGGCCTTCCACCGGCCGCGCGATCTCCACGCG
>JBHENW010000208.1:0-5037 GCA_046261875.1 Thermoanaerobaculia bacterium | reverse complement strand
CCTCTGTGACGAGCGCCGCGGGGGCGTCCGTCGCGATCGGGATCGGCGTCGCCGCGGCGAGTCCGGGGGCTTCGGCGGTCTCTTCCCGCCCCAGGAAGAGGATGGCGGCAGCCGCAGCGACGGCGGCCGTCACGAGGAGGGCCGTCAGGGCCCGGCGGGGCCTCCGGACCGGGAGCGCCTCCGCCGTGGAGCGCGGGTCCACGACCGTCGGCTCGAACGCCGCCGGGTCCACCGAACGGCCGGACGGATGGCGGATCGCATACGGGGTGCCGGCGGGCGTCGTCTGGGCGATGAACTGGCGGTCGAGACGATCCTGCGCGCTCGGCGTGATCTGCACGGGGACGGCGTCGCGCGTCGCCCGTACACGGGAGAGCAGCTGGTGCGCCGGCTCCGTCTCCGCGCCGGCGATCTGCTCGCGTATGCGCAGGACGGCCTGGTCCATCTCCTCCGCCGATGAGAAGCGGTCGCCGCGCTTCTTCTCGAGCGCCTTCATGACGAGCGCGCGCAGCTCGGTGGGAACCTTGCCCCCCGGGTCGCTTTCCGAAAATGGCGTCGGCGGATGGAAAAGGTGCGCCCCGATGAGAGTCCTCGGGGTGTCGCCTCCCAGGGGTGGCCGGCCGGTCAGGAGCTCGTAGAGCACGACACCGAGCGAGTAGAGGTCGCTCCGTCCGTCCAGAGTTTCCTCCGGTCCCAGGGAGCCGAGCTGTTCGGGTGAGGAGTACTTCAGCTTCCCGAGGAACACCCCGCGGGACGTGAGCTCGATCGTCTTGTCCAGCGCCTTGGATATGCCGAGGTCGATCAGCTTGATCTGCGGGCGGTCCTCCTCGTCGTGGGTCAGCATCAGATTGTCGAGCGCGATGTCCCGGTGCACGACGTTCTTGCGGTGGAGGTAGCCCAGGGCGAGCAGGGTCTGGTGCGCGATCTCGAGGGTCAGTCCGGTCCCCGGAGGGCCGGAGGTCCGCAGCAGCTCGGCCAGGTTGACCCCATCGATGTACTCCATGACGATGTAAGCGGTGCCGTCGGGGTCCACCGCGAAGTCGTGGATGGTGCCGACGTTGGGGTGCTTCAGGCGGGTCGCCATCTTGGCTTCCTGGATGAAGCGGTGCCGGTACTCCTCCTCGCTGCCGAGCTGGGGGAGCATGACCTTGACGACCCGGACCTCGTCGAGGAGGCGGTGGCGGACCTGATAGATGGTCCCCATCCCGCCCTCCTTGATCTTGGAGAGGATTTCGTACTTCCCCTCGATGAGGGTTCCGGAGAGAGGTGTTCTGCTCAGGGCGAGTTCACCTTTCGCGCATTGTATCTTCCGGCTCCGCTGCGGATGGCATGCCAGGTGCAGCAGGCGGGCGGTCAACGTGCGCGATTCTCCCCTCTACGACGCGATCATCGTGGGCGGCGGTCCGGCCGGACTGTCCGCCGCTCTCGTGCTGGGACGCTGCCGGCGCCGCGTCCTGCTCTGCGACGTCGGCAAGCCGCGTAACGCGGCCTCGCGGGGTCTCCACGGCTTTCTCACGCGCGACGGGGTCCTGCCGGAGGAGCTCCTCCGGGTCGGTCGCCAGCAGCTCGAGCCGTACGGGGTCGAGATCGCCTCGCGCGAAGTCGCGCGCGTGAAGGTCGGACCCCGGGGCTTCACCCTCACTCTGGACGACGGCCGGCGCCTGCGCTGCCGCAAGCTGCTTCTGGCGACCGGCGTCATGGACCGCGTTCCGGACATCCCCGGCGCCGCCGCGATGTACGGCCGCAGCGTCTTTCACTGCCCGTACTGCGACGGCTGGGAGATGCGCGATCAACCCGTGGCGGTGTACGGACGCCGGGTGGACGCGGCGGATCTCGCTCTCGGGCTCATGAACTGGACGCGCGACGTCGTGCTCCTGACGGATGGACCGGCGCGAATGAACCGCCGCTGGCGCGACCGGCTCGCCCGCAACCGCGTGGCAGTGCGCGAGGAGCGAGTCGAGAGGCTCGAGGGCCGCGACGGCGTGCTCGAGCGCGTGGTCTTCGCCCGCGGCGAGCCGCTTCCGAGGCGTGGACTCTTCTTCCGCACGGCGCAGTACCAGCGCTCGCCGCTGGCCGAGGCGCTGGGCTGCGAGTTCAACCACAAAGGGACCGTGCGGACGGACCGTCTCTCCGCCACCTGCGTGCCGGGCCTCTACTGCGCCGGGGACGCGTCGGAGGACGTGCAGCTCGTGATCGTCGCCGCGGCGGAAGGCGCGAAAGCGGCCTTCGCGATCGACCAGGCGCTGCAGAAGGAAGCGCTCCGCTAGGCGAACCACCCGGCTGCCGCAGGCGTTTCGGCAGGAACCGTTTACAATGAGCGCACATGGCCTCATCGTCGGGCGGTCCCGCGGCGGCCGCCGACTATCCGGCTTCCCGGCAGCTGGCCGCCCTGCTCGCCGCCGCGCGTCCCGCGCAGTGGGTCAAGAATCTGGTCATTCCGCTCCCCTTTCTCTTCGGCGGAGCGCTGGCGAGCCCGCGCGGCTGGTGGCTCGCGGCCGCCGGGGTCGCCGTCTTCTGCGTCATCACGAGCGGCATCTATCTCGTCAACGACGTCATGGACCGCGACCGGGATCGCGCGCATCCCGTCAAACGCCACCGGCCGCTGGCGACCGGCGAGCTGCGGGTCTCGACCGCCCTGGCGGCGGCGCTCCCTCTGGCCGGCGGGGGGCTCGTTGCCGCCTTCCTGCTCTCGCAGGCGTTCGGACGCTGGTGCGCGATCTACGCGATCCTGATGCTGTCCTACTCGATCGGCCTCAAGCAGATCCCGTTTCTCGAGGCCCTCATCGTGGCCGCGGGCCTGCCCTTGCGCGCGCTCGCCGGGGCCGCGCTGACCGGTCTCCCCGCTTCAGCTTTTCTCATGCTCTGCGCGTACCTGCTCGCGCTTTTCCTCGTCGTCGGCAAGAGGCAGTGGGAGCTGCAGCACACGGGGGCCCTGGCCGGCTCATCCGAGCATCGGGCCGTGCTCGCGTCCTACGGTACCGAGGCGCTCGACTTCCTCTTCATCGTCACCGCGCTCGCGACCGTGGCCGCCTATTCGGCCTACGCCGTAGTCCCCTCCACGCTGAAGATGCATGGCGGCCGGTCGTTCGCCCCGACCGTGCCCTTCGTCGTGCTGGGTGTCGCGCGGTACGTGCGGCTCGTCTACCGCAAGGGCGGGGGGGGCAACCCGACGCAAGCCCTCCTCATCGACGATCCCTGGATCCTCCTCATGGTCCTCGGATGGGTCGCCGCGGCCGGGTGGATCATTTATGGCCGGTGAGGCCATCACTCATGGCCGGTGAGGCCATCACTCATGTCCGCTGAGGCCCGTCCGCGCCTGGGCGTCGCATTCCTCGCCTACAACGAGGGGGAGCTCATCGCGAAGACGGTCGGCGAGGCCGTCGAGTCCCTCTCGGCGATTCCGGGTCTCGACTGGCGGATCGTGGTCGTCAACGACGGAAGCCGCGACCGCACCGGGGAGATCGCGGAAGGGCTCGCCCGCGCCGATCCCCGGGTATCGGTCGTCCACCACCAGGGGAACAAGGGGTACGCCGTGGCGACGGAGACGGCCCTGCGCAGCACGCCGGGCGAGGTCGTCATGGTCGTGGACGGCGACGGCCAGCACACGATGGCCGACGCGCCGCGGTTTCTCGAGGCGATCGACCGGGGCGCCGACGTGGTCTTCGGCTGGAAGAAGGTGCGCCACGATCCCTTCCTGCGGCTGATCCTCTCGAAGGGCCTCAACCTGATGTCCCGCTGGGTGCTCGGATCGCCCCTCCACGACATCAACGGCGGCTGCCGGGCCTTCCGACGCGAGGTCGCGCGCTCGATCGAGATCCGCCACCGGATCAACTTCGTCGGCGACGAGATCTTCGCGCGCTGCCGGATCGCCGGGTGGAAAGTCGCGGAGGTCGTCGTACGCCACTTCCCCCGAGAGGCGGGCCAGAGCATCCACCGTCCCTGGAAGATGGTCGGGACGGTGGCGCGCGTGATCCGCTATCTCTTCGAGCTGCGGGCGGAGATGCAGCGCGCCGCAGCGGCAAGGCGGGAACCGGTCGCCGGATGAAGGGGACCGTCATACTGGGCGCCGGGCCGACCGGGCTCGGCGCCGGCTACCGCCTGCGCGAGAGGGGAGTGGACGACTTCGAGATCTACGAGCGCGCCGGGCAGATCGGCGGGCTCGCGACCAGCTTCCAGGACGCCAGGGGGTACACCTGGGACGTCTCGGGCCACATCATCTTTTCGGGATATCAGTACTTCAACGACCTGCTCGACAAGCTCCTCGGGAAGGACGGCGTGCGACGGATCGACCGGGAGAGCTGGATCAAGTTCGAGGACCGGTACGTCCGGTACCCGTTTCAGAACCATCTTTCTTCGCTGCCCGAGGAGGCGATGCTGGAGTGCCTCGTCGGCCTCGTCGAGTCCCAGACCATCGATCGGGAGCGCGCGTACCGCAACTTCGAGGAATGGGTGTACGCGCGGTTCGGGGCCGGGGTCGCGAAGCACTTCATGGTCCCGTACAACCTGAAAGTCTGGGCCACGCCGCTCGACCGGATGGGCTTTTACTGGATCGCCGAGCGCGTCAGCGTCGTGGACTGGAAGAAGGCGCTCGAGACGACGCTCGCGCCGAAGAACACGGACTGGGGACCCAACGCGACCTTCGGCTATCCGGCGACCCGCGGGACCGTCGGCCTCTGGCTCGCTTTTCTACCGCACCTCGGCGACCGCGTCCGGCTTCAGAAGCGGATGACCTGTGTCGATGAGCGCAAGCGGGAGATCCGTTTCTCCGACGGGACGGTGCGGTCCTACGAAAGGCTGCTGACGACCCTCCCGCTCGAAGCCTTCGTCGCGCGGCTGGCGCACGCTCCGGAGACGGTCCGGACGGCCTCGCGCAAGCTCCTCTTCAACCGCCTCTTTTCGGTCGGCATCGGGCTGAAGCGGCCTTCGCCCTCTCCGAAGAACTGGATCTACTTTCCCAACCCAAAGACACCCTTCTATCGGATGACGTACCTCTCCAACTACTCGCCCGACATCGTGCCCGGCGGCGATACGAGCCGCTAC
>JBHENW010000207.1:0-4015 GCA_046261875.1 Thermoanaerobaculia bacterium | reverse complement strand
CGATCGTCTACGTCAAGGAGGGGGTCAGCGGGAACTACCCCGCGCCGTCGCAGCCCGTGACCCTCGACCAGCTGGGCTGCCAGTACCGCCCCCACGTTTTCGGGATCCAGGCCGGCCAGCCCCTGAGGATCCTCAACAGCGACGGCACGCTCCACAACATCCACGCCCTGCCCAAGAAGAACGAGGAGTTCAACATCGGGCAACCCTTCAAGGGGATGGAGACCGTCAAGAAGTTCGACCAGGTGGAAGTGGGCCTGCGGTTCAAGTGCGACGTGCACAAGTGGATGGGCGCCTACGCCGCCGTCCTGAACCACCCCTTCTTCGCGACCTCCAACGACCAGGGCACCTTCGAGATCAAGAACCTCCCGCCGGGCAACTACGTCATCGAGGCCTGGCACGAGAAGTACCCCCCGCAGACACAGAACGTCACGATCACGGGCTCGGAGTCGAAGACGGTGGATTTCACCTTCAGCGGGTAGCGTGCCGCTCGTCTCCGTCGGCAGGAAAGGCGCCGCCCGGATCCTCCGGACGGTGCTCCTCGCTTTTGCGGCGCTCCTCCTTCCCGTAGTCGGCGTGGCCGTGCCCTTCTGGCTCCGCCTGCCCGAGAACGTCTCCACCTACGGAGGACGGATCGACGGGCTGTTCTGGCTGATCACCTGGATCACGGGCGTGATCTTCGTGGTCGTGGAGGTCGTCCTCCTGTTCTTCCTCTTCCGCTACCGCAACAGAGAGGGCGCGCGGGCCCGCTACACGCACGGGAACAACCGCCTCGAGGTCGTCTGGACCATCATCCCGGCCGTCATCTGCGTCGTCCTCGCGCTCCTGTCTCGGCGCGCGTGGGCCGACATCAAGCAGTCGATGCCGGGGGGCGCGATGCCCGTCGAGGTGATGGGGGAGCAGTTCGCCTGGAACATCCGGTACTCTGGCCCCGACGGGCGGCTGAACACGGGGGACGACATCGTGACGCTCAACCAGCTCCACGTCCCCGTCGGCCGGCCCGTCGTCGTCACGCTGCGCTCCAAGGACGTGATCCATTCCTTCTTCCTGCCGGAGTTCCGGGTCAAGCAGGACGCGGTGCCCGGGATGTCCACGCGGATCTGGTTCGAGGCGACGCGCGTGGGCAACTGGGAAATCGCCTGCGCGGAGCTGTGCGGCCTCGGGCACTACCGGATGAAGGGATTCGTCACGGTGGAGAGCCCCGAGGACTTCCAGAAGTTCCTCGCCGAGCAGGCCGCGGAAGCGGCCGAGGACGCAGGCAAGACGTCATGAGCACCGTACCGGGACGTTTCCCGATCCAGCGGCCCGCGATCCCCGCGCCGGCTCACCCTCCCGGCGCCCACGCGGCGCCCACCTCCTTCTGGCGCAAGTACATCTTCTCCGTCGATCACAAAGTGATCGGCAAGCAGTACCTCTTCTACAGCCTCACGATGATGATCATCGGCGGCCTCCTGGCCGTGCTGGTGCGATGGCAGCTCGCCTGGCCCGGCCGGCCGATCGGGTTCATGGGGAAGCTGATGCCGGAGGGGATGCCCGGCGGCGTGATGCTGCCCGAGTTCTACAACTCGCTCTTCACCATGCACGCGACCATCATGATCTTTTTCGCGATCATGCCGATCCTGATCGGCGCGTTCGGGAACTTCGTCATCCCCATCCAGATCGGCGCGCGCGACATGGCCTTCCCCTACCTGAACATGATCTCGTTCTGGATCGCGGTTCCCGCGGCCGTGATCATCATCTGGTCCTTCTTCGTGACGGGGGGCGCCGCGCAGGGCGGATGGACGGCCTACGCGCCGCTCTCCGCGATCCTGCCGAAGGGCCAGACCCTCTGGCTGATCTCGCTGCTCATCCTGGGGCTCTCCTCGCTGCTGTCCGCCGTCAACTTCATCACCACGATCATCAACCTCCGGGCGCCGGGGATGGCCTTTTTCCGTCTGCCGCTGACGGTCTGGGCGCTGTTCATCACGGCGATCCTGCTGCTGCTGGCCCTCCCCGTCCTCTCCGGCGCGATGATCATGCTGCTCTTCGACCGGACTCTCGGCACGACCTTCTTCCTTCCCGCGGGTCTCGTCGTGTCCGGCCAGGCGCTCACCAACGCGGGAGGCGGCCAGGCGCTCCTGTGGCAGCACCTCTTCTGGTTCTTCGGACACCCCGAGGTCTACATCATGATCCTGCCCGCCATGGGGATCACCTCGGAGATCCTGCCGGTCTTCTCCCGCAAGCCGATCTTCGGCTACCGCGCCATGGCCTACTCGATCATCGGGATCGCCGGACTCGGCTGGATCGTGTGGGGCCACCACATGTTCCAGAGCGGCATGAACCCCATCCTCGGGACGACATTCATGATCTCCACGATGGTCATCGCCGTGCCGTCGGCGATCAAGACCTTCAACTGGCTCGGCACGCTCTGGGGCGGCCGGATCCACTTCACCACTGCGATGCTCTACGCGGTCGGATTCGTCTCTATGTTCGTCATCGGCGGGCTCTCCGGGATCTTCATGGCGTCGACCCCCGTGGACATCCAGATCCACGACACCTACTTCATCGTGGGGCACATCCACTACGTGCTGTTCGGGGGCTCGCTCATGGGCACGTTCGCAGGCCTGTACTTCTGGTACCCCAAGATGTTCGGGCGCATGATGAGCGAGAGGTGGGGGAAGGTCCACTTCGCGCTGACCTTCGTCACGTTCAACCTCGTCTTCTTCCCCATGCACTTCCTCGGCATGCGCGGGATGCCGCGGCGGGTCTACGACTACACCCAGTACGCAAGCCTGAAGCCTCTCCAGCCGATGAATCAGTTCATGACGATCTCCCTCTTCGTGCTGGGCGCGGCCCAGGTCATCCTCGTGCTCAACTTCTTCCTCTCGATGCGCCGGGGCGCCGTGGCGGGCGCGAACCCGTGGCGCGCGAACACCCTCGAGTGGCAGACGTCGTCTCCGCCGCCCCACGAGAACTTCGACGAGATCCCCGTCGTGTACCGCGGGCCCTACGAGTACAGCGTCCCGGAGAGGGACGACGACCACTGGCCTCAGAACGAGCCGCCTGCCGGAATGGCGGGCGGGCCGCCGCACGACGCGAGGGCCGCCGCGGCCCATGCCTGAAGGGACGCGGAGCCTCCGAGGGCTCCACCCGTTTGCCCTCCTGACGGCGGCGGCGACGCTGCTCCTGATCGCGGCGGGCGGTCTCGTCACGTCGACCGAGTCCGGGCTCTCGGTGCCCGACTGGCCGACGACCTACGGCCAGAACATGCTGACCTTTCCCCCTTCGAAATGGGTGGGCGGGATCCGTTTCGAGCACGGCCACCGTCTGATCGCCTCCCTCGTCGGGCTCCTGACGGTGACCCTCGCGATCTGGCTGACCCGCCGGGAGCCCCGGCGCTGGGTCGTCCGGCTCGGCTGGATCGCCGTGGCGGCGGTCGTCGCGCAGGGGGTGCTCGGCGGAATCACCGTGCTCTATCTGCTCCCCACGGCCGTTTCCGTCGCGCACGCGTGTCTGGCGCAGGCCTTTTTCTGCCTGACGGTCGTGATCGCGACGGTGACCTCGCCATCCTGGCGCTCGGGCCGTCCGGTGGAGGCCACGCGCGTCCGGCGGGCCGCGACGGTCGCGGTGGGCCTGATCTTCCTTCAGCTCGTCATCGGCGCCGTGATGCGCCACACGAGGGCCGGTCTGGCGATCCCGGACTTCCCGCTCGCGCTCGGCCGCCTGCTGCCGCCGCTCACGAGCTTCCCGGTCGCGATCGCCTTCGCGCACCGCGTGGGGGCGATGCTGGTCGCGGCCGCGGTCCTGTTTCTGGCGCGTGAGTCGCTTCGATCGGGACGCGGGGGCCTGCGGCGGGGGGCGCTTCTCCTCCTCCTGCTCGTCGGCATCCAGATCGCGCTCGGGGCGGCCACGGTGCTGACGGGGAAGGCCGTATCGGTCGCGACGGCGCACGTGGCGACGGGAGCGCTGCTGCTCGGCGCCACGCTGGCCCTCGGGGTAGCCGCTCGGCGGTCCCCGCCGCTGCGGCTCGTCACGGAGA
>JBHENW010000206.1:0-15378 GCA_046261875.1 Thermoanaerobaculia bacterium | reverse complement strand
GGCACGTACGACTCGCCGCGCAGCGCTTCGAGAACCGCCTGCACGGTCTGGAGCGAGACGCGCTCCTGGGCTTCGACGGTGGACGCCCCGAGGTGCGGCGTAGAAATGACGTTCGGCAGGCGCCGCAGGGGATCGTCGGCGGCCGGCGGCTCCGGCTCGAAGACGTCGAGGGCGGCGCCGGCGAGATGGCCGGACTGGAGGGCTTCGTGCAGGGCGGAGGCATCCACGAGGCTCCCCCGCGCCACGTTCAAGAGGATCGCGCCCCGACGCATCCGGCGGAACTCGTCGCGGCCGAGCAGAACCTTCCCCTTCTCCGTCGCGGTCGCGTGGAGCGTCACGATGTCGCTCCCCTCGAGGAGCTCCGCGAGGGAAACGAGCGGCACCCCCATCTCGCGCCCTTTCTCCGCGGGCAGATAGGGGTCGTGACCGAGCAGCCTGGCCTCGAAGGCGCGGGCGCGCGCCGCCACGCGAGACCCGACCTGGCCGAGCCCGACGATGCCGAGGGTCTTGCCCGCCAGCTCCGAGCCGAGGAAGCGCGACTTCTCCCACTTTCCCTGCGCCATGGAGACCGCCGCGTCGGGGATCCGGCGCAACAGAGCGAAGAGCAGGGCGAAGGTGTGCTCGACGGCCGAAACGACGTTGGCCGTCGGGGCGTTGATGACGAGGACACCGCGCGCCGTGGCGGCGGGAACGTCCACGTTGTCCACGCCGACTCCCGCGCGACCGACGACGGTGAGGCGGGGCGCCGCGGCCAGCAGCTCGCGGTCGACTTTCGTCCCACTCCGGACGAGCAGCGCGTCGGCCGTCGAAAGCTCCGCGAGGAGGCGCTCGCGCGGGGCGCCGACGAGCTCGAGCACCTCGTGCCCCGCCTGCCGGAAGAGCTCCAGGCCGGAAGCGGCGACTTCCTCGGCGACGAGGACGCGGCTCACGCCGGAGCCGATGAAGGGAACGGAAAGCGATTCAAGGCGGAACCGATTCTAAGTCCACGTCTCGATCCAGCGCGGCAGCTCCCTCAGATCGCCGAGCAGCGCGTCGGCCCCGACGGCCGCGAGCTCGACGCGCGTTCGTGACCCGCCGGGGACCAGGACCACGCGGCAGCCGGCGGACCGCGCCATCTCGGCGTCGATCTCCATGTCGCCGACGACGAGCGTCTCGGCGGGAGTGGCCCGCGCGAGGCCCATCGTCGCGCGCAGCATCGCGGGGTCCGGCTTGGGGGGAATCTGCTCGTCCGGCCCCGAGATGACGAGGAAGCGGTCCGCGACGCCCTTGGCATCGAGGATCAGGCGCGAGAACCGCGCCGGCTTGTTCGATGCGACGGCCAGTATGTGACCGCGGAGCTCGAGCTCTGAGAGGACTTCCGGCACGCCCGGCACGAGCTCCGTCTTCTCGACGGCGACTTGCGGATAGCGCTCGCGGAAGAGCCGAACCCCCTCGGGCGCCAGGTCGGGGCCGACTGCTTTCTCGATGAGCCGCTCGAGCCCGTGGCCGACCATCCCCCGGACTCGTTCGAGCGGAAGCTCCTCCCGTCCGAGCTGCCGCATCGCGTAGGAGAGGGCATCCGCGATCGCCGCGTACCCGTCGATGAGCGTCCCGTCCAGGTCGAAGACGACGAATTGGGGGGTCATCCCAGCGCGCCGGGCCGATCCAGGCCCGCCGCCCGCAGCACCTCCCGGATGACCCCCTCGTGGTCGCCAAAGGAAAGGGTGGGCGTCTCGTCGCCGAAAAACTGGTCGGAGACTCGGGCTCTCGCGCCAGCGATCTCCGGCCGCGGCGCTCCGAGCCGCGCCACCTCGATCCGCGGGAAGTCGACCGACTTGTACCCTTCGACGAGCACGAGGTCGCAGTCGGAGAAGTCCCGGCGGATGAGATCCTGGATCCGCTTCTCCTCTTCCATGCGCCGGACCGTCGCCCGCGCCGGCGTCACGAAGGCGGACACCGCCGCGCCCGACGCGGCGAGGCGCTGCGAGTCCTTCCCGGGGACGTCGTCGTCGGCGTCCTTGGAAGAGTGCTTGATGGCTCCCACGCGCAGCCCGAGCGCCGCGAGGCGCGGCACGAGACCGACGAGGAGCGTCGTCTTCCCGGCCCCATGCCCCCCGACGAACGAGACGACCGCCGGCCGCCGTTCCGGGTAGATCAGGAACGGCTCGCGGCGTTTGCGGAACTCCTCCGCGCCGGCGCGGTGCCGCGCGATCTCCGCGGAGAGGACCTCCCCCGCGTCGAGGGTCTCGCGGAACCGGGCCGATCCGCTGAGCAGGTCCACCGCCGGGCGCGGGTCGAACTCGTACGGCTCCTCGCGCCAGCGGAACTCGCGCTGCGCGAGCCGGCGCGCCGTCTCGATGACCCGCAGGCCCGTCTCGAACCCGCGGAACCGCTCCGGATCCGTCACGTGCATCGCGGCGCCGCCGCAGACGGCTCCCGCGTGCTTTTCGAACTCCGGCCGGAAATAGACCGGCAGAAACGACACGCCGGGCAGTCCGAGCGCCTCGAGCGCCCCGGAGAGCTCCGGCGGGGAGAGCCACGGCGCCCCGAACATCTCGAAGGGCTTCGTCGTCCCGCGCGCCTCCGAGAGGTTGGTTCCTTCGAGCAGGGCCATGCCGGGATAGACCCGCGCCGTCGAGACGTTCGGGATATTGGGGGACGGCGGCACCCAGGGCAGACCGGTCTCCTCGTACGGCATGGCGCGCGCCCATCCGATCGCCGGAACGACCTCGAGATCGAGGTCCATCTTCGTCTCGGCGAGCACGAGCCGGGCGAGCTCTCCCGTCGTCATCCCGTGGCGGACGGAGACCGGATGCAGGCCGACGAACGAGAGGAACTCGGGGTCCTGCGGCGCGCCCTCGACTTCCCCCCCGAGGGGATTGGGGCGGTCGCAGACGATGAACCGGATGCCCGCCGCGGCGCACGCTTCCATCGTCAGGAGCATCGTCCAGTTGTAGGTGTAGTACCGCGCGCCGACGTCGGCGACGTCGAAGACGATCGCTTCGAGGCCTTCCAGGTCCTCCGGCCGCGGGCGCAGCGTCTCGACGGACCGCCCGTAGAGCGAGACGGCCGGAAGGCCCGAGGCGGCGTGCGTCGCATGGCCGACGGCCTCCATGTAGAGAGCGCTGCCGTCCACGCCGTGCTCCGGCCCGAAAAGCCGGAGGAGCTTCGCCTCGGACCAGAGGAGCGCCTGCCACGTGGGGATGCCGCGGGAGGTCACCCCGGACGGGTTGGTGATCAGTCCGATGCGCTTGCCTGCGACGAGGGACGGGTCCGCGAGGAGACGATCGATCCCGAATCCGGCCCGGCGCCCGATCAAGCGATCGCTCAGCGGACGTCCGCCGGCGGAGCGGGGTGCGCCGCTCTCTCTCCCCGAAGCAGCGCGACGGCGTGCGGCAGGAGGTCGGCGATCGAGCGGAGGCAGTCGGCGGCGCCGCGCGGGGAGCCGGGCAGGGCCACGATGAGGGTCCGGCCGCGGGTCGCGGCGACCTCGCGCGAGAGATAGGCCGCGGGAAACCCGGCGCCGGTCTCGGAACGCATCTTTTCCGCCAGGCCCGGGATCTCCAGCTCCGCCACGTCCCGAACGGCCTCCGGGGTGCGGTCGCGCGGCGCGACACCGGTCCCGCCGGTCAACACGATGAGGTCCGCCCCGCCGGCGTCCGCCTGTTCCCGCAGCAGGTCGGCGATGCGGCCCCGGTCGTCCGGCAACGCGGCGCGCGCGACGACCTCGAAAGGGATGCTGTGGGCGCGCAGCACGGTCTCGCAGGCGGGGCCGCCGAGGTCCTCTCTCTCGCCGGAGGCGACCCCGTCGGAGACCGTGATGACGCTGACTCGGATCAAGTGGACCTTTCAGGCTCGGGCGGGGAATCGAGAATGCGCCTCGAGCGGCGCTCGTTAATATAAACGCTCCATGACGCTGCAGGACGCGCTCGGACGGCCGCTCGGGAACCTGAGGGTCTCCGTGACCGATCGCTGCAACCTGCGCTGCCAGTACTGCATGCCCGAGATGGAGTACGCGTGGCTGCCGCGGGAGGAGATCCTCACCTTCGAGGAGATCGCGCGCCTCGCCGCCGTGTTTTCCTCGCTCGGAGTCGACCGGGTTCGCCTGACCGGCGGGGAGCCGCTCGTACGCCGCGACCTGCCGGACCTGGTCCGGCTGCTCGCCGCCGATCCGCGCCTTCGCGAAGTGGCCCTCACGACGAACGGCGTGCTTCTGGACGGCGCGGCGCGGCCCCTGCGTGAAGCCGGCCTGCTGCGCGTGACCGTCAGCCTCGACACCCTCGACCCCGCAAAGTTCCGCGCGTTGACCCGATTCGATCTGCACCGCCGGGTCCTCACGGGCCTGGAGACGGCGGCGTCCGTTGGCTTCGAAAGCGTCAAAATCGACGCGGTCATCGTCCGCGGAGTCAACGACGGCGAGCTCGCCGATCTCCTCGCCTATGGGAGCAGCGTCGGGGCCGAGGTGCGCTTCATCGAGTACATGGACGTGGGCGGCGCGACTCGCTGGAGCATGCAGCAGGTCGTCTCCGAGCGGGAGATCCGGGAGGCGATCGAGCGGCGCTACGGCCCCGCGACCGCGCTGCCCCCGGTAGGCCCGGCGCCGGCGCGACGCTACCGGCTCGCCGACGGAACGGTGTTCGGGATCATCTCCTCCACGACGCTGCCGTTCTGCGGGGCATGCGACCGCAGCCGCCTGACGGCCGACGGCACCTGGTATCTCTGCCTCTACGCGGCGCGCGGGATGGACCTGCGGGGCCCTCTGCGCCGCGGGGCGCCGGCGGAGGAGATCGCGCAGCTCATCCGGTCCGCCTGGTCGGTGCGCTCCGACCGGGGGGCGCAGGAGCGCCTCGAGCTGCGCGAACGGCGACCGCTCCCGGTGGCGGCGCTGCGAGCGGATCCGCGCCTGGAGATGCACACGCGCGGCGGCTAGCTCCCCGGGCGCAGGCGGCGCGCTGCGGCCTTTCCCACCGGCGAATTTCTTGCAGACCTTCGGCGGCATGAGGGTTTGTCCGGCCTGCCATCTCTGTTACGAGGACTCCGCGGAGCGGTGCGCGGAAGATCATCCGCCGCTCATCTCGATTCGCCCCGGGACGCGGCTCATCGCGGAGAAGTATCGCCTCGGCCGTCTCATCGGACGAGGGGGAATCGGGTCCGTGTACGAGGCCCTCCACGTCGGTCTGGACCGGGCCGTCGCCGTCAAGCTTCTGCGGCAGGACTACCTCGAGGACGCGGAAGCGCTCGAGCGGTTCCGGCGCGAAGGGCGAGCCGTCGCGCGCATCCGGCATCCCAACGTCGCGGACATTTACGACTCGGGCGTTCTCGTCAGCGGCGAGGCCTACATCGCGATGGAGCTCGTCTCCGGCGAGACGCTCCGAAGCTTCCTGGATCGGTGCGGCCGCCTCCCCGTCGGGCAGGCCGCGCGGATCGGCCGGCAGGTCGCCGAGGGAATCGAGGCCGCCCACCGCAGCGGCGTCATCCACCGGGATCTCAAGCCGTCCAACGTCATCCTGGCCACCGACCACGCCGGCGCGCCGCAGGTGAAGATCCTGGATTTCTCGATCGCGAAGCTCGACGAGCCGGGAGGACCGGGGAGCGAGGCGCTGACGGCCGCGGGAGCGTTCCTCGGCACCCCGCATTACATGTCCCCGGAACAGTGCGAGGGAAATCCGCTGGACGAGCGGTCGGACATCTACTCTCTCGGGGTCCTCCTCTACGAGATGCTGGCGGGCGCGCCGCCCTTCGAGGGGCGCAGCGCCGCCGCGGTCGCGCTCAAACAGGTGAAGGACTTCCCCGCCCCGCTCCAACCCATCCGCGCCGACCTTCCCGAGGAGCTCGGCTGGCTCGTGATGCAGGCCCTGCACAAGAAGCCGGCGTACCGGCCGGCGAGCGCGGAGGAGATGGCGCAGCGCCTGATGCCTTTCGAAGAGGTCGAGCCACCATCGGTTTCGGCTCCCGCCGACCAGGAGACGTCTGCGTCCACCGGGCCGCCGGCGCTGCCGCCGCTCGACACCGTACCCCTCGTGCGCGGTGAGACGCCGGGGCCGCTCTTCCGCGCCGTGAGCGACCCGGAGCCGACCGGTGCCACGTACTGGAGAAGCTTCTCCACGCAGGCGCGGGGGGGCAGGACCGGGCCGCCCCGCGCTCTGCCGATCTACGGCGCGCTGGCCGGCGCGATCTCGATCGCCGGCCTCCTCGCGTGGCTCGTGGTGCGAACGCCCGGACGCCCTGAACCGCCGGCCCAACGGACGGCGGATCGGGCGGCGCGCTCATCCAGCCCATCGACGGTTCCGGTCCCCACGGCGGCTCCGCAGCCCGCCGCCGTGGCACCCCCGCCGATCGAGCCGACGGCGCTGCCCGCCATCTCTCCCACGGCCGTGGCCGTTGTCCGGCCGACGGCGCGGCCGCCCGTCGCGCCCGCGGCGGCGCCCGCGGTCCGGCCCGAGCCGGTTCGGGAAGCGTCGGCGGCGCCGACCCCTCGCCCGGCGTCCCGCCGCAACGACGCCGAGCCGGCCCTTCGAAGAGCCCTCGACGGCTGGATCGCGAGCACCAACGCCGCGGACGTCTCGGGACACATGCGCTACTACATGCCGACCGTGAACCGCTTCTACTTGACGCGCAACGTCTCACGTTCCTTCGTCCGGGCGGAAAAGGACCGCCTCTTCGGCCGCGCCACCCGGATCGACGTCCGGGCCGGCGTGCCGGAGATCCGCACCGCGGGGGACGGCCGGACCGCCACGATGCGCTTCCGCAAGCGGTACGTCATCGAAGGGCCCCGCGTCAGCCGCCGCGGGGAAGTCGAGCAGGAGCTGCTCTGGGTCCGGACGAGCGAGGGCTGGAGGATCGTCGGGGAACGGGACGCGAGCGTCATCCGCTGAAGCTTCAGCGGCGGAAGTCGCCCGAGCGCCCTCCCGATTTCTCGAGCAGCACGATCTCGCGGATCTCGATCGACCGGTCGAGCGCCTTGGCCATGTCGTAGAGCGCGAGACAGGCTGCGGCGACGGCCGTCAGCGCTTCCATCTCGACACCCGTGCGCGCGGAGGTCGAAGCTTCGGCGGTCACCTGGACTTCGCGGGACTGCCGGAAAAGGTCGAACTCGACGGACACGGAATCGAGAACGATCGGATGCGCCAGGGGAACGATCTCCGCGGTCTTCTTCGCGGCGAGGATTCCGGCCAGGCGGGCCACGGCCAGGGCGTCTCCCTTCGAGAGCCCACCGGTCGCGAGGGCTTCGAAGGCCGTGGCGTTGAGTCGGATTCGGCCCCGGGCCACCGCGCGGCGCGAGGTCAGGTGCTTGCCGCCGACGTCCACCATGCGCGCCCGGCCCCGGGCGTCGAGATGAAGCGTCGTCCGGCGCAGCGGCCGGGTTGCCCGGGGACGCTTGGGCCGCTTGGCCGGCCTTTCCGGGGCTTCGCTCAAGCCCTTTCCCGCATCGCGACCCAGGACTCGATCGTGTTGAGGTTCGTGAAAGCGACCGCGGAGGGATCGAAACGGCGGAGGGCCTCCTCCTCGAGGATCTCGGCGCCGGCTTCCTCCGCGAGTCCTTGCAAGGCGAGGTCCCCGCGCGCGATCCGGGATCGGGCGACCGTCAGCGCGTCGCTCTTCCAGACCGCCGCGAGGGGCTGGAGGAGCCCCCCGGCGCGCGGCACGAGGGCCGGCGAGGAGGACTCCAGCCCGCGGCGGGCGATCTCCCGGATCAAATCCGCGGGCATCAGCGGAAGGTCCACGGCGAGCACGAAAACGGGGCCCCGCGCTTCTTCGAGCGCACGTGTCAGACCGAAGACCGCGGCAAAGCCGGGATCCCGATCCAGCAGAACCCGCGCCGGACCCACCGGGAACTCCGGGGGCTCCTTGAGTACCACGAAGGTTTCGGCAAAGAGCGGCGCGAGGCGCGCCGTCTGGTGCTCCAGCAGCGTGCCGGGGCCATAGGGGAGCGAGGCTTTCGGGCGCCCCATCCGGCGCGAGCGCCCGCCCGCGAGCACGGCCGCCGGAAACGGAATCGGCGCCATGCCGCGATTATGGCAGGCGGATCCGGCGGTTGGCCCGCCTGCCGCCTTGCTACGATTTCGGGCGAGTGATCTCCATCATCGTTCCGATACGCGAGGAAGACCCGGCGGCCGCCGCCTGCTTTGCGCCGTTCGTCGATGCGCCCGAGACGGAGCTCCTCGTGGCCGACGGGACCGGCGGCTCCCCCGCCGCGGATGCCTTCGCCCGCATCGGCGCGCGCGTTCTGAAGGGATCGGGAACGCGGGGAGCGCGGCTCGCGCTCGCCGCGCGGGAAGCGCGCGGGGACGTCCTTTTTTTCCTGCACGCCGACTCCGTCGCGCCCGACGCCGCGCCCGGCCTCATCCGGGAAGCGCTCGACGCGGGAGCGGTCGCCGGCGCCTTCTCGCTCGCGTACACGGGAGGCGGGGCGGGGATGCGCTGGGTCGCCTGGTGGGCGAACCTCCGATCGCGTTTTTTGCGTCTCCCCTTCGGGGATCAGGGAATCTTCTGCCGGCGCGACGTGTACGAGCGGGTTGGCGGCTTTCGGGACCTCCCGATCTGCGACGACGTGGACCTCGTGCGCCGGCTGCGACGGGCGGGAGCCTTCCGCCTCCTTCCCGAAAAGACCCGAACCTCTCCCCGCCGGTACGCCGCCCACGGCGTCGCGCGCCAGGTGTTGCGGAACTGGAGGGTGCTCGCAGGGTACTTCGCGGGTGTTTCTCCGGCGACCCTCTCCCGCTGGTACAACGAGGAGGTCAAGGACGCTCCGCCAGCTTCCGCTCGAGCCCCTCTCGAACGGAAGGCCATTCCTCGTCGATGATGCTGTAGAAGATCGAGTCCCGCACGCGGCCGGACCGGGCGACGGCGTGCTTGCGGAAGATTCCTTCCTCTCTGGCGCCCAGGCGGAGGATGGCCGACCGCGATCGCTCGTTCAGGACGTCGGTCTTCAGCTCCACCCGGAGGCACCTCCACTCCTCGAAGGCGTGGCCCAGCATCAGCAGCTTCGCCTCGGTGTTGACGGCCGTGCGCTGCCAGCGGGGCGCGATCCACGTCCAGCCGATCTCCACGTGGCGGTTTTCCCGGTCGATGTTGCCGAACCGGGTGCTCCCGACGAGCCGCCCATCGGCGCGGAGCACGGTCGCAAATGGGAGGGCGGTTCCCTGCTCCTGCATCTGGAGCGCGCGGGCGACGTACTCCCGCATCTCTTCAGCCGACTCGACCGGCTCCAGCCCCAAGCGCCAGATGGCCGGGTCGGATCCCGCCTCCCAGAGCCCCGGAACGTGGCTGAAACTGAGAGGCTCGAGGCGCACCAAGCGTCCCTCGAGCGTCACCCGGATGACTCTCAACCCCCGTTACCTACGAGCCAAGATGTTTCTGTCGCTCGCGGGAGGCGGAGCTCCAGCGAGGCGCAGCCGAGCAAGCGAAGCCGACGTTCATTTTCCATCTCCTCCGAGGATGATCGGCAGGCCCGACTTGGGGTTGCCGATCACGACGACCTTCGAGTTCTGGGAGAGAGCCAGTTTCTCCGTCGCCTCGATGCCTTTCCATTCGAGCAATGCCGAGCTGATCCCCGACGCTACGATCTGCTGGAAGTCGGCGATGCCCTTGGCCTCGATCCGCTTCCGTTCCGCTTCCTGTTGCTCCTTCTGGAGCACGAACTTCATCTGTTCCGCTTCCTGCTCTCGGCGCAGCTTCTCCTGGATTGCATTGGCGACGATTTCCGGCAGGCCGATCTTCCGGAGAAGCACGGCTTCCGCGACGATCCCCCGGTCTTTCGCCATCTTCCGGAAGAGCGCCAGCGTCTCCTGCGCGATGCGCTCCCGCTCCGCCGAATAGAGCACCTTCGCTTCGTACGAAGCCGTGACTTCACGAATCGCCGAGCGGATCTGTGGGTGCACCGCCGTCTCCTGGTAGTCCGCGCCGATCGTCCGGTAGATGTCGTCGGCCTTGGACGGATCGAGCCGGAAGAGGAGGGAGCCCTCGAGGTCCATCATGAGGCCCTCCTTGGAGGGAACCTCGGCGGTCTCCTTGAGCTCCTGAGTCTTGACCGACATCTTGACGACGCGCGTGAAGGGCAAAACGAGCCTCACCCCGGGGGGGAGCACGTCGGGCGAGACCCGTCCGAAGAGATCTTTCACGCCGACGTGGCCGGCCGGGATCACCGTCAGCGGGCTTCCGATGAGGATGAGCAGCACGAGACCGACGAGGAGCGCGAGCTTCAGAATCCGGGGGCCGCCCGGGACCCGTGGCACCACTTCAAACAGCTTCGAAGCCATGTTTTCCTCCTTGGGGAAGTCGTTCGTCCGGAGGCCTCACGCTTCCGGTGTTTTGGCGATGAGCGACGATAAACCGAGGGGAAGAGGGAGGAGAGGAGCGGGGGGATCGTCAGACCATCTTCAGGAGATGGCCCATCTTGTTCTTTTTCGCCTCCAGATACTTGCGGGTGCGATCGGTCGGATGCACCTCGAGCGGCACGCGCTCGACGATCTCCAGCCCATAGCCTCCGATCGCGACGTACTTCGACGGGTTGTTCGTCATGAGCCGCATCTTGCGCACCCCGATGTCGCGCAGGATCTGCGACCCGACGCCGTAATTGCGAATGTCCGGCGGGAATCCGAGCTTCTCGTTGGCGGAGACGGTGTCGTGCCCCTCGTCCTGGAGCTCGTAGGCCCTGAGCTTGTTGATCAGCCCGATCCCCCGGCCCTCCTGCAGGAGATAGAGGAAGACGCCTTTGCCCGCTTCGACGATCTTTTCCATCGCGAGGGCGAGCTGCTCGCCGCAGTCGCAACGAGCCGAGCCGAACACGTCGCCGGTGAGGCACTGGGAGTGCACGCGGACGAGGACCGGCTCGTCCTCCCGGATCTCTCCGTGCACGAGCGCGATGTGCTCCTCGTGGGTCACGTCGCTGCGGTAGGCCACGAGCCGGAACTCGCCGAAACGCGTCGGCAGGTGCGGGGCGGCGATGCGCTGCACGAGCCGCTCGGTCTTCATTCGGTGCCGGATCAGATCCGCCACCGTGACCATGAGCAGGCCGTGCTGGCGCGCGAAGCGGGTCAGATCCGGGACCCGGGCCATCGTCCCGTCCTCGTTCATGATCTCGCAGAGGACCGCGGAGGGATCGAGGCCCGCGATCCGGGCGAGGTCCACGGACGCTTCGGTCTGGCCGGCCCGCTTGAGGACCCCTCCGGCCGCCGCGCGCAGCGGGAACATGTGGCCGGGGCGCGCGAGGTCCTGCGGCCGCGTCGCGGGATCGATCGCCGCCCTCACGGTCGCCGCCCGGTCGGCGGCCGAGATGCCGGTCGTCACGCGGCCGCGCGCCTCGATCGAGACCGTGAACGCGGTGCCGAAGTTGGAGGTGTTCTCGTCCACCATCATCGGAAGGCGGAGCTGGTCGCAGCGCTCCTCGGTCAGGGCGAGACAGATCAGGCCTCTCCCCTCCCGGGCCATGAAGTTGATCGTCTCGGGCGTGACCTGCTCCGCGGCCAGGACCAGGTCTCCCTCGTTCTCGCGGTCCTCGTCGTCCACGACGATGACGAAGCGCCCCTCTTGGAGCTCTTCGACCGCCGCCTCGATGGTGGAAAAGGGGCTCTCCGTCACGGTTCGACTCCCGACTCCCGACTCCCGACTCCCGTCATCAGTAAACCGCCGGCTCCTCGTACGTCGCGAAAACTTCCCGCATGACGTCGGAGATCTCCCCCACCGTCGCGTAGCTCTTCACGGCCTCGACGAGCGGGGGCATCACGTTGCTCCCATCCCGGCAGGCCTGCCGGAGCGCGCCGAGCGTCGAAGAGACCGCGCGTCCGTCCCGCGAGCGACGCAGCTCCGCGACGGCCTTCTTCTGCTCTTCTTCGACGGCTTCGTCGATGTACAGGGTTTCGATCGGTTCCTCGTTCTCCTCGATGAACTCGTTGACGCCGACGACGATCTTCGTCTTCGCGTCGAGCGCGCGCTGGTAGGCGTACGCCGCGTCCATGATCTCGCGCTGCGGGAACCCCGCTTCGATCGCCTCGACCATCCCCCCGAGCTCGTCGATGCGGCGGAAATAGTCGAAGCAGCCGCGCTCCATCCGCGTCGTCAGCTCCTCGACGAAATAGGACCCGCCCAGCGGATCGATTGTATTCGCGACTCCCGATTCGTGCGCGATGATCTGCTGGGTTCGCAGCGCGAGCTTCACGGCGAAGTCCGAGGGGAGCGCCAGGGTCTCGTCCAGGGAGTTCGTGTGGAGCGAGTTGGTGCCGCCGAGGACCCCGGCCAGGGCCTGGAGCGCCGTCCGCACGACGTTGTTGTAAGGCTGCTGCGCCGTCAGCGAGCAGCCGGCCGTCTGCGTGTGGAAGCGGCACATCCAGGAACGGGGATCTTTCGCGCCGAACCGCTCCTTCATCGTCCGAGCCCAGACGCGCCGGGCCGCGCGGTACTTCGCGATCTCCTCGAAGAAGTCGTTGTGCGCGTTGAAGAAGAACGAGAGGCGAGGCGCGAACTCGTCCACCGGCAGTCCCGCTTCGATCCCGTACTGGACGTACTCCACGCCGTCGCGGAGCGTGAAGGCGAGCTCCTGAAGGGCCGTCGAGCCCGCTTCCCGGATGTGGTAACCCGAAATCGAGATCGTGTTCCATTTCGGGACGCGCTTCGCGCAGAAGGCGAACTGGTCCGTGACGAGCCGCATCGAAGGACGGGGCGGAAAGATGTACTCCTTCTGGGCGATGTACTCCTTGAGGATGTCGTTCTGCAGCGTGCCGCCGACCTCGGTCCAGGGCGTGCCGTGCTTCTCGGCCACCGCCAGGTACATCGCCAGGGCGATCGGCGCCGTCGAGTTGATGGTCATGGACGTCGTCACGCGTCCGAGGTCGATTCCGTCGAACAGGACCTCCATGTCCCGAAGCGAATCGATCGCGACCCCACACTTTCCGACCTCGCCCTTCGACATCTCATGGTCGGAGTCGTAGCCATACAGGGTCGGCAGGTGGAAGGCCGTCGAAAGTCCTGTCTGGCCGTGGGCGAGGAGGTAGTGGAAGCGCTGGTTGGTCTGCCGCGCCGTGCCATAGCCGGCGAACTGCCGCATCGTCCAGAGCTTTCCGCGGTACATCGTCGGATGCACGCCGCGGGTGAACGGGTACTCTCCGGGCCATCCGAGATCGCGCTGCGAATCGAACCCGGCGAAGGTATCGGGACCCGCCAGGGGGTTCACCTCGGCGCCGGAAACGGTCGTGAAATCGGCCGGCCGAGGGGCCTTCCGATCGAAGGAAGCCCTCGCGGCGCGTTCCCAGCGCTCGCGCCCCTCGTGGATGGCTGCGAGAACCGTCGGATCCTTGGGATCGTGCGTCATTCCTATCGTCCTCTCGTCACTCAGGATAGTCCGGGCGCTCCCCGGAGCCAAATCCGGGTCTCTCGGTGCAAAAGGGCACAAAAGATGCAAGCTCGAGCCTACAGGGCCGGTTTAGCCGGAACTAGGAGGGGTTCATGAGAAGGGGGTTGCGCTCGCGCTGGCTCCCCGCAGCCGTCGCGGGGCTCATGGTCATGGTTGCCTGTGCTCAGACGGACGCCGGGCTCACGACGAAGATCAAAACGAAGCTCGCCGCGGATGACACCGTCAAGGCGTATCAGATCGACGTGGATACGAAAGAGAAGGTCGTCACGCTGACGGGCAGCGTCGACAGCCAGGCGGCGAAGGACCAGGCGATCGCGCTCGCGCGCTCCACCGCGGGCGTCGTGGACGTGGTCGACAACATCACCGTTTCGGGTCCCGGCGGGACCATGGAAGGCATGGGAGAGCCCGCGATGGGGACGACGCCGGGGATGGAAGGCACGCCGGCGATGGAGACGACCCCGCCCGGGGGAACCACCCCGATTATGGCGATGACCACCCCGGGACCGCGGAGATAGGATCGGTAACGCGCACGTAGCCGAAACAGAAGCAGAGACAGAGCTAGCGAGAAAAGGAGGGGACTACATGAAGAGACTCAGCGTCATTCTCGGAATCCTGGCTGCCGTCGGGTTCGCCGTAGCGTGCGCCCAGACGGACGCCGGCATAACGACCAAGGTCAAGTCCAAGCTGGCCGCGGACGACACGGTCAAGGCCTATCAAATCGACGTCGACACCAAGGACAAGGTGGTCACGCTCTCCGGGAACGTGGACAACCCGGCGGCCAAGGATCAGGCCGTCGCGATTGCGCGCGGCACCGAGGGTGTCGCCGACGTGGTGGACAACATCACGGTTGGAAGCGGCTCGGCGGCGATGCCCGGTGAGACGACGATGGAAGGCGGCGGCGGCCCGGCCACGGGCGGCGAAGGCGACGGTGTAATCGGCGGCAACGCGCCGAACCCGGAGCCGGATCGTCCGGTCGGAACGGTGATGGATGACGCCGCCATCACGACGGCGGTCAAGGCCAAGCTGCTCGCGGACCCCACGGTTGGCGGGCTGAAGATCGACGTCGACACCCGCAACGGCGTGGTCTGGCTGACTGGCGACAACATGAACAACCAGGCTGAAATCGACAAGGCCATCACCGTCGCCAAGGCGGTGGACGGCGTGAAGAGCGTCGAGAACAAGCTGACGGTGGTCAACAAGAAGACCGAGTAGTCGTTTCCCCCCGCAAGGGGAGCGTTTCGTGGAGGGCCGGTTCGCCGGCCCTTTTCTTTTGGGTCAGCCGCGGGCGGGCAGCAGGGCGGTCTTCGCCAGGTGGGCCACGCCCTTGACTGAGAACGGGAGGCTCGAGCTCATGAAGCAGGAGTGGGTGCACCAGCACGCGCGCCCCGCGATCCGGCGGCGCATCTCCTGCGCCTTCTCCGAGAACCACGCCTTGCGAAACGAGAAACCGAAGTCCCGGATGTTGCCGATCTCCCACTGCACCTCGCAGAGGGCGACGGTCCCCTCCGGATTGAGCACCCCGGAGACCGTGCCAGCGTAGCAGGGGTAGACCATCCGCCTGGCCTCCAGCGTCTGGAGCTCGGCGTCCCGCGCGGCCACCTTCAGAAGCCTCAGCATCGGCCTGTAGCGCTGGAAACGCGTCCAGTAGGACTTCAGGAAAGCGAGCGCACTCGCGTACTCGGCCGCCGTCAGCGGACGGATCGTGGAGTCCGGGAACGGGGGACGGAGCAGCTCGAAGGAGTGAAAGTCCACTTCCGGGAAGTTGCCGCTGACCCACGATGTGATCTCCGGCAGCTCCTGGTGATTGAAGGATGCGAGCACCGTCTGGACGTTCAGGGTGAGACCGCCGGAGCGCCTCTTGAGCGCCGCCAGGCGGCGGTACGTCTCCGCGACCCTCGGGAAGTTCCCCGGGGCGCCGCGGATCGCGTCGTGCCGCTCGCCGATGTGGTCCAGGGAGAGGCCCACCGTGAAGGTCTGGCGCTCGTCCCGGCGGGACTCGAGCACGCGGGCCACGATCGATTCGACCTGCTCCGGGATGAGCGAGTTCGTCG
>JBHENW010000205.1:0-2701 GCA_046261875.1 Thermoanaerobaculia bacterium | reverse complement strand
AGAAAGGTCGCGAGAGCGAGAGCAAGCGCCGGCGGCTTCATCTCTCGGCGACTCCGATGTCCGGGGCGCTCCCCTGGAAGGTCAGCGCGTCGAACGGCCGCCCCGCATTCGCCAGAGACCCTCCCCCGAGCTTCGCCAGGTCGCGGTCCGCGAAGTCCAGCTTCTGGACGCGGCTGTTCTTCATGCGGCCGGCCGCGCGGTGCGCTTCCACGTCGGCGGACGCCGACCCGAGTTGCACCTGGACTTTTCCCGGGTGGCCGCTGAAGACGTTGTGGTCCAGGTAGGCGAGCGCCGCCGGTTGGGAGAACCGCATCGCGGCCCCCGTCGCGTCGAGGATGAGGTTGTTGGCGACGGTCAGCCGCTCACCCACCCCGGCCGCCGAAGGGCCCCGGAACGCTTCCGCGTAGCGGTTGACGGTGTTGTTTAGGATGCGCACGTCCCGCCCCGCGACGATCTCCACCGCGACGCCGTCCGGCGTCAAACGGTTCTCGAAGTAGTTTCTCCGGATCACGACGTCCGCCGGCGGCGCGGCGCCGGTTTCGCCGATCCGGATCCCACCTGTCGCTTCGGCGAAGAAGCTCCCCTCGACCACGACGTCCCGGGAATCGGGACCGATGTGCAGAGCGGTCCCCGAAAAACCGGCCGCGGGGCGGTAGTTGTAGATCTTGTTCGTATTGAGGCGGACCTTTCGAACCCCGGACATGGCCACCGCGGACCCCGCGTCGTTGTGGAACTTGTTGCGGGAGACGCGGACGTCCTCGACGAGGCCCGCCGGCCCGCCGGCCAGACTGATCGGTCCAGCGAAGTTGTGATGGATCTTGTTCCCGATGAAAACAAGACCTTTCGCCGGGCCCGTGACCGCGATCCCCGCGCTCTGGTGGATGTGGCTGTTCGACAGGGTCACGCGCGAGGCCCCCTCCCCGATCCGGACGGCGTGCCCCGGGCCGTCGTAGACGTGGAGGTCGTCGAGCAGAATGTCGTGCGCGCCGGGCCCGCTCACGGCGACGCCCGCCGTGGCCGCCGCCCCGAGGACGAGCTCGGGGTTCCAGATTTGCCAGTGCGCGCGGGAGATCGTGATCAGAGCTTTCTTCTCCGCCCCGCCGTGGAGGAAGGACTCTTCGCCGAAGACCTGGATCGGAGCGTCGGCGGTCCCATCGCGGCATCCCTCGCCGATCACCCACGGAGGGGAGTACACACCGGGCTGCAGCACGAGGCGGTCCCCCGGCTGCAACCGGCAGAGGGCCTTCTGGACGTCCTTCCAGGGCTTCGCTTCCGTGCCGTCGCCGTCGGCCGGAACGCCGCCGTTCGCGTAGAAAACGCGGCGCGGCTCGCGGAAACGCGTCTTGACTTCCTCGAGGAGCGGAAAGGGCTGGCCGTCCATCAGGACGGCCGGGTCCGCCCGCAGGCGATCCGGCTCGACCTTGTCGCTGAGCTTCTCCGGGGCGGCCCGGCCGAGCGCCACGCCGACCGCCATCGCCGCGGCGAGCAGCGAACCGGCAAGGGAGCTCCGCATGCGAATCAGCTCCCGGGCGACTTGGTTTCCACGCGCTTCAGGACCTCGAAGGAGTAGTCGACCCGGAGGATGTACACCCACAGGAGCAAAAGCGTCCCGGCGAGGTAGAGGAAGGCGTTCGTCAGGATCGCGATGGCCGCGCACTCGGGCAGGCCGATCCCGCCGGCGTAGAGCGCGGCGGCGAAACCCCACTCGAACTGCCCGATCCCGCCCGGCGTGATGGGAATCAGCCGCGCGATGTATCCGCCCACGAGCCCCATGAGGAGCACCGACGGAGTCACCGAGAGGATCACGTTGTCCGACGTGAAGGCCATCGCGATCAGGTAGGACGCCGCCTCGAGAAGGCCGAACGCGATCAGGGTCAGCACGGCGATCTTCGTCAGGAGCAGCGGGTGCCGCGCGAGGACGCGCACGGACTGAGCCGCCGTGCGCCAGAAACCGGGCTCCAGGACCCGGTCCGCGCCGCGCCGTTTCGTGCGCACGAGATACCAGCTCAAGGCGAGGATGACGAGAGGCCAGAAGAGCTGGGCCAGCCACATCGACCAGCCGACCCGCAACAGGCCGACTACGGCATAGAAGGCGAGCGCGAAGATCACCGTCAGCTCGGTGAGGAAGATGGCCTGTGAGATCTGCGAGAGCGACGCCCCCTGCTTCTGGTACACGGCGGCGAGCCGGCTGTGGCCGGCGTTGTAAGGGAGCAGCCGATTGACGCCGATTCCTTCGAGGTAGGCGCGGGCATGTTGTGTGAAGTTGCCCCGGATCCCGCAGAAGGCGGCGACAGAATGGAACTGGACCGCTCGAACGATCCAGAAGAGGACGAAGAGCAGCCCGGCGAGCTCGACGAGCCCCCACTTGATCGCATCCTGGGACTTCAGGAAGTAGTCGAGGTCCGGAACGCCCTTTATGAACCCGGTCTGCGCGTCGTGGTATTCGACGATCCCGGCGCGGATCATGACGGCCAGCAGCCGGGTGTTCGCCAGGAAATTCCAGACCCCCGAGACGTAGATGAGCGAGCCGAGCAGGAGGGCCGCGGCGAGATAGGAGAACAGGTAAGAGCCCGCTCGGTCGAGGGTGCGGACTTCGTCCTCGCGGGAAGGGATCACGGCGGGGACCGCGGTCTCGATCATGCTCATTCGCTTTCCGATGCGGCGCGCGCGGCCGCGGTCAGGACGGGCTTTTCTTCCGCCA
>JBHENW010000204.1:0-17098 GCA_046261875.1 Thermoanaerobaculia bacterium | reverse complement strand
ACCGCGAGGCGGCCCGCCCGGAGGAGCCGCCCCGCGTCGCTCCCCCGCCGGTCGCCACGGCCGTCGAGCTCCCCCAGCCGGAGCTCGGCGTGGATGCTCCTGCGCCGACCGCCGTGCCCGCCGTCGCGCAACCGACCCCGGCTCCCGAAGCCGCGGAGGCGACCCGCGCGCCGTCGCGCTTCCCCGTTCAGATCTCTTCGGTCCCCTCCGCGACGATCTTCGTGGACGGCAGGGAGATCGGCGCCTCGGTCCCAGCGAAGAGCGTCGAATTGACCGAAGGGAGCCACGAGGTCCGCCTCCAGGGAGACGGGATCTCCCACACCCAGCGCATCCGCGTCGGGCCGGGCGGCGTGGCGCGGTTTCACCACGCGTTTCCGATCGGTTACCTCGTGATCCGCGCCGATGACTCCTGGGCGGGCGCATCGGTCATCGTGGACGGAAAGTACCGCGCGACCTTGTCCGAGGCGCCGATTCGTCTCGTTGCGGGACCGCACAGCGTCACGCTGCACCGGGCGGACTACCAGCCGGCCAGCACGCGGCTGGAGATCCCGAGAGGCCGCGAGACCTCCTGGAGCCCGTCCCCGGCCGTGCCCGTCGATGCGGAGGTCAAGCCATGACGTGGCGCCGCGCCGGGGCGCTGTTCGCCCTCCTCACTCTCCTGGGGACGGCCGCGGCCTTCGCCCAGGACGCGACCAAGCTGGAAGCCGAAGCGCGCCGCGCGTTCGATGCCGGACGCTTCAAGGAGGCCGGGGACAAGTTCGGTCAGGCGGCGGCCGCTGCCGCGAGTCCCGAGCAGAAAGGGGATCTCCATCTGCAGAGCGCGTGGTCGTATTACATCGGCGGCAACTCGCGGGGCGCCCGCGACGCGCTGAAGCTCGCCTTCGCCGAGCGCCCGCGGCTCGAAGTCATCTCGGACTTCTATAGCCCCGATTTCGCCAGGCTGGCCGAGACGGTCCGGGCCGAAGTCGGGGGTCCGGCCGCGCCGCCCAACACGTCCGCCGCGAAGGCCGCGGCGCGGGACTGGCTCGCACGGGGAGACCCGGACGCCGCCCTGCGGTCTTTGCGGGGCCTGGACGCTTCCCCGGACCCGCAGGTCCACCGTCTCATGGCCGAGGCGTACGAGAAGATCGGACGCCCGACGGAAGCGGACGCCGCGCGACAGCGCGCTTCGGAAGCGGAGAAAGCTCTGATCAGCTCGGCTCCCATCGGCCCGGGCGGGATTCCTTCGCCCGGCGCGCCCGCGGTGATCGACGCCGGAGCCCTCCTCGAAACCGCGCAGAGCGCGCTCGACGCCGGAGACGCGCGCGTCGCCGAGAGCCTCGCGCGCCGGGCGGCGGAAGCCGAGCCCCGCAACGCGGAGGCTCAGCGAATCGCCGGGGAAGCCGCGCTCGCCCTGGACCAGCTGGAAGACGCCGAAAAAGCCTTTGCCGCGGCGATCGCCGTGGACTCCGGGAACCGGCGGGCCGAGTTCGGGCTGGCGCGCGTCTCCGAGAAGCAGAAGAAGTGGAGCACCGCGGCGAGCCACTATCGCCGCGCGCTCGAGCTCGATCCGGGCAACCTCGCCGCGGCGCGCGGCCTGGGTCGCTCGATGGAAGCCCTGGGAGATTCCACAGGCGCCCGGCTGGCGTATGGGCGCGCCGTGGAGATCGATCCGACTTCGGCTCCCGCCCACAACGATTTCGGGGCGTTTCTCTACCGCGCCGGTGAGACCGACCGCGCCGTTGCCGAGCTGATCGAGGCGGTGCGCCTCGATCCGGAACAGCCCGTGTACCACGAGAACCTCGGGCGGGCCTACCGCAAGAAGGGGATGGCGCGGGAGGCAGAGCGCGAGCTCGCCGACGCGGCGCGACTCTCGCCCGGCGAGCGCGGTGTCTGGGTGCTCCTCGGCCAGCTCCGCGCCGCGGGGAAGAAACCGGAGGAGGCCGCGGCGGCCTACGCCTCGGCCTTCTCCATCGACCGCAGCGACGAGGAGGCGGCGAGCGGTCTGGGCTTGGCGCTCGCGGACGCCGGCAAGTTCGCGGAGGCGGAGGCATCGCTGCTCCAGGCGGTCGAGGCGTCGCCCCAGTCCGGAGCGCTCTGGAACAACCTCGGGATCGTCCGCACGCGACGCGGCTCCTATGCCGAGGCCGTGGACGCGTTTCGCAAGGCATTGAGCCTCGATCCGAAGCTCGAGGCTGCGCGGGCCAACCTCGAGCGCGCGGAACAGCTTCTGGCGCTCGATCGGGCCGCCGCGGCCTCGTGACCCCGTGAGGCTCCGGCGGCTGCTCGCGGGAGCGCTCGCCGCCGCCGGGATCTCGTGCGCGGCCCGGCAGCCGGCATCGGAGTTCGACGTGAAGGAGCACCGGGCGGAAGTCGAGCGCTGGAGAGCGGAGAGGAACGAGCGCCTCCGGCGGGACGACGGGTGGCTGACTCTCGTCGGGCTGTCGTGGCTCGAGCCGGGGGAGAACCGTTTCGGAAGCGGCCCGGGAAACCGCGTCCCGCTGCCGGACGGCGCCGCGCCGGCCGACCTGGGGTCCTTCGACCTGAAAGACGGGGAGGTCCGCTTCCGCGTTGCGCCAGGCGCAACGGTGGCGCACGAAGGCAAGCCCGTCCGCGAAATGGTCCTGCAGCCGGACACGTCCGGCCCCCCCACGGTCCTGCAGCACGGCTCCCTGAAGTTCCACGTCATCCGGCGCGGCGAACGCTTCGGGATCCGCGTCAAAGACAGCCAGGCCAGGGCGCTTCGCGAGTTCGCCGGCATGGACAACTTCCCGATCGACCCGGCGTGGCGCCTCATCGCCCGTTTCGAGCCGTACGATCCGCCGCGCCAGATCACCGTCCCCAACGTGACCGGGGAGGCGACCCGCGAGACCGTGGCCGGCGCCCTCGTGTTCGAAAAGGGGGGAAAGACTTTCCGCCTCGAGCCCGTCGCCGAAGAGGGCTCCGAGGAGCTCTTCATCATCTTCGGCGACCAGACGAACGGACACGAGACGTACGGGGCGGGAAGGTTCCTCTACGCGCCCCAGCCCGATTCGGCGGGACGCGTCCCGCTCGACTTCAACCGCGCCTACAACCCGCCGTGTGTGTTCAGCCCGTACGCGACCTGTCCCCTCCCGCCGCCTCAGAACAAGCTCGCCCTGCGCATCGAGGCCGGCGAGAAGACGTACGGGGAGCACTGAAGGACGGGTGGTGGGTGATGGGTCGCTGGGGGTAGGGCCCACCGACCACCCACCGCCGACCACCGACCACCTACGTCCGAAGGACGTCCAGGAGCTCCGCCAGCATCCGCGCGGTCGCGCCCCAGATCACGTGGCCGCCGTAGTGGTAGAAGAGGACCGGTTCGGGTCGCCCGGCGATCCGCTTCTCCTCCCGCACGGCGGGGTTCATGAGGGCGCCGACCGGCGCCTCGATGATCTCGGCGATCTCCGCCTCGGCCGGCTCGAAGACGTAGGGCTGCGGGATCGCGGCGACATAGGGCTCGACGTAGAAGTTCGTGACGGTGGGAAGCGGCGAGAGCGCACCGAGGAGCCGGACGTCGTCCGGTGCGATGCCGATCTCTTCCTGCGTCTCTCGAAGCGCCGTCGCGAGCAGGTTCTGGTCGCCCGTCTCGTGCGCTCCGCCGGGGAAGGAGATCTGCCCGCGATGATGCTCGACGGTGTCGGTGCGCCGGGTGAAGAGGATCCAGAGCTGCCCGTCGCGCACGAAGAGTGGGAGAAGAACGCCGGCGCGTCGCATCGTATCCGCTGCCGCGTCGGGGAGCCGGGCGTCCGGCTTGCCCCGGCTGGCCAGGCGCGATTCGAGCTCCTCCATCCAGCCGGCGCGGTGCTTGTCCTGCGCGCCCGCGCGTTCCCCCGCCATCGCTAGCGCGCCCCGGAGGCCGCGTCCGCCATGGACTTGAGGTAGGCCTCGATGAAGGGACCGATCCGGCCGTCCAGGACGGCGTCCGTGTCGCCGGTCTCGTGGCCGGTGCGGTGGTCCTTGACCATGCGGTACGGGTGGAGGACGTAGGAACGGATCTGGCTGCCCCATTCGATCGACTTCTTGTCGCCGACGCGCTTCTCCTCCTCCGCACGCCTCTCGTCGAGCGCCTTCTGGTAGAGGCGCGCCCGGAGCACCTTCATCGCCATCTCCCTGTTGCGCCCCTGGCTCCGTTCGTTCTGGCAGGTCACGACGATGCCCGAGGGCAAGTGCGTGATGCGCACGGCGGAGTCCGTGACGTTGACGTGCTGCCCTCCCGCCCCGCTCGACCGGTAGGTGTCTACCCGGAGGTCCTTGTCGGCGATCTCGATCTCGATGTCCTCGTCCACTTCGGGCGACACGAAGACCGAGGCGAAAGAGGTGTGGCGCCGCTGGGCCGCGTCGTAGGGGGAGATCCGCACGAGGCGGTGTACGCCCGTCTCCCCCTTGAGGTAACCGTAGGCGTGATCCCCGACGACGTGGAGCGTCGCGCTCTTCAGCCCCGCTTCGTCTCCGTCCTGGCGGTCGATGAGCTCCACCTTCCAGCCGCGGGCCTCGGCGAACCGCATGTACATCCGCAGGAGCATCTCCGCCCAGTCCTGCGATTCGGTTCCGCCCGCGCCCGCATGGATCATGACCCACGAGTTCTTCGCGTCTTCCGGAGCGCCCATCTTGACGGAGAGCTCGAGCTCGTCGCCGAAGACGGACGCCGCGTGCAGCGATTCCCGGGCTTCGCTCTCGGCGGGCTCCCCTTCGCGCAGGAGCTCCGCCAGGGTGTCGAGCTCCGCGCGGAGCTCCTCGAGGCGCGACGCCGTCTCGAGTGTCCGCTCATGGCCGCGCATCTCGCGCAGGACCGCCTGGGCCTCCTCGGGCCGGCTCCAGAAATCGGAGGCGGAAGACTTTTCTCTCAGGCCCTCGAGCGCGCTCCGCGCCGCGTCCTGATCAAAGGTAGCCCCGAAGCGCCAGGAGGCGCTCCGAGGCGGTGTGCAGGGCGGCCAGCAGGTCGTCGCGCTCGGTCATGAGGAGAAGCTATCAGCTTTCGGCTGTCCGCTACCGCCGTCCGCTGTCAGACCGCGGCGTTGTCTTCTCCATCGGACCAGCCCGACGAAGAGGACGCCGACGGCGATCGCGTCGCAGAGGCCGGAGAAGGCGAAGCCCCAACGGGTCCACACGCTCCGGTGGCCGAACAGAACGGCTATCCCCCGCACGATGCCCTCGTCGTTCTCGCCGAGCTCGGCGAGGATCCGCCCTTTCTCGTCCACGATGCCGGAGATTCCCGTGATCGCGGCGCGGAGGAGGTACCGCCGGTTCTCGACGGAGCGGAGGACGGCGCCCGCGAAATGCTGGGCTTGCGCGCCCGCCGCCCCGTACCAGGAGTCGTTGGAGATCGTGGCGAGCAGGTTCGACCCCGACCGCACCTGTTTCCAGGCGAGGACCGGATAGAGGATCTCGTAGCAGACCCCGACCCCCGCGTGGAGCGGGGGGGCCGAGAGCAGCAGCGGATCCCGCGCCGCGGAGAACTCGCCGATTTCCGTGGAGACCTGCCGAACGAAGAAGAAGACGTCCGGGAGGGGAACGTACTCGCCGAAGGGCACGAGGTGGACCTTGCGGTAGGTCGAGTCCACGAGGCCGTCCGGCGTGACGATCCGGGCCGCGTTGTAGTGGCGCCCGTCCGGCTCGAGGTCCACGTCGTTGAAGAGGACCGCGCAGCGGCACGTCTGCGCAAGCGCCGTCAGGTCGCGGCGCAGCAGCGGACTGCCCTGCCAGTAGACCGGAAACGCCGACTCCGGCAGGACGATGAGGTCGGCGCCCTCGGCCGCGGCGCGCCGCGCCAGGGAGAAAACGGCGTCATAGTTCTCCGCGTCCCGGCCGTTCTCCAGCCTCGCCTCCTGGGAGATGTTGGGCTGGATCAGCGCGACCTCGAGGACTTTCTGCGGCGGGGCCTCCGGTTTCCGCAGGGCGAGGACCCCGCCGAGCCCGGCGAGCAGGGTGAGCGCGGCCGGCGCGAGCAGCCAGAGGAAGCGGCGGCGATGCACGGCGAACGCGAGCAGCGCGGCGGCCGAGGTCACGAGAAACCCCACGCCGTACACACCCCAGACCGAAGCGGACTGAATCCAGATCGGATGGCGGTAGAGGGCGAAGCCCGTCAGGTTCCAGGGGAAGCCGCCATAGACGTAGGAGCGCGCGTGCTCGGAGGCGAGCCAGAGGATCGGAAAGACGGCGAGCCGACGGACCGAGCCCGGCGCGGCGAACGCCACGGTGAGCCAGGCGACGGCGGCCGGCCACTGGCAGAGGATCAGCGCGAGGATGATCAGGGAGACGATCCCGAGCGGGAGCGGCTGGCCGCCGAAGCGCGTGACGACGTAAACGATCCAGGGGATCGAGGCGCACCAGAACGCGATTCCGAAGAGCACGCCGGAGAAGAGCGCGCGCGTCCGGCTCGTCTCCCGCGCGAGGGCCACGAGCCAGGGCACGAGGGCGAGCGGAAGCAGGAGGGCCCACTCCCGCGGCGGGAAGGCGAGCGAGAAAAGGAGTCCGGAGACGACGCCGGCCGCCCGCGTCCGGAAGCGCTCGAACCTCATCTCAGGCTTGCGCGGCGGAGAGGGCCTCCTCGGCGCGGTAGGAGGAGCGGACGAATGGTCCCGCGAAGACGTGACGGAAGCCGAGCCGCTCCCCCGCCTCCCGGTAACGGTCGAAGAGTGCGGGGGGCACGTACTCGGCGACCGGCAGGTTCTCCCGGGACGGCCGCAGGTATTGCCCGATGGTCACGATGTCCACGCCCGCGCCGCGCAGGCGGGTCAGAAGCTCGAGGCCCTCGTCGAACCGCTCCCCGAGACCGACCATGAAGCCGGATTTCGTCGCGACGCGGGAATCCAGGATCTTCACGGCCGAGAGGAGCCCGAGGGACCGGTCGAGCTCCGCTCCCGGACGGACGCGGCGGTAGAGCCGCGGCACCGTCTCCACGTTGTGGTTGAAGACGTCCGGAGCGGCCGCAACGACCGTTCGGAGAGGCAAAAAACGGCCCTGGAAATCGGGCGTGAGGACCTCCACGCCGGGTGCCGGCGTGATCCGGCGCAGCGCGGCGATCGTTCGCGCGAACTGACCCGCGCCCCCATCGGGAAGATCGTCCCGGGCGACGGAGGTGACGACGACGTGGCGCAGTCCCATCGCCCGCGCCGCCTCCGCCACGCGCGTGGGCTCCAGCGGATCGGGCGGCTCCGGGCGTCCGGCGGCGATGTCGCAGAAGCCGCAGACGCGGGTGCACCGGTTGCCGAGCAGGAGAAACGTCGCCGTGCCGCGGGAGAAGCACTCGCCGCGGTTCGGGCAGCGGGCTTCTTCGCAGACGGTGTGCAGGGCGCTCTCCCGCATACGCCTCTTGACGGCATGGAGATCGGCCAGGCGGATCCGCTTCTCGCGGATCCATTCCGGGGGGCGCGGGAGGTCCGTCAGCGTCCCGAGGGAACGATCCACGTTTCCGTCTTCTCTTCCGCCGACAGCCGGGCGGCGGCACGGGCGGCTTCCTCGCGCCGCGAGAACGGGCCCACCCGCACGCGGTACACCGTCCCCCTGGCGCTCGCGGGACCCGGGACCACGACCGCCGGGTACCCACGCTGCACGAGCCGCGCGGTCCGCGCCCGGGCTTCTCCCTCGGAGGAAAGCGAGACGACCTGGACCCAGAAGCCAGGGGGTTCGGGAGACCGCGAGCCGTCCACGGTGGTAGACCCTCGGCCGTAGGCAGGGCCGGGTCCTCCCGGCGCTGACGTCCCCCGCTCCCCTTCTCCCCGGTCCTCGAAGAGCTGGACGGTTCCGGAGGGCGCGGCCCCCGGTGCGGCGGCGGCGGAAGGGGGCGGCGCGCTCGCCCGCCCCGGAGCGCCGGGCTGGATCCCGAGGACCGGAGTCGGGAAGGCCTCTTCCGCCGGCGCGCCCACCGCCGCGCCCGCGGGGGTATCGGAGGCCGCAGGCTCATCGCGGCCGGCGAGCCCGGTCATGAGACCGAAGAAATACGCCCCCGCGAGCGATCCCAGGAGGACGAGGAACACGGCCAGCCCCTGGGCCGGCGTGAAAGACATCTGATAGTGCGTCCGTCCTTCGTCCACGGGGGCAGTCTAAGGGTTCGCCCCCATCTTCCCAAACGGGGAGCCGGGTGGTCTCAGGTCCTCCGCCCCTCCATGAACGTCTTCATGAGCTCGATGGGGAGAGGGAAGATGATGGTCGAGTTCTTCTCGTTGGCGATCTCGGTCAGCGTCTGCAGGTAGCGGAGCTGGAGGGTCGCCGGCTGCCGTCCGATGACCTCCGCCGCCTCGGACAGCTTCGCCGCCGCCTCGAGCTCGCCCGCCGCATGGATGATCTTCGCACGCTTCTCCCGCTCCGCCTCCGCCTGCTTGGCCATCGCGCGCTGCATCTCCGGAGGAAGGTCCACCTGCTTGACCTCGACCATGGAGACCTTGATCCCCCAGGGATTCGTGTGCTCGTCGATGATCTGCTGCAGCGCGACGTTGAGCTTCTCCCGCTCCGAAAGCAGCTCGTCCAGGAGCGCCTGCCCCAGCACGCTCCGCAGCGTCGTCTGCGCGAGCTGGGAGGTCGCATAAAGGTAGTTCTCGACCTGGACGACCGCCTTGTCCGGCTCCACGACGCGGAAGTAGACGACGGCGTTGACCTTGACCGACACGTTGTCCTTCGTGATCACGTCCTGGGTCGGGACGTCGTGGACGACCGTGCGGAGGGGGATCCGCACCATCGTCTCGAAGGGCCAGAAGATGAGCACGAGACCGGGCCCCTTCGGCCGGCGTGACAGGCGCCCGAGCCAGAACGTCACCGCCCGCTCGTACTCCTTGAGGACGTTGATCCATTTGAAGAAGAAGATCAGCCCGATGAAGAGGGCGATCAGGCAACCGGGGGTCGTGATCCACTGGCGCATCAATTCCTCCGTTCGACTTGCAAGCGCAAGCCCTCCACCCCGACGACCCGGACCTGTTCGCCGGGGCTCAGGTCCGGAGGTCCTTCGGAGTCCCAGTACTCGCCGTGCACGACGATTTTTCCGCGGCCCGGCACATCTCCGAAACCTCCCACCACGCGGGCGACCTCGCCGACCATTCCTTCCAGACCCGTGGTCGCCGGCAGCATCCGCAGTTGCAGGGTTTTCCAGGTCAGGAGCCCGACGATGCCGAGCGTCAGGACCAGAGACGGGATGATGATCGACAGGTCCACCCGGTACTCCGACTCCCCCTCGCGTCCCGAGAACAGCAGAAGCGATCCCGCGATCAGGGCGACCGCCCCGCCGACGGCGAGCAGGCCGTGGCTGACGACCTTCACCTCCGCGACGAAGAGCCCGATCGCGAAGAGGATGAGGGCCAGTCCGGCGAGGTTCACCGGGAGCACCGAGAACGCGTAGAGCGCCAGGAGAAGCGCGATGCCGCCGACGATACCGGGCAGGATCGCGCCGGGGCTCGAGAGCTCGAAATAGAGGCCCATGAGACCGAGGAGGAACAGGATGTAGGCCACGTTGGGGTGGGAGACGACCCCGACGAGCTTTTCGAGCCCGCTCATTTCACGGGACTCGAGGCGGTAGCCCGCGACCCGCACCGTGCGGTCGCTCCCCGGGCCCCCCACCCGGCGGCCGTCGGCCTGGCGCAGCAGGTCCGGCACGTCGCGCGCGATGATCTCGATGAGGCCGGCGTCGCGGGCCTCCGTCTCGGTGTAGGAGGCGCTCGAGGTGACGGCGGCTTCCGCCTTTTCCGCGTTGCGTCCGCGCTGGCTCGCGAGCGATCGGACGAAGGCGCGCGCGTCCTGCTCGGCTTTCTCCCCGAGCTTCTTCGGGAGGTCCTGGCCCTCCCCGCCGACCGGCGCCGCCGCTCCCGTGTTCGTGCCCGGCGCCATCGCGGCGACGTCGCAGGCCATCAGCAGGAAGAACCCGGCGGAAGCGGCCTGCGACCCGGACGGGGACACGAAGCAGAGCACCGGCACCTTCGAGCGGAGGATCTCCGACGCCATCTCCCGCGTCGAGGTCAGCAAGCCCCCGGGCGTGGAGAGTCCGAGGACGACGGCCGCCGCCCCCTCCCGCTCCGCGGCCCGCAGCGTCTTTTTCAGGTAGCTCGCGGAAGCGGGATGGATCGGCGTGTCGATCCGGGCGGAAAAGACGACAGTCCGGTCCGCGGCCCCGCCTTGCGCCCCGCCCAGCGACGCGGAGACGAGGAGACACGCCACACCGAGCGCGCGGCGGCTCATCGGCGAAAATCCTATCCCATGAAACCGGACCGCTCCGGGCGGGCTCCGTCCCGGCCGCTCTCCCGCTTCGGGGTCCGGCCTCTGGAGGCGATCAACTTCGCCGCCCTCCTCCTCCTCTGCGGTTTGACGCTGCTCTATTACCGGCGCCTGGCCGACCCGGGAGAGCTCCTGCTGCGCTACGCGCTCATGGGACTCTTCCTCGCGCTCGTGGTCGTTCTCGTCCGCCGGTACGCGCGTCTCCCGCCGGCCCTGCGCGTCGCGGTGGACTTCTACCCCACGGCCTTCATCCCGTTCGTCTTCGAGAGTCTCGGGCCCCTGATCCCGGCGGTCCGCGGCGCGGCCCGGGACGATCTGCTCATCGCATGGGACCGCGCGCTGTTCGGCGTGGACCCGACCGTGTGGCTCGAGCGGCTCGCGCGCCCCTTCTGGACCGACTTCTTCTTCATCGCCTACACGACCTATTACTTCGTCCCGCTCGTGCTCGGCGGACTGCTCTGGGAGCGCAACACGCCGGAGGCCCGGCGCTTCATCTTCGGCCTGACGTTCTGCTTCTACGTCTCCTACGCGGGCTACTTCACGATCCCGGCCCTCGGGCCCCGGTACGCCCTCGCGGAGGAGCAGAGCAGTCCGATCGTCACGACCGCCGTGTCCCGGGCGATCTCGGAAGCGATCAACCAGGTGGAGCACACGAAACTCGACGTCTTCCCTTCGGGGCACACGATGATCGCCGTGGCGGTCCTGATCTACGCATACCGCCGTGCGCGCCGCGCCTTCTGGGTCATGCTGCCGGTCGTCGTCTGTCTGCTGATCTCCACCGTCTATTGCCGCTACCACTACGTCGTGGACGTGATCGCGGGGCTCGTCCTGGCGTTCGCCGCGGTACCGGTCGCGGACCGTCTCTACCGGAAGCTGGGAGGCGAGACTTCGACCCTGCTTCAGAGCTCCCGCTCGTAGAGGCGATACGTCTTGTAGAGATAGCCCTCCCAGAGGTCCACGGCGCGGATGACGAGCTCGTTGTCCTCCAGCAGCCAGGAGACCTCGCAGCCGGTGAAGCCGCGCCGCAGGGCCGCCCGCAGGCAGGCTGCGAAGACGACCGAGTGGATGCCCCGCATCCGGTAGGGCCGCTTGATCCCGAGCGTCAGGATCCGCAGCGTGGGAATCCGGCGGGACGCCAGCAGGAACTTGAGCCAACCGAAGGGCAGGAGCCGCCCGCGCAGCGGGGCAAGGGCCTGGTTGTAATCGGGGAGCGCCATCACGAAAGCGATCGGCTCGAGGCCGCCGTCGGGCCGCGGCACCTCCGCGAGATACACGAAGTCCGGGTCGAGGAGAGGTTTCAGGCGCTTCGCCATGAACTCCATCTCTTCGTCGGTCATGGGCACGAAACCCCAGTTCTCCTCCCACGCCTCGTTGTAGACCTCCTGCACCTTCGGCAGATCCCGCAGGAGGCTCCGCTTCGTGATCGATCGCACGCGGACCTCCGGCAGCTGCTTGCTCACGCGCGCGGCGAGCTTTTCGAGGCGGGCGAGGGGCTTGGGCCGGATGTCCAGCCAGTAGGCGAGAAGGTCCTTGGACTTCCGGAACCCCGCCGCCTCCACGAGCGCCGGGTAATACGGTGGGTTGTAGGTCATCATGACGACGGGGGGCTTGCCGAAGCCATCGACGAGGAGCCCCGCCTCGTCGTTCAGGCTCGGGCTGAGGGGTCCCCGAAGCGTGCGCATCCGGCGCTCCCGCGCCCAGAGGGCGGCGGCATCGAAGAGCGCCCCGGAAACGGCCGGGTCGTTTTCCGATTCGAAGAAGCCGAAGAAGGCCGTCTGTTCCCGCTGCTTCTCGTTGTGGTGGCGGTCCAGGATGGCCGCGATCCTTCCGACAGACTCGCCGCCGCGCCGCGCCAGGAAGAGCTGCATCTCGGCGTGACGGAAAAAGGGGTTCTCGGAAGAGAAGACCTTGACGAGATCCGATCGCAGCGGCGCGACCCAGCTCGGGTCGTCACGGTAGATCCGGTCGGCGACGTCGAAGAAACGGACGAGGTCCCGGCGATGCCGGCCGAGGGGTTCGACGACGGGCGGGGAAGCCGTCCCCGCCGGAGACGACTCCTCCGGCGCGGTCAGACGCGGGCCGGCTCGATGAGCCCGACCTCGCGCGCCACCTTCTCCACCGCATCGAGAGCCCGGGAAAGCTGTTCCCGGGTATGCGTGGCCATGAGCGACGTTCGGATCAGGGCGCGCCCGGGGGGCGTGGCCGGCGAGAGGACGCAGTTGACGAAGACGCCTTCTTCGTGGAGGCGCTGGACCATCCGGAGCGCCGCCCCGTCCTCGCCCACGACCACGGGAACGACGGGCGTCCGGGACTCGCCGGTGTCCAGACCGAGAGAGCGCAAGCCCTCCGCGAAGAACTTCGTGTTGGCCCAGAGCCGCTCGCGCCGCTCGGGCTCGCGCTCCATGATCTCGACGGTGGCCAGCGCCGCTGCCACGGAGGCCGGCGGGGGGGCGGCGGAAAAGATGAGCGTGCGCGCGCGATGCTTGATGTAGTCGATCACCGTCGCGTCGCCGGCGATGAAGCCGCCGACGGACGCCATGGACTTCGAGAACGTTCCCATGATGAGGTCCACCTCGTCCTCGAGCCCGAAGTACTCCGCCGTGCCGCGCCCCGTGCGTCCGAGGACGCCGACCCCGTGCGCGTCGTCCACCATGACGCCGGCTCCGTGCTCGCGGGCCGCCGACACGATCTCGGGAAGCGGCGCGATGTCCCCTTCCATCGAGAACACGCCGTCCACGACGATGAACCGCCCGCGGGCGGCCGTGTCGTTGCGCATCTGCCGGCGCAGATCCGAGGGGTCGTTGTGGCGGAACTTGCGGACCTCCCCGAAGGAGAGCCGGGCCCCGTCGAGGATGCAGGCGTGGTCCTGCTTGTCCAGGTACACGTAGTCGCCCTTGCCGACGAGGCACGCGATCGCCCCGAGATTGACCTGGAAACCGGTGGCGAAGACGACCGCGGCTTCTTTCCGCATGAACTCCGCCAGACGCTCTTCGAGGCGGACGTGGAGATCCAGGGTTCCGTTGAGAAACCGGCTTCCCGCGCACCCGGCGCCGTACTTTCGGATCGCCTCGATGGAAGCCTCCTTGACGCGGGGGTCGTTGGTCAGGCCGAGATAGTTGTTCGAGCCGAGCATGATCATCCGCCGGCCGTCCAAGACCACCTCGGGATCCTGGGCGGACTCGATAACCCGGAAGAAGGTGTACACGCCCGCCTGCCGGACCCGGTCCGCGACCTCGTAGCGGTAACACTTGTCGAAAACCGACGCCGTGCGCGGCAGATCGGGCCGGGCCGCCGGGGCGCTCTTGCTCATGCTCACTCCCGTGCTTTGTGCCGGTGGAAAGCCGGGCGGATCTTAATCGTAAATTTTACAAAACTTCAACCCCCCCGCGGGGCGCCAGGGGCCCTCCGGTCCCGAATCCAGCCCGTCTGCAGGTACCAGTCCCACGTCCGGCGGAGCCCTTCGGCGAGGGGCAGGGGCGGGGGCAGACCGAGGTCCCGCCGCATGGGGAGGGGGTCGCAGAGCCAGTCTCCAGCGAGGAGCTCGCGCGCTTTGTCTGCGTTGAAAGGACGCGATCGGCCGGTCAGCGACTCGCGCGCCGTCTCGAGCAGCGCCGCCCCCCGGACGAAGGCGTGCGGTACGCCGAAGAGGCGGGCGGGGCGCGACGGCAGGCGCGCGATCTCCGCCGCCAGGTCTCCAATCCCGACGGGCTCCGGATCGCACAGGAACCCGGTGCGCCCGGCGAGGTTCTTTCGGGAAGCCGCCCGGGCGACGGCCGTGGCCGCCTGCTCGACGCTTCCGACCTGGATGTACGATCGCCGAGCCGGGACCGGGACCCAGCCCGCGGCCGCCATCTCGAAATAGGTCAGCAGGCCCCGGTCGCCCGGCCCGTAGAGAACGCCCGGCCGCAGCACGATCCAGGGACCGCGCCACCCCCGCTCGACGGCGAGCTCCCCTTCCCGCTTCGAGATCCCGTACCAGGAAACCGGACGCGGAGGGTCCTCTTCGCGCACGGGGCGGCCGGAGCGGGCGGGCCCCGCGGCGGCCTGGCTCGAGACCAGGACGAAGAGAGCCGCGGGAGCGCTCTGCTGCGCCGCGCGCACGAGCCGCTCCGTGCCCGCCGCGTTGACTTCCCGGTAGTCCCTCAGCCGCCGCGCCTTGACGACCCCGGCGACGTGGACGATCGCTTCGCAGCCCGCGGCCGCCGCCGAGAGGTCGGTGGCTTCGGAGAGGTCCCCTCCCACCTTCTCGACCGCCGGATTCCAGGGGCCGGGAGGCCGCCCCCGCGCGCGGTCGCGCGCGAGCGCCCGGACGGTCCAGCCTTCGGCGATCAGGGCCGCGGCGACGTGGTGTCCGAAGAATCCCGTCGCCCCGGTCAGCAGCGCGGTCGGCATCGGGCGGCGCCGCCGGGACCGCCGCTAGGCCCGGGCCCAGGCGGTGAAGCGGCGAGTCCCTTCCCGGATCCGTTCGAGCGACGTCGCGAAGGAGAACCGGACGCACATTTCGGCGCCGAACGCATCGCCCGAAACGGCGGCGACGTGCGCCTCCTCGAGCAGGCGCCGGCAGAGGTCGGCGGACTCCCCGATCCCCTTGCGGCCGCAGAGCCCGGCCACGTCGGCAAAAACGTAGAACGCTCCTTCCGGGGAGGACAGCCGGACGCCGGGAGCTCCCGAAAGGCCCTCGCGCATCGCATCGCGGCGGCGGGCGTACTCGGCGAGCATCCCTTCCACCGCCGCCTCCGACCGCGAAAGGTCCGAGAGCGCGACGCGGGCCGCTTCCTGCGAGATCGAACAGGCATTGGACGTCGAGTGGCTCTGGAACGAGCTCATCGCCGAGACGACTTCGGGCTCGGCGAGGGCCCATCCCAGCCGCCAACCCGTCATCGCGAAGGTCTTGGACGCCGACCCCGTCACGACGATCCGCGCCGAGTGCTCGTCCCAGAGCCTGGCGGCGGAGGCGTGGATCGCCCCGTCGTAGAGGAACCGGTCGTAGGTCTCGTCGAAGAGGAGCCAGGCCTCCCGGTCCGCGCACCACCGCAGGATCGCCGCCAGTTCGCGGGGCTCGACGACTGCGCCCGTGGGATTGTTCGGCGAGTTGAGGATCACACCGCGAGTCGCCGGACCGGCGGCGCGGTCGAGCGCCGACACGGTCGGCTTCCACCCCTCTTCCTCGAGCGTGTCGACGAAGGTCGGCGTCGCCCCCGAGAGCCGGACGATCTCGGGAAACGAGACCCAGTAGGGACGGAAGATGGCCACTTCGTCGCCGGCCTCGAAGAGGACCTGGCAGGCGTTGAAGATGGCCTGCTTCGCGCCGGCCGTCACGAGGACGTTGCTCCCGGCGCAACGGGTCCCCTGCTCGCGGCGGTACTTCTCCGCCACGGCTTCGCGCAGCGCGCCGTCGCCCGAGACGTCCGTGTACTTCGTCCGGCCCGCCCGGATCGCGGCGACCCCCGCTTCGGCGACGAACTCGGGGGTCGGAAAGTCCGGCTCTCCGACGCCGAAATCCACCAGGTCCGCGCCCGCCGCCACGAGGGCCTTCGCGGCTCGCCCGACTTCCGCCGTCGAGGAGGGGGCCAGCGCTGCGGCCCGGCGCGAGAGCCGCACCGTCATCAACGGTGCTGCCTCCAGACCCGGCGGAACGCCCCGAAGGCGGCGAGGCGCTTCCTCCCGATCGTGATCAGCGCGATCTCGAGAACGATCCACGCTCCGTACACGTAGAGCATCTCCGTGCGCAGGGACGGGAACACGAACTGCACGAACCAGAGCACGAAGAGTCCGGCCGCCTCGACGGCCGAGAGGCTCATCGAGGCGAGGAAGAGCCAGCCGAGAAACGCCTGGAGGATCGTCAGGAGGATCTCGTGGCGCTGGAACTCGTCGAACGGAAGGGGCGCCGTCGAGCCCGCGCTCCAGCAGTAGATGACCGCGAGCATCGCCGAGAGGACGCCCCACTGGTTGATGTTCGAGGAGACCATGTTCATGAGGGCGACGGGAGCGCGCGTGACACGCCGCGCCCAGGCGAAGGCCGAAGTCTTCTCGGGGAACTCCGACAGGAACGGGGCGACCCACTGGATGAAGACGAACTGCTCCATGCCGAGAGCGACCGCGAGCGCCAGCATGGACTGGAGGAAGGGCTCGGCGATCAAGTAGATGATCCCGCCGCCCAGAACGAAGAGGCCCAGGACCGCCGCCCAGCGCTTCCAGCCTTTGTGCGAGAGCGCCCACTTGGAGACCCTCGGAATCTCTTCGGCCTCCTCGATCATCTCCTCGCGCGGCGGGAGCCGGAGCAGGACCCAGAGGTACGCGACGTACGTCCCCGTGAGAATCGCGGCGTCCACGAGCGAGAGGTTCCCCTTGGCCCACACGAGCACGAAATAGCCGAGGGGGGGCAGGAGGCCGACCACCTCGACGGCGTGGTCCTCGGTGAGCTGGATCGCCCCGAGTTTCTTGCCTTGGCGCTTGCGCGAGTAGAAGGCCGCGACGGCGTAGATCATCGGCCACCCGAGACCCGTCAGCAGGCGGAGGCTCCCCGTGAAGTTCGCGATCGCGAGATGGACCATGTCCGGGTCTTTGCCCGCCTTCCACGCGATGACGGCTTCCACCGCGAACTCCGGCAGCGTCTGGACGAGGGCGAGGATCGCGAGGGCCAGGCCCTGGGAGATCAGGAACTCCGCCGCCTCGGCCGCCCAGGCGATGATGAAGGCCGAACCGATCATCGCCGGGAACGTCCAGAGAGCCGCCAGAGGCGAGCCGCTCGGCGTGATCCCGACTGCGGCGAGGTGGGTGTTCCGCCGGAAGAACTTCACCGGGCGCGGGTTATAGCATGCCGCGCATGGCGGGCATCGAGTCTCCCGCGAACCCTCTCATCCGGGAGATCTCCCGGAGCCTCGCCGAGAAAACCCACCTG
>JBHENW010000203.1:0-14062 GCA_046261875.1 Thermoanaerobaculia bacterium | reverse complement strand
CAGAAGTCCCAGACGGGACCGACCGTCGGCCACTGGACCGCGGTCGTGTTGGCCGGGCATTGCGCGCGCGCGGATGAGACGGCGCCGATCGACGCGGCCGCGAGGAGCAGGAGGATGCGCCGGCCCGTCTTCATCGCCCGTCCTCCGCGGCCGTCATCCTCGGGAGAGGGGCGCCGGCGTCCGCGTTGGCGCGGTAATCGAGGTTGACGACGGCTCCCCGCGACAGGTTGACGATGACCCGGCGGGGGGCCTTCCGCTTCTCTTCCGGCACCGGCGTGGGCTCGAGATCCCGTTGCATGAACGCGAACTCCAGGCAGACCTCGCGCGAGCAGGGGTCGTCGTCGTGCGGGCCCTTCACGTGAAAGCCGCCCTGGAGGATCAGGGCCGGGTTCGCGGAGAAGGCCGCGAGCCGGGGGTCGGCCAGGACGATCGCCATCGCATCGGAGATCTCCTCGAGGTTCGGCTGCACCAGCCGCGCGGTCTCTTTCACGCCGACACGGCCGCTCTCGAGGTCCACCGTCACCAGCCGGACGACCCCCGTGTCGTAGTCCCGGAAAGCGAGGAGCGCCTGTCTTCCGGGGGCCGCCTTTCCGTCCTTCGCCGCTTCCGGGATTCCGGCATGGAGGAGGCGGGTCCGCGCGCCCTGGAACCGGGAGGCGACCTCCGGGCGGGCGAGGGCCCAGTCCGCCAGGGCCCGGGCTTCCACGGCGGTGATCGAGCCCGCGGCCCGTGACTTCGGCGGAGCCGCCTTCTCCGCGCCGGCGGATCCGGCGGGGAGGATCATTGCCGACAAGGCGAACGCGGCCGCGACGATGGCGCGCGCAGCATTCGCGGGCTGGAAACCAACAGGCTTCATCAAACCTCCGAGACTTCTAGCGTAGACGCGCCGGGATGAAAAAGATAGGTGGAGCGCGCGCGTGTCGTCCGGGGGCACGCCGGCCGGACGCCGATCAGGGAATCGTGAAGACCTGCCCCTGTTTCGGGACGATGCTGCCCGGATAGGGCGGCTTCGTCTGATCGGCACGATGGTGGTACACGACGATCCTCTTCGCGTCCACCCGCTTTCCCGCCTTGGCGACGCTGAAGAGCACCCACGGGGAGACGAAGGCGACGTCCAGCCCGCGCATCTTCAGGAGTGCCTCGTCGCTGTCCGTGTCGCCGGAGAAATAGATCTTCCGGCCGCGGTGGGTGACGAGGTACGAGAAATGCTCGATGTCCCCGTGCGGCGTGGGGATCCCCTGGATCTCGAAATCGCCGTGGCGCAGCGGCAGGCCGGACGGAACCTCCTGCCCGCCCCGCACCGCCCGCGCCAGACGCGGGGGCCCGAAGAGCTTCATGGGCCGAGCCTGGAAGAGCTCGGGCGCGAAATGATCTGCGTGGGGATGGGTGATCAGGACCGCCGCGCCCTCCAGCGGCGGCACGCGCTTCATGTCGTAGGTCATGTAGCCAAACGCCCCCGATCGGTAGGGAAAGTCGGTCACGAAGGCGGTCTTGCCATCCGTGACGTGCACGGCGGCGTTGCCAATGAAAGTCATCTTCAAGCCGCCGGCCGGGGCCGAAGCGGTCGCCAGGAGCAGCCCGAACAGACCGAGAACGGTCATGGCGTCGCCGGGGCGCCGTACGGCCCGGCGGGGCCCGAGCGCCGGAAGGAGAAGGAACACGTCTTCGCCAGGGAGACCTCCTGCGGTTGGCCGCGGCACGGGGGCGGTGCTTGGAGGACCAAGGCTATCCGAAAGACGGGGGGCTCGGAAAAAGCGAACGGGGCCCGGAGGCCCCGTTCGGGATCGAAGATTGGAAGGCGCGCCGTCTGCGGCTCAATCCTCCTCGGAAGCGTCCACCTCGGCGTCCGCTTCGGCGAGCGCGAGCTCCTCGGCGGGATCGGTCAGGAAGTCCTCGAGGGCAGGCTCCTCGACCTGCGGGATGTCTTCCCGCTCGAGCACGACGTTGCGGTAGTACTCCATTCCGGTCCCCGCCGGGATGAGCCGGCCGACGATGACGTTCTCCTTGAGGCCCCGCAGGTTGTCCACCTTTCCGGAGATCGAGGCTTCCGTGAGGACCCGCGTGGTCTCCTGGAAGGAGGCCGCGGAGATGAAGGAGTCCGTCGAGAGAGACGCTTTCGTGATCCCCAGCAGCATCGGCCGCGCGGTCGCCGCCTGACCCTCGGCATTCATCACGCGATCGTTCTCTTCCTCGAAGCGGAAACGGTCCACCTGCTCTTCGATGAGGAATTCCGTGTCGCCGACGTCCTCGATCTTCACGCTGCGCATCATCTGGCGAACGATCACCTCGATGTGCTTGTCGTTGATCGCCACGTTCTGGGAACGGTAGACCTCCTGGATCTTGTCGACGAGGTAGCGCTGCAGCTCCTTCTCTCCGAGGATGGCCAGCACGTCGTGGGGGTTGATCGGACCGTCGATCAACGGGTCGCCGGCGCGCACCCTCTCCCCCTCCTGCACGTTGACGTGCGTGTGGCGCGGGATGAGGTACTCGCGTGTCTCCCCGTCGTCGCCGGTCACGATGATCTTCCGCATCCCCTTGACGATCGGGCCGTGCGAGACGACGCCGTCGATCTCGGTGATGACCGCCGCGTCCTTGGGCCGGCGCGCCTCGAAGAGCTCCACGATGCGGGGAAGACCGCCGGTGATGTCCTTGGTCTTCGTCGTCTCGCGCGGGATCTTCGCGAGGACGTCTCCCGGCGAGACCTCCTGCCCGTCTCCGACCATGAGGTGCGAGCCGATCGGGAGGAGGTACTTGCGCTCCCCGCCCTTGCCGGCCTGCACGATGACCTGGGGCGAGCGCTTCTCCGCGCCCACCGTCTCCACGATGATCTTCTGGGCCAGGCCGGTGACCCGGTCCGTCTCCTCCCGCAGGTTCTCCCCTTCGTGGATGTCGCGGAACGCGATCTTTCCGCCGACCTCCGTGAGGATCGCCGAAGTGAAGGGATCCCACTCGACGAGCTCTTGTCCCGGCACGACCTCCTGGCCGTCGGTCACCTTGATCGTCGAGCCGTAGACGACCGAGTAGCGCTCCTTCTCGCGCCCCTTGTTGTCCACGATCGTGATCTTCCCGTTGCGGTTGATGACCACGAGGTTGCCATCCTTGCGCTCGACGGTCGCCACGTTGAGGAACTTGACCGTCCCGGGGTTCTTGGCGGAGTGCTTTGACTGCTCCGTCACGCGCGACGCCGTTCCCCCGTAGTGGAAGGTCCGCATCGTCAACTGCGTGCCGGGCTCGCCGATCGACTGCGCCGCGATGACCCCGCAGGCCTCGCCGATCTCGACCATCTTGCCGGAGGCGAGCATGCGGCCGTAGCAGAGGCGGCAGATGCCGCGCTTGGTCTCGCAGGTCAGGACCGAGCGGATCTTGACCCGCTCGATGCCGGCCTCCTGCACGCGCGATGCGATTTCCTCCGTGATCTCGTCGCCGACGCCGAGGATCTTCTCCTCGGACAGCGGGTCGAAGATGTCTTCCTGCGCCACGCGCCCGACGATCCGGTCGCGCAGCGGCTCGAGCGTGTCGCCGCCTTCCATGATGGCCGACACGGTGATCCCGTCGGCGGTTCCGCAGTCCTCCTCGATGACGATGACGTCCTGGGCCACGTCGACCAGCCGCCGGGTCAGGTACCCGGAGTCGGCCGTCTTCAGTGCCGTGTCCGCGAGGCCCTTGCGGGCGCCGTGGGTCGAGATGAAGTACTGCAGCACCGAGAGCCCTTCCCGGAAGTTCGCCGTGATCGGGGTCTCGATGACCTCCCCCGAAGGCTTGGACATGAGGCCGCGCATGCCGGCGAGCTGGCGCACCTGCTCCTTGGAGCCGCGGGCGCCCGAGTCCGCCATGAGGTAGATCGGGTTGAAGTCCTGTCCCCCCTGGTCGGACTTCTTCATCTCCCGGAACATCTCGTCGGAGATGTTCTCGGTCGTCCGGTGCCAGATGTCGATGATCTTGTTGTGGCGCTCGCCGGCCGTGATGACGCCGGAGTTGCGCTGCGATTCGACCTCGAGGACTTCCCGGCGCGCGGCCTGGAGGAACTCCTCCTTCTTCTGCGGGATGACCATGTCGTCCACGCCGATGGAGATCCCGGCGCGCGTGGCCGCGTTGAAGCCGAGGTCCTTCAGGTCATCCAGCATCCGCACCGTGAGCTCTTCCCCGAAGTTCAGATAGACGTAGCTGACGAAGTCCGTCAGACCGCGCTTCTTGAGGTTCCCGTTGATGAAGGGCATGGACTCCGGGAGCGCCCGGTTGAAGAGGACCCGCCCGACGGTCGTATCGATCAGCGTCCGCTCGACGTCCTGCACCTCGGCATGGAGGATGTCCTGGTCGTTGTACTGCGTCGTCAGGTCGATGTACTGCCCCGAATACCGCACGCGGATCGGCGTGTGGGTCGTAACGTCTCCCTGCTCGAACGCCAGGATCACCTCGTCGAAGTCGGAGAAGATGCGCCCCTCCCCCTTGGCATTGGAGCGCGCCTTGGTCAGGTAGTAGATCCCGAGCACGAGGTCCTGCGACGGCACGGCCAGCGGCCGGCCGGACGCGGGCGAGAGGATGTTGTTGGAGGAGAGCATCAGGAGCTCGGCCTCCACCTGCGCCTTGGGCGACAGAGGCACGTGCACGGCCATCTGGTCGCCGTCGAAGTCAGCGTTGAACGCCGGGCAGACGAGCGGATGGATCTTGATCGCCTTGCCCTCGACGAGGACGGGCTGGAAGGCCTGGATGCCGAGCCGATGCAGCGTCGGCGCGCGGTTGAGGAGCACCGGGTGGTCGCGGATGACCTCCTCCAGCGCATCCCAGACCTCCGTCACGCCCGACTCGACGAGCTCCTTGGCCGCCTTGATCGTCGGCGCGAGTCCCTTCTTCTCGAGGCGGTTGTAGATGAACGGCTTGAAGAGCTCGACGGCCATCTTCTTCGGCAGCCCGGCCTGGTGGAGTTTCAGCTCCGGCCCGACGACGACGACCGAGCGGCCCGAATAGTCCACCCGCTTGCCGAGCAGGTTCTGCCGGAAGCGGTCCTGCTTGCCCTTGAGCGTGTCGGACAACGACTTGAGCGGCCGGTTGTTCGAGCCCTTGAGCACACGGCCCCGGCGGCCGTTGTCGAAGAGGGCGTCTACGGCTTCCTGGAGCATCCGCTTCTCGTTGCGGACGATGACCTCGGGGGCGCGCAGCTCGAGAAGCTTCTTCAACCGGTTGTTACGGTTGATGACGCGCCGGTACAGGTCGTTCAGGTCGGAGGTCGCGAAACGCCCGCCGTCCAGGGGGACGAGCGGGCGCAGCTCCGGAGGGATGACCGGGATGACGTCGAGGATCATCCATTCCGGCCGGTGGCCGGAGCGGCGGAAGGCGTCGCAGACCTTCAGCCGCTTGGCGGCCTTCTGCCGCTTGATCTGCGAGGTCTCCGTCTTCATGATCATCCGGAGCTCTTCGGCTAGCATGTCCACGTCCACCCGCTGGAGGAGCTCCTTGATCGCGCCGGCGCCCATGCGGGCCACGAAAACGTCCCCGTGCTCGGCCCGCACCGCCCGGTAGCGCTCCTCCGAGAGGAGCTCCTTTTCCCTCAGGTCCGTCTCACCCGGATCGACGACGACGTATGACTCGAAGTAGAGGATCCGCTCGAGGTCCCGCAGCGAGATGTCGAGCAGGTGCCCGATGCGCGACGGCAGCCCCTTGAAGAACCAGACGTGCGAAACGGGCGAAGCGAGCTCGATGTGGCCCATCCGCTCGCGGCGCACCTTCGACTTGGTCACTTCGACGCCGCACTTGTCGCAGACCACCCCGCGGTGCTTCATGCGCTTGTACTTGCCGCAGAGGCACTCCCAGTCGGTGATCGGACCGAAGATCTTGGCGCAGAAGAGGCCGTCCCGCTCCGGCTTGAACGTCCGGTAGTTGATCGTCTCCGGCTTGGTGACCTCTCCGTAGGACCACGACCGGATCTTCTCCGGCGAGGCCAGAGAGATCTTGATCGCGTTGAAGTCCCTCAGCGTGGTCGGCTTGCTGGCGAAAGCGATCGTGTCCACTCACGCGCTCCTTTTGAGCGGCCGCTCGACGCGGCCGGGAATGAGTAAACGGCCGCAGTTCACCATCCCATGGCGAGAATGGCGCTGTGTTCGCTGACTCGAGGCGTTTGGAAAACTCATGATTTTCTTCACTTCTTCAAGAGCTCCACGTCGAGGCAGAGCGACTGCAGCTCGCGCACGAGGACGTTGAAGGACTCGGGCAGCCCGGGGTCCGTCGGGACGTCTCCCTTCACGACCGCCTCGTACACCTGGGAGCGGCCTTCCACGTCGTCGGACTTGACCGTGAGCAGCTCCTGGAGGGTATAGGACGCCCCGTACGCCTCGAGCGCCCAGACCTCCATCTCGCCGAACCGCTGGCCGCCGAACTGGGCCTTGCCGCCGAGGGGCTGCTGGGTGATGAGCGAGTACGGCCCGATCGAGCGCGCATGGATCTTGTCGTCCACGAGGTGGGAGAGCTTCATCATGTAGATGTAGCCCACCGTCACCTGCTGCTCGAAGGGCTCGCCCGTCATGCCGTCATAGAGGACGGTCTTCCCGGAGGAAGGCAGGTTCGCGTCCTTCAGGTGCCGCTTGATCTCCCCTTCCGACGCGCCGTCGAAAACGGGGGTCGCAACCCGCAGGTCGAGCTCGTGCGAGGCCCACCCGAGGTGGGTCTCCAGGATCTGACCGACGTTCATGCGCGAGGGCACGCCGAGGGGGTTCAGCACGATGTCGATCGGCGTGCCGTCCGGCAGGTAGGGCATGTCCGCCTCGGCAAGGATGCGGGAGATGACCCCCTTGTTCCCGTGCCGGCCGGCCATCTTGTCGCCCACGGAGAGCTTGCGCTTCATGGCGACGTAGACCTTGACCATCTTGATCACGCCGGGCGGGAGCTCGTCCCCCTTCTGGAGCAGCTCGATGCGCTCGGCGTTGACACGGTTCAGGACCTCGATCTGCGAGTCCTGGCGGCGCAGGATGATCTGCACCGCGTCCGCGATCTCCTCGTCCTTCAGCTTGAGCCGCTTGAGCTGCTGGGGCGTCAGGCGCGCGACGGCTTCCTCGGTGAAGCGCCCCCCCTTCTTGACCAGCTCGTTGCCTTCGCGGTCGTTCATCTCCTCGGCCGAGACCTTGCCGTTCAGCAGGTCGCGGATCTTTTTGTTCGCTTCTTCGCGGATGATCCGGATCTCGTCCTTGGAGTTCTTCTCGATCTTGGCGATCTGGTCCTGCTCGATCGACAGGGCCCGCATGTCCTTCTCGATCCCTTTGCGGGAGAAGATCTTCACGTCCACGACCGTGCCCTCGATCCCCGGAGGGCACTTGAGCGAGGCGTCGCGCACGTCCCCGGCCTTTTCGCCGAAGATCGCCCGCAACAGCTTCTCTTCCGGGGTCAGCTGGGTCTCCCCCTTCGGGGTGACCTTGCCGACGAGGATGTCGCCCGGCTTGACGGTCGCGCCGATGCGGATGATGCCGGACTCGTCGAGGTCGCGCAGCGCGTTCTCGGAGACGTTGGGGATGTCCCGCGTGATCTCTTCCGGGCCGAGCTTCGTGTCGCGGGCCTCGATGTCGAACTCCTGGATGTGGATCGAGGTGAAGAAGTCGTCCTTCACGAGGCGCTCGGAGACGAGGATCGCGTCCTCGTAGTTGTAGCCCCGCCAGGGCATGAAGGCGACGAGGATGTTCCGCCCGAGGGCGAGCTCCCCCTGCTGCGTGCAGGGCCCGTCCGCGAGCACTTCGCCGCGGGCCACCGTGGCGCCCTCCTGGACGATCGGCTTCTGATTGATGCAGGTGTTCTGGTTGGAGCGCCGGAACTTCGTCAACGGGTAGATGTCCGCGCCGAACTCCTTGCCGCCCCCGGCCTCCGGGCCCCCCTCGACGCGCACGATGATGCGCTCGGAGTCCACCTGGTCCACGATCCCGCCGCGCTTGGCGAGCACGACGGCGCCTGAATCCCGGGCGACCGTGGACTCCAGGCCGGTTCCCACGAGGGGCGCCTCGACCTGGAGCAGCGGCACGGCCTGCCGCTGCATGTTCGAGCCCATGAGCGCCCGGTTCGCGTCGTCGTGCTCGAGAAACGGGATGAGCGCCGTGGCGACCGAAACGAGCTGCTTGGGGGAGATGTCCTTGTAGTCGATCTTGTCCCGCTCGGCCGTGATGAACTCGCCGTTGAACCGCGCGATGACGCGGTCTTCCTTGATCCGGCCCGCGGCGTCCGTCTCGGCGTTGGCCTGCGCGATGACGAAGTTCTCCTCCTCCCACGCCGAGAGGTAGAAGGCGTACGGGACCGCGTCCGCCTGCCGCCGGTGGCCGCGCTTGCCGCGCTCATTCTCCTCTTCCAGCTCCTTCTTTTCGACGATCTGGCCGAGCTTCAACCCGGTGTCGCCGACCTGGGTGACCTGGAAGTGGTCGATGACGCGGCCGCGCTCGACTTTCTTGTAGGGCGTTTCGATGAAGCCGAAGTCGTTGATTCGCGCGTAGCAGGAGAGCGACGAAATCAGCCCGATGTTCGGGCCTTCCGGCGTCTCGATCGGGCAGACCCGGCCGTAATGGGTCGGGTGCACGTCGCGGACCTCGAAGCCCGCCCGCTCGCGGGAGAGCCCTCCCGGCCCGAGGGCCGAGAGGCGCCGCTTGTGGGTGACCTCCGAAAGGGGGTTCGTCTGGTCCATGAACTGGGAGAGCTGCGAGGACCCGAAAAACTCCTTGATCGAGGCGATGACCGGCTTGGAGTTGATCAGGTCGTGCGGCATCGCCGAGTCGATGTCCTGGTGCACCGACATCTTTTCCTTGATCGCCCGCTCCATGCGCACGAGCCCGATCCGGAACTGGTTCTCGAGCAGCTCGCCGACCGACCGTACCCGGCGGTTGCCGAGGTTGTCGATGTCGTCCGTGCGGCCGACGTCGCGCTTGAGGCGGAGCAGGTACCCGACGACCCGGTAGATGTCCTGGGCCGTGAGCGTCCGTGTGTCCTCGGAGGAGTCCGCCTCGAGCTTGATGTTGAACTTGAAGCGGCCGACGCGCGAGAAGTCGTACTTCTTCGGGTCGAAGAACATCCCTTCGAAGAGGTTCTTCGCCGACTCGTACGTCGGCGGATCGCCGGGGCGCAGGCGCCGGTAGATCTCGAGGATCGCCTCGTTCTTCGTCTTGTGGGTGTCCTTGCGGATCGTGTTGACGAGGATGTCGCCCGAGACGTCCCAATCCGGGAAGAAGAGCTCGACTTCCTTGATCCCGCGCTCCTTGAGAGCGGCGGGCGCGTCCGGGCCGAGCTCCTGGCCGGCCTCGAAGAGGACCTCGCCCGTGGAGAGGTCCACGACGTCCGCGAGGAAGCAGGCCTTCTCGACCGCGGCGTCGTCCACCGAGCGTTCGACGGAGCCCTTCTTCTGGATCTCCTTCTGATCGTCGGCCGTCAGCCGGATGCCGGCCATGACGACCTTGGTCTCGCGCTTGACGCGGGCGTACCGCTCCTTGAGCTCTTCCTGCCTGAGGATGTCCTTGCCGAGGGTCAGGTAGGCCCGCCCCCGCTCGAAGCGGGCCGGGACGGCGGCGTAGAACTGCCGCAGGATCGACTCGTCCGTCTCCAGGCCGAGCGCGCGCAGGAAGATCGTGGCCGGGAACTTGCGCTTGCGGTCGATGCGGACGAAGAGGATCCCCTTCTGGTCGTACTCGAACTCCACCCACGAGCCGCGGTACGGGATGATCTTCGCGAGGAAGCCGTGGGCCGACTCGCGCGTGAAGAACACGCCGGGGGAGCGGTGGAGCTGGGAGACGATGACCCGTTCCGTGCCGTTGATGACGAACGTTCCGTGCTCGGTCATCAGCGGGATGTCGCCGAAGAAGACCTCCTCTTCCTTGGCGTCGCGCATGGTCTTGACCCCCGTCTCCGGGTCTTTGTCGTAGACGAACAGCCGGAAGGTGACCTTCAGGGGCACCGAGTAGGTCATCCCCCGCTCCTGGCACTCCGCGACCGAGTACTTCATCTGCAGGTCCACGGGGTTGCCGCAGACGTCGCAGAGGGTGACGCGGTTGGGGTTCTGGACGCCGCAGTGCGTGCAGGCCACGACCTCCTCGTGGGGGTGCGCCGTGACGATCCGCTTCCCGCAGTTGCGGCAGTCCATCCGCAGGTGCTCGAGCCCCTTCAGCCGGCCACACTTGCACTCCCAGTTGCCGATGGCGTACTTGACGAACTGCAGCTCGCAGGCGCCCCGGAAATCGGAAAACGGGAAAACGCTCGTGAAGACGGACTGCAGGCCGGACTCCTCGCGCTCTTCCGGCAGCAGGTTCATCTGCAGGAAGCGCTCGTAGGACCGGCGCTGGACATCGATCAGGTTCGGCAGGTCCATGAAGGACCGGATCTTCGAAAAGTTCCTGCGTTCGGGGGACACGCTCACGCCCGACTCAGACATTCAGACTCCTCTCCGGAGGGTTCCGGCGGACAAAGGGACTCTGGGTGACCGGCCCAGGGGGTTCGGGGGACCGCGAGGTCCCCCGCCCGAGCTGGGGCCGGGCAACTATGAGAACAACCACGAATTCCCGGAGCTGGAAGATGGCGCCCGGAGCTCCTACTTGACCTCGACCTTGGCGCCGACTTCCTCAAATTTCTTTTTGATGTTGCCCGCCTCGTCCTTGGAAACGCCTTCCTTGAGCACGCCCGGAGCCCCGTCCACGAGGTCCTTGGCCTCCTTCAGCCCGAGGCTCGTGACCTCCCGGACGACCTTGATCGTCTTGATCTTGTCGCCCGCGGCGAGCAGGTGCACCGTGAACTCCGTCTTCTCCTCTTCCGCCGGAGCGGCCGCGGCCCCGCCCGCCGCCGGCCCCGCCGCCATGGGCATCGCCATGGCCGCCGCGGAGACGCCGAACTTCTCCTCGAGCGCCTTGACCAGGCCGTTCAGCTCGAGGACGGTCATCCCCTCGATTTCCTTCACGAAGTTTTCCGCCGACATCGCCATCTCGGTTCTCTCCTTGTGACTCGCTTGTTACTCGGTCGCCGCAGGGGCGGCCTCGGCCGCGCCCGCCGTTTTCGGTTTCTGTTCCGCTATCTGCGCCATGACACTCGCGAGGCTGCGCGCCGGGGCCGACAGGACCGTCGCCAGCCGGCGCAGGGGGGACTGCATGAGGAAGAGCAGCTGCGCGACGAGCTGCTCCCGCGTGGGCAGGTCGGCGATCGCCTGGATCTCCGCAGCCGCCACCGCCCGCCCCTCGACCAGGGCCGCCTTGAAGACGAGGTTCGGGTTCGTCTTGGCGAAGGCGGTGAGGACCTTCGCGAGGGCCACCGGATTGTCCGCGTTGAACACGACGGCCGTCGGGCCGGTGAAGTGCGAGGAGACGCTTTCGAGGGCCGTCCCTTTGGCCGCCCGCAGCGCGAGCGTGTTCTTCACGACGAGGTATTTCGACTTCGTGCCCCGCACCTGGCGCCTCAACTCGGTCACCTCGGCGACTTTCAGCCCGGTGAACCCGAACAGGATCGCGTTGGGAGAGGCCGCGAAGGCGCCCTGGAGGGTCTCGACGGCGTTGGTCTTTTCGGTGCGGTTCATCGTTTCTCCGCTCGCCGCGGTCTCACGGCCGCGGCGACGCTCGGCGGGGGGACGTCAGCGCCGGAGTACCGGCGCTGCCTACCGCCGTGGGTATGCCTTCGGTGGACGGCCCGCGGTCCCCCGTGCCCCCTGGGCCGCCTCACACCAGCTCCAGCGACGCCGTGTCGATCTCGACGCCGGGACCCATCGTCGAAGACATCGAGATCGTCCGGAAATACTTCCCCTTGGCGGCGGGCGGCTTGGCCTTCTGGACCGCCGCGATGAACGCCGCCGCGTTCTCCTCGAGCTTCTTCTCGTCGAAGGAGGTCTTGCCGATCGGGGCGTGGATGATCGACGTCTTGTCCACGCGGAACTCGATCTTGCCCCCCTTGATCTCCCGGACCGCCTTGCCGACTTCCATCGTGACCGTGCCGGCCTTCGGGTTGGGCATCAGCCCCTTGGGTCCGAGGACTTTTCCGAGTCGGCCGACGAGGCGCATCATGTCCGGCGTCGCCACGAGGGCCTCGAACTCCAGGAACCCCTCCTGGATCCGCGCGACGAGGTCCTCTCCCCCGACGTGATCCGCGCCCGAGTCCTGGGCTTCCTTCATCTTGTCGCCCGCCGCGATGACGGCGACCCGCTTGGACTTGCCGGTTCCGTGCGGCAACACGACGGTGCCGCGCACCATCTGGTCGGCGTGCTTCGGGTTGACCCCGAGCAGCATGGCCAGGTCCACCGACTCGTCGAACCGGGCGAACTTCATCTCGCGGACGAGCTTCACCGCGTCGCCGAGCCTGTACGGACGCGGCTCCAGCTTCGCTTTCGCGGCGGCGTATTTCTTGCCCACTTTTGCCATCGTTCTCCTCGTCGTTCAAACGGCCGGCTCGCGCCCGGCCTCCGACCTTCGAGCTGTCAGCCGGCGCTGTCAGCGGTCAGCTTCAGACCACCTCGATGCCCATGCTCCTCGCCGTCCCTTCCACGACCTTGACGGCCGCCGGGAGGTCCGCCGCGTTCAGATCCGGAAGCTTCGTCTTCGCGATCTCCTCGACCTGCTGCTTCGTCACCTTGCCGACCTTCTCCTTGTTCGGCGTGCCCGAGCCTTTCGGCACCCCCGCCGCCTTGAGGAGGAGGATCGACGCCGGCGGCGTCTTGGTCACGAACGTGTACGAACGGTCCGCGAAGACCGTGATGACGACGGGGATGATCAACCCCTTCTGCGCCGCGGTCCGGGCGTTGAAGTTCTTGCAGAAGTCCATGATGTTGACCCCCTGCTGGCCGAGCGCCGGTCCGACCGGGGGGGCCGGGGTCGCTTCGCCCGCGGGGATCTGCAGCTTCACGTAGCCGGTGATCTTCTTTGCCATCTGGCGTCTTTCTTCTTACAGCTTCTGGACCTGCAGGAACTCGAGCTCCACCGGCGTGGACCGCCCGAAGATCGTGACCATGACTTTCAGCGTCGAGCGGTCCAGGTTGATGTCCTCGACGACGCCGGTGAAGTTGGTGAAGGGGCCGTCCGTGATCCGGACGTGCTCTCCCTTCTCGAACGTGTGCTTCGGCTTGGGCTTCTCCTTCGTGGACGTCACGCGGTGGAGGATCTGTTCGACCTCCTCGGAGGTGAGCGGCGTGGGCTCCTTACCCGATCCGACGAAACCTGTGACCTTCGGCGTGTTCTTGACCAGGTGCCACGCTTCGTCGGACATCTCCATCTCGACGATGATGTAGCCCGGGAAGAACTTTCGCTGGATCTCCCGGCGCTTGCCCCCCTTCATCTCCACGAGGGTCTCCGTCGGGATGCGGATGTCGCCGAAGGCGTCGGCCATCCCCATCGCCTCGACGCGCTGCTTCAGGTTCTGACGCACGCGCTCCTCGAAGCCGGAGTAGGTATGGACGATGTACCAGTTCTTCGCATGCTGGGCCTGCGCGGAGCCCACCGCCCCCTCGCCCGAGTTCGCCCGGTTCACGCCGCCACCCCCGCCAGCTTGAAGATCCGCTCGAGCAGCCAGGAAAGGCCGACGTCCACGACGAAGAGATAGAAGCCGAAGAGGAAGCAGGCCACGACGACGACGACCGTCGTCCCGACGACCTCGGGGCGTCCGGGCCAGCTCACCTTCTTCATCTCGAGCCACACGTCCCGGAAGAAGTTCCGGGTCGAGGGCCACCACTCTTTGACCGGCAACATGCTTTTTCTCTGGCAGGGGTGGAGGGATTCGAACCCCCAACCTACGGTTTTGGAGACCGCCGCTCTACCAATTAGAGCTACACCCCTGTGGCGTACTCGCTCAGACCTTTCCTTCCCGGTGCGCCGTGTGCTTGCGGCAGAACCGGCAGTATTTGGAGAGCTCGAGCTTCTCCGTGTTGGTTTTCTTGTTCTTCGTCGTCGTGTAGTTCTTGCGCTTGCACTCGGCGCAGGCGAGGCTGATGTTTTCCTGCATCGCTTACTCCAGGATCTCGGTGATGGTGCCGGCGCCGACGGTGCGGCCGCCTTCGCGGATGGCGAAGCGCAGCCCCTTCTCCATGGCGATGGGGGTGATGAGCTGGATCTGCAGGTTCACCGTATCCCCCGGCACCACCATCTCC
>JBHENW010000202.1:0-9379 GCA_046261875.1 Thermoanaerobaculia bacterium | reverse complement strand
CGCGCAGGGCATCCGGGGTGACGTTCGCCCCCGCCTCGAAGCGGTCGAGATCGCGCAGGTTCACGACGTCGTACTCGATGCGGAAGATGTTCGTGAAGCCCCGCTTGGGGACGCGGCGGTGCAAGGGCATCTGGCCGCCCTCGAAACCGCGGAGGTGCCGGTAGCCGCTGCGGGACCTCTGCCCCTTGTGACCGCGGCCGGCCGTCTTGCCGTGCCCCGATCCGGGCCCGCGCCCCACGCGCTTGCGCGCGTGCGTCGCGCCCGGCGCGGGTCGCAGATCATGGACGCCGGAAGCCGCGGGCCGTCGCGGCTCGGTGCGCGCCGCGGAGGCAGCCCTTTCGGGAGACCGGCTCTTCCCCGCCGCCGCGGCGCCGCGCCGGGTCCGGGAAGGCTTCGCTTCGGCCGCCGCGGGCGCCGCTTCCGCGGCGGGGGCGCGCTTGGACGCGCGCCCTTTGCCCGACGCGCCGCTGGAGGCCCGCGGAGCGGACGGCTTCTTGTCTTTCTTCTTTTCCACCATATGTCTTCCTCGAGCGGATCAGCGCTCCGAGCCGGTCTCCACCTCGACCAGGTGCCGGACCTTCCGGATCATGCCGCGGACCGCGGGATCATCCGCCCGGACCACTTCCTGCTCCCGCCGCCTGAACCCGAGCGCCTGGAGCGTCGCTTTCTGGTCCTTCGGGGTGCAGATTCCGCTCCGCACGAGCCGGATCGTGAGCTTTCCGGGCTCCGGTCCGCTCTCGCCCGCCCGTTTCGTCTTCCGCCGGGCCACGGGCTCCGCCGGGTTCTTCATGCGCCGGCTCCGGCCGGCTCCAGGGAGGCCGTTTCGGCAGCCGCCCCCGCCGTCATGCCGCGCCGGCGCCGCATCTCGTCAGCGTTCTTCAGGCGGGTCAGCCCATCGAAGGTCGCCTTGATGACGTTGTGCGGGTTGGTCGTGCGCAGCGACTTGGTCAGGATGTCCTGGATTCCCACCGACTCGAGCACGGCGCGCACGGGTCCGCCGGCGATGACGCCGGTTCCGGCCGCGGCCGGCTTCAGGAGGACGCGCCCCGCACCGTAGCGTCCGAGGACCGCGTGCGGGATGGTCGTCCCCTTCAGTGAGATCTGCTGCATGTTCTTCTTGGCCATCTCGATTCCCTTCTTGATGGCCATGGGAACTTCCTTCGCCTTGCCGGACCCGTAGCCGACCCGCCCCTGACCGTCGCCGACGACGACGAGGGCCGAGAAGGAGAAGTTCTTGCCCCCCTTGACGACCTTCGTGACGCGGTTGATGTGGACGACGCGGTCGATGAGCTCGCGCCCCTGGGCGTCGCGCTCCTTCTCCCGCTCGCGCGGCGGCCGCGGGCCTCCCCGATTGCTGCTCATGCTCTAAAACTCCAGTCCGGCCTGCCGCGCCGCGTCGGCGAGCGCTTTGACCTTGCCGTGGTAGATGTAACCGCCGCGATCGAAGACGACGCGCGCGACACCGCTCTTCTTCGCCCGCTCGGCCACGAGCGCGCCGACCCGGCCCGCGGTGTCCAGGTTCGCCCCGGTCTTGTCCCCCCCGCGCAGGTCCGCGTCGAGCGAGGAGGCGTGCGCCAGCGTCTTGCCGCTCTCGTCGTCCACGACCTGGGCGTAGATGTGCTTACCGCTCTTGAACACGGAAAGGCGCGGGCGGCCGCCGGTGCCCCGCACCTTGTGGCGGATGCGCACCCGCACCTTGCGACGCGACTCGGTTCTCGCCTCGGAAGTCCGCATGCTACTTACCGCCCGCTTTCCCGACCTTGCGCCGGATGACTTCGTCTGCGTACTTGATCCCCTTCGCCTTGTAGGGATCGGGTACGCGGAGCTTCCGGATTTCCGCGGCTGTCTGTCCGACCTTCTGCCGGTCCGCTCCCGACACCGAGAGCTTGCCGGCCTTCGCGTCCAGCGCCACCTGGATCCCGTCGGGGATCGGGAACTGGATGGGGTGCGAGTAGCCCAGGTTGAAGACGATCGTCTTGCCCTTGATCTCCGCCTTGTAGCCGACGCCGACGATCTCCAGGTCCCGCGTGAAGCCCTTGGTGACGCCCTGGACCGAATTGGCCACGAGGCTGCGCAGCAGGCCGTGCGAGGAGCGCTGCTGCGGCTCGTCATTGGCGCGCGCGATGCGCACCTCCTGCTGCTCGACGGTCACCGTCAGGCCCGCCGGCACCCGGTTGCTGAGCTCCCCCTTGGGGCCCTTCACCCGGACCGTCTGCCCCTCCGAATGGATCTCGACCCCCTGAGGAATCGGGATCGGCATGCGTCCTATGCGCGACACGGCATCTCTCTCCTACCAGACGTTGCAGAGGATCTCGCCGCCCAGGCGCGACTCGCGCGCCTCCCGGCCCGTCACGATCCCCCGGGATGTGGAAACGATCGAAATTCCGAGGCCTCCCAGCACCTCCGGGATCTCGCGGGAGCGGGCGTACACGCGGCGGCCCGGCCGGGAAACCCGCTCGAGGCCGGCGACGATCGGCTCGCCTTCGCCGTCGTACTTCAGCTGCACCCGGAGGACCGGCCGGCCCTTCTCTTCGGCCTTGCGGAACGCCGCGATGTAACCCTCCGCTTCGAGGACCTTGAGGAGGTCCGCTTTGAGGCGGGAGGCCGGAACGTCCACGCGCTCGTGCCCCGCGCGCATGGCGTTGCGCAGGCGCGTCAGCAGGTCGCTGATCGGATCGTCGATCTTGGTGGTCATCGGCTTCATGGTCTTCACCAGGAGGCCTTCACGACGCCGGGTATGTATCCCGCGCTGGCGTTCTGCCGGAAACAGATCCGGCACAGGCCGAACTTGCGCAGCACGCTGCGCGCGCGCCCGCAGACCCGACAGCGCCGCACCGTGCGCGTCATGAATTTCGGCTTGCGAGCCGCTTTGATCCGCATTGCCCTTCTGGCCATAGTTGTTGTCCTATCGTCCTTCCCGTGCTTGTGGTTGCGCGAACGGCATCCCCAGGCCGCGCAGGAGCGTCCGCGCGCGGTCGTCCCGGCCCGCCGTCGTGACGATCGTCACGTTCAATCCCTTCGACTTGTCCGTCCTCGCGTAATCGATCTCCGGAAAGATGAAATGGTCCCGGATGCCCAGCGTGTAATTGCCGCGCCCGTCGAACGCCTTCGTCGAGACCCCGCGGAAGTCGCGGACGCGCGGCAGCGCGATGTTGATCAACCGGTCGAGAAAATCCCACATCCGCTCGCCGCGGAGGGTCACCCGCGCCCCGATCGGCATGCCCGTGCGCAGCTTGTAGGTCGCGATCGACTTCTTGGCCTTCGTCACGACGGCGCGTTGTCCGGCGATCGCGGAGAGCTCCTCTACCGCCCCTTCGAGGATTTTCGGGTTCGCGACGGCTTCTCCCAGCCCCATGTTGAGGATGATCTTCTCGAGCCGGGGCACGGCCATCGTGTTGTCGATCGCGAGCTCCTTGCGGAGCGACGGCACGACGTCGCGCGTGTACTGTTCTTTGAGTCTGGGTGCCAAGGTCGTTCTCTCCGTCCTTACGCTGATGCCTGGCGCTGCCCGCTCACGCGAGCGCGGCGCCGCTCTTCTTCGCGAACCGCTCCGGGTTGCCGTCGGCGTCCCGGCGCCGGCCGATGCGCGTGCGCGTGTTGCGGTCCGGGTCCACGAGCATCACGTTGGACACGTGGATCGGCGCTTCGCGGTCCGAGATCCCGCCGGCGATGTTGCGCTGCGGGTTCGGCCGCACGTGCTTCTTGATCATGTTGACCCGCTCGACGATCACGCGGTCCCTGGCCGGCAGGACCTTGAGGATCTTGCCCTGGCGGCCGCGGTCCTTCCCGGCGATCACGACGACGAGGTCGTTCTTCTTCAGCTTCGGCTTGCGCATCACAGGGCTGCTCTCAAAGTCCTCAAAGGACTTCCGGCGCGAGCGAGATGATCTTCATGAACTTCTTTTCCCGCAGCTCCCGGGCGACCGGGCCGAAGACGCGCGTCCCCACCGGCTCCCCTTCGTTGGAGATGAGGACGGCGGCATTGTCGTCGAACCGGATGTAGGAGCCGTCGCGGCGGCGGTGGTTCCGCCGGGTTCGGACGATGACGGCGCGCACGACGCGCTTCCCGTGCTTTTCCACGAAAGGCGAATCCGGCGCGGCCTCCTTGACCGAGGCCGTGATGATGTCGCCCAGGCCGGCATAGCGTCCGGCCGCTCCGCCCCGCATCCGGATGCACGCGATGCGCCGGGCGCCGGAGTTGTCGGCCACTTGGAGGATCGTGCCCATCTGGATCATCGGAACCCCTCGCTCTTCCTAGGCCCGGGCCCGGCTGATGATCTCGCGCAGCCGCCAGCGCTTGCGGCGCGAGAGGGGGCGCGTTTCCTCGATCCGCACGCGGTCGCCGATCTTCGCGGCGTTCTCCTCGTCGTGGGCCATGAAGCGGCTCGTCCGCTTGATCGTGCGCTGGTACCGCTGCTCCTGCACGCGGCGCTCGACCTCGACGACGATCGTCTTCTCCATCCGGTCGGAGACGACCCGGCCGGTCTTCGTAGCCCGGGCGCGCGACTTCGGCTCCGCGGGTGTCTGCGTCTGCGCCGTCTCGCTCACTGCCCCTCCGTCCGCGCCAGTTCGAGGGCCCGGCGGTACGTCTGGACCCGCGCGAGGTCGCGGCGCAGGGCTTTCAGCCGGCTGGGGTTCTCCAGCTGGCCGGTCGCCTTCTGCAGGCGCAGCTTCCACGCCGCTTCCTTCAGTTCTTTCTCTTTTTCGGCCAGCTCCGGCTCCCCCTGCTGGGCGAGCGTCTCGCGTTCCTTCTTCTTCATGCGATCTCCATCTCCGACTCGCGGGTGATGAGGCGCGTCTTCAATCCGAGCTTGTCGGCCGCGAACTTCAGGGCTTCGCGCGCGACGGCAGGCTCGACCCCCTCCATCTCGTAGAGGACGCGGCCGGGCTTCACCACCGCGACCCAGCCCTCCGGGGCGCCCTTCCCCTTGCCCATGCGGGTTTCGGCCGGCTTCTTCGTGTACGGCTTGTCCGGAAAGATCCGGATCCAGATCTTGCCGCCCCGCTTGACGGCGCGCGTCATGGCGATGCGCGCCGCCTCGATCTGACGCGCGGTGACCCAGCCCGGCTCGAGGACCTGGAGCCCGAAGTCGCCGAACGCGAGCGTCCCGCCGCGGTGGGCCTTGCCGCGCATGCGCCCGCGCTGCTGCTTGCGATACTTGACTTTCGACGGCATCAACATGGATCAGGTCTCCGCTCTGTTCCCGGCTACGCCGTCTTCCGGCGGTTCTTCGCCTTGTGCTGCTCGCCCCGGTAGATCCACGCCTTGACGCCGATCTTTCCGTAGGTCGTGTTCGACTCGGCGAACCCGTAGTCGATGTCCGCCTTGAGCGTGTGCAACGGCAGCCGACCTTCCTGGTACCATTCGGCTCGGGCGATCTCGGCCCCGTTCAACCGGCCGGCGCAGCGGATCTTGATCCCCTGGGCGCCGAAGCGGAATGCCGATTCGATCCCCTTCTTCATCGCGCGCCGGAAGGCGACGCGCCGCTCGAGCTGGAGCGCGATCGACTCGGCCACGAGCTGGGCGTCCGTCTCCGGCCGCTGGATCTCGATGATGTTGATGTGGACTTCCGCCTTCGTCCGCTTCTGCAGCTCGTCCCGCAGCTTGTCCACCTCGGCGCCGCGCTTGCCGATGATGATCCCGGGGCGCGACGTCTGGATGTTGACCTTCAGCTTGTTCGCGAAGCGCTCGATGTCCACCTCGGAGACGCCGGCGTGCGACAGGCGCCGCTTGAGCTCCCGGCGGAGCTTGAGGTCCTCGTGCAGGTAGTTCTGGTAGTCCTTCGTCGCGAACCAGCGCGAGTGCCACGTCCGGTTGAACCCGAGGCGGAAGCCGTAAGGATGAACTTTCTGGCCCATCAAACCCCTCTCAGGACTTCGCGGACGGGTTGTCCGCGAGCTCGATCGTCAAATGACTCTTGCGATGGAGCACCCGGTAGGCGCGTCCCATCGGGGCGGGTCGGACCCGCTTCTCCTGCGGCCCCTTGTCCACGGTGATCTTGCGGACGACCAGCTCGTCCACGTCCACCTGCGCTTCCTTTTGCTCGGCGTTCGCGACGGCCGAGCGCAGCGTCTTCAAGATGTCGCGCGCCGCGTACTTGCGCGTGTGGCGCAGGATCGCGACCGCCTCGTTGACCGACTTGCCGCGCACGAGGTCGGCCACGAGCCGCGCTTTCTGCGCGGACCCCTTCATGTAGCGGAGCGTGGCGGTCGCCTTCATCGTTCCTCTCCGGCGTTACGTCTTGGCCGCGGGCGCCGCCGGCGCGGCGGCCGGGGCCGCCCCGGGGGCCGTCGGCGGCGCTCCGCCGACCTTCGCCCCGACCTCGGCCTTCTTCCCGCCGTGCCCCTTGAAGATGCGGCTGGGCGAGAACTCGCCGAGCTTGTGACCGACCATGTTCTCGGCGATGTAGACCGGGATGAACTTGCGCCCGTTGTGCACGGCGATCGTGTGCCCGACCATGTCGGGAACGATCGTCGAGCGGCGCGACCAGGTCTTGATCACTTTCTTCTCGCGGGTGTCGTTCAGCACGGCCACCTTCTTGGTCAGGTGCTCGTCGATGAACGCCCCTTTTTTGATCGAACGTGCCATGTTCTAACTACTCAACCCTTCGCCTTGCGGCCGCGCACGATGAAATCGTCCGTCCGCTTGTTGTTGCGCGTCTTCAACCCCTTCGTCTTCCAGCCCCAGGGAGAGGTCGGGTGCCGCCCTCCGGAAGTCTTGCCCTCGCCGCCGCCCATCGGATGGTCCACGGGGTTCATCGCGACGCCGCGGACGTGTGGCCGGCGGCCGAGCCAGCGGCTCCGTCCGGCCTTGCCGACCGAGACGTTTTCGTGCTCGAGGTTGCCGACCTGGCCGATCGTGGCGTAACACTCGACGTGGATCTCCCGCACCTCGCCCGATGGGAGGCGCACCTGGGCGTAGCCGCCTTCCTTCGCCATGAGCTGTGCCGCGGCCCCGGCGGACCGCACGAGCTGACCGCCCCGGCCGCGCTTCAGCTCGATGTTGTGGATCGTCGTGCCGAGCGGGATGCCCCGCAGCGGGAGGGCGTTGCCGGGCAGGATGTCCGCGGCGGGCCCGGACACGACTTCCGAGCCGACCTTCAGGCCGTCCGGCGCGAGGATGTAGCGTTTTTCGCCGTCCACGTAGTGGAGCAGCGCGATCCGGGCGGAGCGGTTCGGGTCGTACTCGATGGACGCGACCCTTGCGGGAATGTTCATCTTGTCCCGGCGGAAGTCCACGAGACGGAACAGGCGCTTGTGCCCGCCCCCCATGTACCGCGAGGTCACCCGGCCCTGGTTGTTGCGCCCGCCCGTGGAACGCAGGCCCACCGTGAGGCTCTTCTCCGGTCGGACCGGCGCCAGCTCGGAAAAATCGAGCGACGACTGGAAACGCCGGCCGGCGGACGTGGGCTTGAACTTTTTCAGCGGCATGGGTGTATCCCTCGTCTCCGGCTCAGAGGCCTTCGAAGAACTCGATCGGTTTCTCGCCGGCCGCCAGGCGCACGTACGCCTTCTTCCAGTCCTTGCGGCGGCCGATGAAGCGCCCCATGCGCTTCAGCTTCCCCTGCCGGTTGGCGACGCGCACGTCGGTCACCTTGACCCCGAAGAGGGCCTGGACCGCCTTCTGGATCTCGATCTTGTTCGCGTCGCGGTGCACCTCGAAGCAGATCGTGTTGGCGCCTTCCTTCAGTCGCGCGGACTTCTCGGTGATCAACGGGCGGCGAATGACCTGTTGCGGTTCCACGTCAGGCTCCCAGGGTCTCGACGACGCGCGACAGGGCCTGCCGCGAAAGGACCACGTTGCCGTGGTTCAGCACGTCGTACGCGTTGATTGCGAGCGGGTCCACGAGCTTCCACTCGGCGACGTTGCGAGACGCGCGCGTGAGCTTCTCGTTCTCACGCGAATCGACGAACAGGGTCTTCCCCTCGAGCCCGAGCACCGCCACCGCGGACTTCAGATCGCGGGTCCGGTGGCCCTGCAGGTCCATGCCGTCGAGCACGAGGAGACGCTCCTCCTTGACCCGGCGGGAGAGGACGGCCTTGAGCGCATTCTTCTTTTCCGCCACGGAGATTTTCTGCGCGTAGGAGCGCGGCTTCGGCCCGTGGGCGATCCCCCCGTGCCGGTGGATCGGAGGGCGGGCGCCTCCCTGGCGTGCGCGGCCCGTCCCCTTCTGGCGGAACGGCTTGCGTCCCGAGCCGGAGACTTCCGAGCGCGTCTTCGTGTTGTGCGTGCCGCTGCGCTTGCCGGCCAGATGCGCCCGGACGACGGCCCAGACGAGATGGCGGCGATAAGGGTACTCGAAGACCTCGGCGGGCAGCGAGACCTCGCCCACCTGCTCCTTCTTCCAGTTCACGACGGGGACCGTGGCCATCGGCGCGCTCCTCACTTGCTCCCGTCGGGCCGGGCGAAGCTCGACCGGACGATCTTGACGATGGCGTTGCGGGCGCCCGGGACGGCCCCCCGGATGTAGAGCAGGTTTTTCTCGGCGTCCACCCGGACGACGACGAGGTTCTTCGCGGTCGACCGCTTGCCGCCGAGCCGCCCCGAGGAGCGCGTGCCAGGATAGACGCGCGAGGGGAAGGCGGAGGGACCGATCGACCCGGGGGCTCGGTGGAACATCGATCCGTGGGTTGCGGCGCCTCCCCGGAAGTGGTGACGGCGCACGACACCCGCGAACCCCTTCCCCTTGGAGACCCCGATGACGTCCACGTGATCTTCTTCCTTGAAGGCGTCGCAGAGGACCTTGTCGCCCGGCTTGAGCTCGTCGCCCGCGTCCATGCGCACTTCCGCGAGCGTCCGCATCGGCGCGACGCCGGACGCGTCGAAGCGCCCGCGGGCGGGCTTGTTCGCGCGCCGGTCCGGCCGCGAATCCACGAGGCCGATCTGGATCGCCTCGTAGCCGTCCCGGCCCGCCGTCTTCTTCTGGACGACGAGGCAGGGCCCCGCCTGGAGGACGGTGACCGGCAGGGCGGTCCCGTCCGGCCGGAAGATCTGCGTCATCCCGACCTTTCTGCCGATGATCCCGTGCACCGCCATGGCCCTATTTCCCGAACGCCTTGATCTCGACGTCCACGCCCACGGGCAGCTCGAGCTTCATCAGGGCGTCGACCGTCTGGGAAGTGGGCTCGAGGATGTCGAGCAGCCGTTTGTGCGTGCGCATTTCGAACTGTTCACGCGACTTCTTGTCGATGTGGGGGGAGCGGTTGACCGTGTAACGAGAGACCGCGGTCGGCAGCGGAATCGGACCGGCGATCTTCGCCCCGGTCCTCCGGGCCGTGTCCACGATCTCCGTGGCCGACTGGTCCAGGATCCGGTAGTCGAACGCCTTGAGCCGGATACGGATCTTGTCGTTCTTCGTTCTCGGACGCTCGGCTACCA
>JBHENW010000201.1:0-6302 GCA_046261875.1 Thermoanaerobaculia bacterium | reverse complement strand
GGCGACAAGAATCGCGACAACGGCGCCGAGAAGGGCTCGGATCATGCGGCTCATTTCGCGGAGCTGCGCCGCGCCTTCCATCGCTGCATCTCGTCGATCTCCTTCTGCTGCTTAGCAATCATCTTCTCAGCGAGGTCCCTGATCTCCTGGTGCTCGGCTTTCGCGAGCGCGTCCCTGGCCATTTCGATCCCGCTCTGGTGGTGCGGAACCATCATGTCGACGAACATGCGATCGAGCTCCGTGCCCGATGCCGTCTGCATGTGGCTCATGTCCATGTTTCCCATCGACGCCATCCCGGGCATCTGCATGTTCTCGGCGTTCGGCGCGCCGGGGAACCACTGCTCCCGCCACTGCTTCATCTGGGCGTTCTCTTTTCCCTGGTCTTCGGCCATCTTCTTCGCCAAGCGCCCCAGTTCCTTGTCCGAAAACTTCCCCTCCGCGATTCTCACCATGTCGATCGACATCTGATGGTGTTTGGGCATGGTGTCGAGGAACTGCAGGTCGTATGCGGCGGAGGCCACCGGGCTAACCTCAATGACTTGCGCCGGCGGCTCCGCCGCCCGCGCGGAAGCCTCCGGCGTTGCGGCATCATTTCGGCGACAGCCTGTGGGAGAGAGCGCCATTCCCAGCGCGATGCAGACACTCAGGAAACCACTCATAGATCCTCCATTCGTTACTTCTTCAATCGCTCCCGCATTGTGGAGTCGCTGCATGGCTTTTTTTGCACGCCGTGCCTTCGATTTCAGAGACCTGCCGCTCATTTCGACTTCGGCGCCCCGATCTTGACGGTCGCCGCCGTCTTGCCATCGTTCTCGAGGTACACGGAGACGCGGGAACCGGCGAAAAGATCGGTTCGCGCGGCCGCGTCACCGGCCTTTTCGTATTTCGTCTTCCCGGTCAGGTGAACCGTGACCTCCTTGCCGTCTTTCGTAGTCACGATCACGGCATCACCGCGGATTTCTTTGACGGTGCCCAGGACCTGGTGCGCGTGGCCGCCGTGCGCGGAGGCGGCGCCGGCGATCAGGAGGGCGGCGATGAACAGCGAAACGGTCTTACGCATGGCTTCTCCTTTTCAATGAGAATGCGTGGAGGGTCGAGTCCGTGGCTTCGTTTGAGATGATTCGGGTTCTCCCTGGAGAAAGGCTTCCTCCTCCTTCATCTGCTCGAACTGCTCGGCAGTCATCGGGTTCATCTTCTCCATTTCTCGCAGGTCCTCTTCGCTGAGCTTTGAAAGATTTCGGATGAAGTGAACCAGGCCCCAGCTCCCGCGGGCGGATTCCGCAGTGCCGTCTCCCCAGCCGGGCATGCCGGTCAGGCGGATGCCGTTTTCGATGACCGCGAACATCTCCCCGTCGGAGAGGGACTGAGTCGCCTCCAGCGTCATGTCCGGCGCGCGCGGATAGAGGCGCTGGCCGAGAGTCGTATTCCCCCTCCCGTCGTTGCCATGGCAGACCGCGCAGTGGTCGGCGAAGTGGCCCCGGGCTTCCACGAGGATCTCGGGAGTCGCCCGCACGGGATTCTTCGCCTCCCGCAGGTCGGCGGGAGCCGCCAGGTTTCGGAGAACCCGCGCGAGGAGTTCTTCGGCCTGGGTTGGGTCATCGTGAACGCTCAGGCCATGCCGGGAAAACCGAAAGAGAAGAACGGCAACGGCCAGAAGAAGGACAGAAACGGCGAGCAGGAGGTATCGGAGCGGTCTCGCCATGGCTCAACGTCCCTGCGGCGGCGTCCCACACGCGTTGGCTTTGACCGCCTGAAGCGGGCCGGCCGCGGCGGCAGCCGCGAGCCGCGAGGAATACCGCGGCTGGCCGGACGGGACCGCCGGCGCGGGCAGCCCTGCGGCGTGCCGGCCTGCCACCGCGGAGGCCACCGTGCCCGTGGGATGCCGGTACCAGCCGACATCTTTGTCGGAGCTTCGAAGGCCCTCGCGGATCTTGAGGATCGTGAACATGCCCCCCATGAAGATCGTTCCGAAGGGCCCTTCGCCCCCGCCCATCAGCAGCGTGTTGCGCGGCGTGCCCATGTCCGTCATGTCGCCCATGCCGGTGGTGCCCATCGTCATGTAGCCGGGGATCAGTTCCTGGAGCTTTTGCTCCACGCCGGAGGTGTCCACGCCGGTCAGGATCGGAAGGTTGTGCCCCATCTGGTTCATCGTGTGGTGGACCTTGTGGCAGTGGAGCGCCCAATCCCCCGTGTTGTCCGCGATGAACTCGATGTCGCGGGTCGTCCCCGGCGGCACGTTGATGCTCGTCTCGGGAATCCAGGCGGACTCGGGGAGCGGTCCGCCGTCGCTTCCCGTCCAGCGGAAGGTGTGCCCGTGGAGGTGGATCGGGTGCGAATCCATGCTGATGTTGGCGATCCGGATGCGCACCCGGTCACCCAGGCGCGCCACCAGAGGCTCGGTGCCGGGAAAGACCCGGCTGTTGAAGGTGAAGACGTTGAAGTCGAGCATCACCGTCGGATCCGGCGTCGAGGTCCCGGGCTTGATGAACCATTCGTTCAGGAAGATCGCGTAATCGCGGTCGATCCGGCGAATCGGCCGGCGCGGATGGAAGATCAAGAAGCCCATCATCCCCATGGACTGCTGGACCATCTCGTCGAAGTGCGGGTGGTACATCTGGGTGCCGTGCTGCCGCACCGTGAACTCGTACTTGAACGTTTCGCCCGGCTCGATCCGCCGCTGGTTCAGGCCGGCGACTCCGTCCATCCCGTTGGGCAACAGGACACCATGCCAGTGGACGGACGTCGGCTCCGGCAGCCGGTTCTCGACGTACATCCGGACCCGATCCCCTTCGACCGCTTCGATCGTCGGTCCGGGGCTCGTCCCGTTGTAGCCCCAGCAGTTGACCTTGAGCCCGGGCGCGAACTCGCGCACGACCGGTTCGGCGACGAGGTGGAAAGTCTTGAAGCCGTCCTCCATCTTCCAGGGAAGGCGACCGACGTTGGGCGTCACGACGGGCGTGTACCGGCCGTTGGCCGGGCGCCCGCTCGCTTCGCGGACCGCGCCGAGGAGGCGCCGGGGATTGAGCAGGCCGGCGGCAGTCGCCGCCGCGGCCGTGGTGCTCGAGAAGAGAAGTCTTCTTCGGGAGATCATGGCATACCGTCCTATTCGTTTTCTCTGGTCTGCGTCTGCATCGGCGGCCGGGAGAGTTCGAGCCGCATGAACTCGGGCCTCTCCGGGCGCGAGGAAAAGCGGGTCACTCCTGCGAGCGCGGTGTCCAGATCGGAGCGGGCGATCCAGTAGTCTCGCTGCGCCAGCACGAGCTCGCGCTCCGCGCCGGCCACGTTCTGGCGCGCCTGGATGAGCTGGAAGACGCCGCGCAGCATGGCGTTGTACTCGAGCTGTGTCAGTGCGAGGATCCGGAGGCGCCGCGGCAAAAGGACGTCTCGCAGGTACTCGACGCGGGCGCGGGCCTCCAGCAGCCGCTCCCGGGCGGAGCGGACCTCCGAGCGCGCGTTGACGGTCAGGGCCGCCAGACGCTGCTGCGCCTGGCGCAGCAGGGCGGCGGCGCGGGCCCTCTGCGCGTTGCCGCGACTGAAAATCGGGATCGGAACAGTCAGAGCCGGTCCGGTGGTGGACTCGCCTTCGGGCTCCCGCTCGCGGTGAACGCCCAGGGAAAGATCCTCCAGCACGGCCCAGCGCGAGACGGGAAGCCTGCGTTGCGCGGCCTCGAGCTCCTGCCGTTCCACGCGCAGGTCGAGCCGCTCGGCGACCGCTTTCTCTTCCAGCCCTTCCAGGGAGCCCTCCCGCTCGGGGATCGGCGTGAACTGGTCGGGGAGATCGAAGGAGGTCTTGCCATCCAGGAGGCCCAGGTCGGCGATCAGGATCTCGCGCGCCTGAAGCTCTTCGAGCTCGGCGCGGGCGAGGTCCAGCTTCGCCTGCTCGTAGAGGGCCTGCTCGTTCTCCAGGTCGAGATCGGAGATGTTGCCGGCGGTGTGCTGGCGGCGGGACAGCTCGGCCGAAGCGCGCGCGGCTTCGGTGATCACCCGCTGCCGGGCGAGAATCTGTTGCGCCGCCTGCAGATCGTAGTAGTCGGAGCGCACCTCCGCGGCGAAGCGGACGACGGCGCCGGTGACCCGGAGCTTGGAGGCCTCGAAGAGCGCTGTGCCGAATCGCCGCCGGGCAGGAAGCTGGAGCAAGTCGAGCAGCGTCTGCGTGACGGCGATCTCGAAGGGGCTTTTCGGCCTCCCCGGAAACCGGATCTCCCCATCCAAGAGGGGGTTTCTCACGGTGACGGCCTCGATCAAGTCTGCCCGCGCGATTCCCAGCTCCGCCAGAGTGGCCTGCAGGTCTCGATTGTTCTGGAGCGCGATCTCGACGGCGCGGTCCGCCGTCAGCTCACCCTGGAGCAGAGGCTGTATCTCTTCATCCGACGTCGCCGGCGCGCTCCGCGACGCGTCCTGCCAGACGACGCGGTGCCCCGTCCGTTCCGTGACCGCCTTTTCGACGTCGGAGAAGCCGGCGTCGCGCGGCACCGAGGCGCATCCGGTGAAGACCGCGGCCGGCAGGATCCAGGCGACCCGATTCCACGCGAGGCGCCTCATCGCACCGCCTCGCCGTCCCGCCAGTCCTCCTCGCTGCGGCCCGAGTGATGCGGCGGGTGCGTCGGCTCGGGCGAGGGCTTTTGCACGTCGGGAGGAGGCTTCTTCATCCCGGGAGGCTGAGTCGGAGCCGGCGGCGGAGAGCTCTTTTGCATGCCATGTTCGTGCGCGGCGCCCCCTTCTTCGGATGGCGTCGTCACCGAGTCGCGTCCCGCATCGAGCTGGCGGTACGCGGTCGCGCCGTGCTGCATCGCATGCCCCCCCGGCGCCATCTCCCGAGACATCTCCGCGGAGCGCCGCGCATCGCGGACCGACGTCGGCGCCGGACCATCCACCGGATCCGGTTGGAGGGTCTCCGCCGGCTGACCCGAAGAGGCCTCGGCCGCTTTCGGCTCTGGCGGGGAAACCACCGGAGCTCCAGGCATCGGATCCCGAGACGTCCCTGCCGCCGTAGCTCCTCCGTGATGCATTCCGGCATGGTCTCCGCCTGGTCGGCGTTTCGGCGGCACGGGGCTGAAGCCGTGCTGCATATCGGCGTGGCCTCCCGCCGCGTCCTGCGGATGGCCCTTTCGCTCCTCCGCGCTCTCGGGCTCTTTCATCTCAGCGCCGCCATGCCCGGCATGCGCAGGCTGGCCAGCGGCCGCGGGAGAGAGCGCGCCATGGCCGTGCGCCTCTGCGGCCACAGGCTCGCCTTTCTGCTGTGCCTCGCGAAAGGCAGCCGCGCTGCGGCTGGCGATCGTCCGTTTCGCTCCGCCTCCGAAGGTGAGCGCGGCGATCAGAGCGGCTGCCAGAACGGTTGCCAGGATCGTGAGAGCGAGAACAGAGATACGTTTATTGATAGCCATCGGATCTCCTCACCGAAAAAGGTCCGTTCGGCGCGACCTGCTCGCGCCGAACGGAGAATCGGATTTTGAGGAGGACTAGAGTCGAAGAACGGCCGGACTTCGACCCGAGGGCGGGGAGAGATCCGAGGAGATCGAAAGAATCCCGGCGTGGCTCAGCGGCTCCGCGATCGTGTCAGAAGCGCCGCACACGACAGCGAGCCAGGCGAAGTGTCTGGCCGGCTGAAAACAGAAAGCGACGCCGCTCTTCGCGAGCATAACGTGCTCGCCACACTCGTGACTCGACTCGGCGGGAGTGCCTCTGGGCGCTTCGCCCGCCCCGTCGGTTTCGTGGCCCGAACAGCTCGATGAACCGTGCTGGTCGGAAGTCGCTTCGGGCGCTGTACCGGGGGAGACGCAGCGCAGCTCGCACAGGCTGACGAGGGTCGGAAGCGCGGCGACGAGCGCCACCAGAAGAGGGGCTGACCAACCTCTCAGACGCATCGTGTTCCGAGGATATACCCGCGACCGGAGGCGGAGCAGAGCATCCGACCCCTCGAAGCTCGATCGAATGACAACTATTCCCCTTCGAGGAGACCCGCGATTACCGGGACTTAGAATATACTCCCCCCCTGTATTCGTTCCGGGTTATGGAGGAAGCCGATGCCCGCAAAAGGCACGCTGCCGGTGGTCGAGACGATCTTCGTTCCCGACGAGCGCAAGCTCGAAGTCCGGCGCCGGCTCAAGCGGGCGCGAGGGCAGGTGGACGGCATCGAGCGGATGCTGGAAGAGAACCGCCCGTGCGCCGAGATCCTGCAGCAGATCGCCGCGGCGCAGGAGGCCTTGCGAGGCGCCGGCAAGCTGATGGTCCGAAGCTACATGGAGAAGTGCGCGGCGGAGGGCATCAAGGCGGGCCGCGAGAAAGAGGTCTATGACGAATTG
>JBHENW010000200.1:0-60438 GCA_046261875.1 Thermoanaerobaculia bacterium | reverse complement strand
CAGGCTGAGCCGGGTTTTTCCGACCGGCGTGGCGAGGGGGGAGGTTTCGGGCATGCCGCATTCCGCCTGCGCTTTTCCGCGCCGCGGGGCCGGCAGACCTGTTTTTTCGCGGTTTTCGGCCCCGGCATTGGGCCAGGGCCTATTGGCGAATAAGGAGCAGCCTTGACGAGTCTCGTCGGCGGCATCCCTAACTAGCATCTAAACCACTCAATAATAGTGGTTTGCGAGGCGATTGTCTTTTTCGCCAAACGGTTTGACTGTCCTGCCGGACAGGTGTACTCTCTGCGTAATCTTCCTAGAAAGGACTACGCATGGAGATCTCTGACGAGGCTGTCGGATCCCCGCAGGAGAAGACTGAAGGTGAAATCCAAACAGTCTTCCAAGACACGCTTGGCCTGATTCATATTGCCCTCGTCAGCCATTACGGTCTCGAGGAGGCTGAGGCGGTTGAACTCGAAAAAGATCTCTACGTTTGGTTTTCCCGGTTCTGCTCACGACCTGGAGCTGGCAGCCCTCGTGACCTGAGACCTTTCCTTCTCGTTGCATGTTGCCAATTCGCTCGTGAGTACCAAAAGTACCTTGTCGGGATCGGTTCGAGAGAGTCGAGCGACAAGCTAAAGCGCCTTCTCGATCGGGATCCGGGTGATGTGGCAGGAGATTTCTCGCGAAGCCTAGAGCTGTTGAGCTTCCGACGTTCTGATGCCTGAAGCAGCTCGGGTCCTTCCGTTCGCGCCCCGGCAACGGCGACAGAATCTTTCTGCCGCCTCCGCTATTGAGGCGGCGAGCGAATATCTGAAGTCTCTTAGGGAAGGGCGCTCTCCCGAGTCAATCTTTGTCGATCTCCGGCAGCCGGAGATCATCTTCGCGGTGATCAATCTGTTGAAGGAGTTGCTGGAAACAGCCCCCGCTGAGGTCTGCGAAGCCGCGGCCGATCTCTTCAACCGGGTTCAGCGCTCATCGGAGCCTCTCGGCCTGTTCGACGAAAAGGATTATGTTTGCGGCGAACTCGCACGGTTCGCAGGCGCCGCGTGTCGCGCCATAGGCGAGTACGAGAAGGCGGAACGGTGGTTTGATCGCGCGGACGCCGCGTATCAGAATACGATTAATCCCGGCCCTCTTTTAGCGAGTGTTGCGTATGCGAGACTTGCTGTCAGGTACGAGACGCACCGCTATGACGAAATCCTAGACCTTATTCCGGACCTTCTTCGCACTTTTGCCAAGCTCGGAATGTCTGCTGAAGCTTTCAAGACGCGATTTGTTCACGCCCTGACACTACGAGCTGCCGGAAGGGGCGAAGACGCTTTTCAGGCGTTCTTGACACTCTGCGCCGATTTGGAAGACTCCCCTGAGAGATCCCTATTTGGTCAGGTTCTTGTCCATCTGGGTGACTACACGGCAAGTCTTGGCGAGTTTGATCAGGCCCAAGCCTACTATCAGAGGGCTGTGCCGGTCATCGCCGCGCATGGCAGAGCAACTGCGGTGGCAGAGTTGAAGTGGAGCATTGGGTCGACCTATCGTGCGCAGGGACGGCTAAAGGCGGCTCTGGAAGCTTATCGGGCTGCTCGGGCGGACTACCACCAGCTCGGGCATGCCAACTTTGAATCCTTCGTCGGTTTAGCTATCGCTGATACCCTTTTATCTCTGGGAAAGCCGCGGGAAGCGGAGTGGGAGATCCTCGCAGCCTTGCCCGCGATAGCGAAGGCGGACTTGGGCGCTGAGGTCGCCGCTGCTGTCGCACTTCTTCAGGAGACTGCGCGACAGCGCCGTGCTGATCCGAGAGCTCTCAGCGATCTGCGGGAACGCCTCTCCAGTTCCTACCGTTAATTAGCTGGGTGGCCTCGCTTTGCGAGGCTGAGTTAATCGTCGCTTGGCCCCCCCCAAGTGCCGGCTACGGGTGTGTCGGAGACGCTGGTAAGGCTTGACGTGCTGCGGTCTGTCGCTCGTGACAATGTAGAGAGAGAGAGAGAGAGAAAAAAAAAGCCCGTGGCGAGCGGTGTAGGATCTCAGTGACTTCGGAGGCTCGGCGGGCGCCCATGGACCCCCGGCCACCGGCCACTTCAGAACAGCTCGAAGAGTTTCACGCGCGCCTTTTCATGCCTCTTGTTCGGAGGGCTACGTGGAAACACGGTCTCTCCAAAGAGGACGCTAGAGATATAGTTCAGGAAGCTTTCCTGCTCGCCATTGGAAAAATACGAGCGGAAGGTAACCCTAAAGCCTGGTTGACGCGAGTCGTCGACAATCTCTCTGCAAACTTCCAGCGAAAAGCGGCGAGGCGAGCACGCCTGACGCAGACTTGGAGTCTGCGAGATCCATCAGCCGATCAATCCTCTGATCCTCAGGTGGAGGAGCCATTTGGCGACTGATGCTGAGCTAATTGAGCTAATTCCAAGTTGGCTAGCAGTCAGCCGAGACAGGGCCGTTCGAACGGGCCTCGGCCGTGCCGAGGCTATCCAACAGGCAGAACGTCTTCTTCACCAGGTAACTGCCGAGAGAACCGGCTATCACGCCGTGGCTGGAGATGACCTGAAGGACGTTCTGTACGCATTGATGCATGTTGTTCTTCCTGGGCGGCAGAGGCGACTAGATATCGCGGTTTTAAATAAGGTTTATACCTGGGTGGCGGTTCCGGGACTTCTCGCGGGCGACGAGGAAATGCGTCAGCTTCTCCGGGGATTGGCAGATATGGGCTGGACGGCCTGCGGCCTGGACCCAGAGACTCTCCGTTCTTTGCGCAAGCAAACCGGCGACGCCTACCAGGCAGACGTAAGGCTGACGTTCCCCCTTGGCTCTCTTGGCAACTTTTTCAATTACTGCGCAACTGTAGCTAGAGACTTGGAGCGCGCCCCCGCTCGAGCTACGCGCCGTGCACTAGAAGGCTTGGAAGGACTTTATAAAGAACCCGCCGGCATGTTTGACGAGAGAGAGTACTTCAAAGCGGAACTATCCTGGATGGCGGGAGTGGCAGCGCGATTTCGGGGGAAGCTCGACGATGCCTCCCATTGGTTCAACCAAGCGGAAGGATTCTTTCTAAATACCGTATATCCGGATTTTGGCCTCGCGAAGATCGCATTCTCTCGACTGGCGATCTTGTACCTGAACTATCAATTTGACGACGTCGTAAGAGAATCCCAGAACGTCCGCGCGATCCTCAACCGGTTCGCAATGCCGGTTTGGGCTGCGAAGTGCCAACACGTCGAAGCCATGGCCGAGAAGATCAGAGGACGCTCGGATCGAGCAGTTGACTTACTTAGGCCACTTTTGAACGATGACTCCGTGCAGGAGCGGCCGGTACTCCGGGTCCGCGTACTTACACAACTTGCCGACTCCCTGGTAGAACTCAGCCGGCATGAGGAGGCAGCAGGGTTTCTGCGCTCCGCGGCCCAGATGCTGGAGGGAACCGAGCCAACCGCCAGCAGCGCAGACTTCTGGACCATCCTCGGGGGATTCCTATCTGTGCAGACGATGCACCCCGAAGCTTTGAGGGCGTTTCGGCGTGCTAAAGGTCAGTATGTTTCTATGGATATGCTTTGGCTTGCCGCGTATGTCGCCGTCTTGATCTCGGAGGTCGCACTTCTACTTGATCTGCCATCGGAGGCGGCAAGTGAGTTAAGATGGGCCCTACCTATCCTGCGAAAGGAAGGAAGGACTCCAGAAGGTCGTGCTGCAGCTGCCCTTCTCGAAAAGTCTTTGAAGCAGAAGGACCTTGATACATTCAGCCTTAGGGCCTTTCGAGAGACGTTCCAACGGCGAAACCCATTTCAGTCGTAGAGCCACTGGCGACCGTAGTCGCCCAGCGATCGCTTGCCGAGAAGAAGTGGAGCCGATTCGGCTCTCGTACCATATAGACGTCAGCTGGTCGGCCTCCGCCTATTCCACTCCGTCTCCCGCTGAAACCACTTCCCAAGCACCAAAACTTTCCTCTCACTAAGCGGAGCGCCGACGATCTGCATCCCGATCGGGAGACCGTTCGCCGAGAACCCGCAGGGAAGCGACAGCGCCGGCAAGCCCGCGAGGTTGCCGCCTGATCCCAGGGGGTCCGAGTAGGCGAATGCGGCCTCGAGTTTCTCCTCGAGCTTCGTGGCCAGCATGGGAACGGTGGGGGAGATGACGAGGTCGTAGGTCTCGAAGAGCTTGGCCATCTCCTGCTGCAAGATCCGGCGCGCCTGCATGGCCCGGACGTAGTCCACGCCGGGGATCGAGCGCGCCGCGCGGGAGTTCACGTCGGCGCCGGGATCTGCCAGGCGCTGGACCTGTCCGGAGGTGATGAGAGGCTCGAATGCCGCCGCGGCTTCGACGACGATGATGAGGATGGCGGTCTGGTCGAATGGTAGATCGGGAAGCTTCACGTCGCTGACACGAATTCCCTGACCGTCGAACACCTTGACCGCGTCGTCGAAAGCGCGCTCGACCTCCTGGCTGCCGAACTTCTCGAAGGAAGGCCGGTAGGCTCCCACTCGATAGCGTCGGGGGTCGTCCGAGGCAGACCGCGCCGGTAGAGTCTCCTGCAGCGATCCGGGGTCGGCCGCGTCGTGGCCTGCGATGGCGTCGAGCACGAGCTCGCAGTCCTCGGCGGATCGGGCCATGGGACCGATCTTGTCCATCGTCCAGGACAGCGCCATGCCTCCCGTCCTCGGCACGAGGCCGTAGGTGGGCCGCAGGCCGGTCACGCCGTTGAAGGCCGACGGACAGAGGATCGATCCCCAGGTTTCGGAACCGATCGCAAAGCCGACGAGACCCGCTGCAGTCGCCCCGCCCGAGCCGGAGGAGGACCCGCAGGTCCAGCGGTTCCGATCCCACGGGTTCTTCGCAGCTCCCGTCGCCGAAGCGGCGGCGATGTTGTAACCGAGCCCCCCCGCGAGCTCGATCATGGCGAGCTTGGCCACGAGAACGGCGCCGGCGTCGCGCAACCGCCTCACCACCGTTGCGTCCGGCTCGAGGATTCGCCCCTTAAAGGGCCCGGCTCCCCACGTCGTAGGGAAGCCCGCTGTCGCCAGCAGGTCTTTTGCGCCATAGGGAATCCCATGCAAGGGACCTCGATACTTCCCGGCCGCTATCTCGCCGTCGGCCCGCCGCGCCTCTTCGAGAGATTGCTCCCTGGACAGGGACGCAACGCTGCCGAGTTCTCGACCGACCGTGTCGAGCTTTCGGAGGGAAGCCTCCGTCAGCGCCACCGACGTGAGACGGCCGGCGCGGACCTCAGGCCCGACATCGGCGACCGTGCGGGCGAGGGCTTCTTCGGGGGTCATGCCTTGCTTCGGAATGGGCGAAACAGGAACGCCGGCTCGGTCCCGATCGGGATCTTCATGGCCCGCACCGCAGATGCGGCCTTCTCGAGGCCTTCGGTTGCCTTGGCGAGCTCCCGCTGCTGACGGGCCGCCGGCTTCGGCCGCGTCGGCGCTTTCGGCGCGGGCTTCGGCGACGTCTGTGCGTCGGCTCCTGTGCCGGAGAGGGAGAGCGCGACGGGAGCGGCAACGAGCAGCCGTCCGGCGGCGCGCCGCGTGATCTTTCGCGTCATGGATGGGATCTCCTCGCGAGGAGTCTAGCGCGCCAGCCGCGACCCGGGATGTACGCTTCGACGCCGTGAAGACCGTCCTCTACCTGCACGGCTTTGCTTCCGGTCCGATGGGCAGGAAGGTCACCGCGCTCCGGGAAATCCTCGGCCCGAAAGGATTCCGCCTTGTGGCGCCCGATCTGAATGCCCCGTCGTTTCGGCGGCTCGATTTCCAGGCGATGGTGCAGATCGCCGTCTGGGAATCCAAGGTGCACCGTCCGGTCGTGGTCGTGGGCAGCTCCCTGGGCGCCCTGGTCGCCCTGGCCGCCAGCCCGCGCGGGGTGGCGGCGCCTCTCCTCCTGATCGCGCCGGCGATAGGCTTTGGGTCCCGCTGGACGGCCAAACTGCCCGCGGACGATCCGCTCACTTTCTTTCACTACGCACAGGGACGGGACCTCCCCATTCATCGTGCCTTCTTCGAAAGGCTCGCCTCTCTGACGGTCGATCGCGATCCTCCGACGAGACCCGTGACCCTCATCATGGGTGCCGCCGACGAAAGCGTGCCGCCAGAGATCGTGCAGGAGACCTGGCGCCGTTGGGAGGAATCCGGACGTCTCGCCGAGGGGTCGCGATACATCGAGATCCCTCAGGGAGATCACGGACTCGTCGACGCCGTATCGCGCATCGCGGAAGAGATCGTCGCGAGCTCCGGCGCCTCCGCGCGTTAGGAGGCGTCGGTTATATTCCGCCCCCTCATGGCGCGGGGCGGCCTGGGTCTCTTTCTTCTGGAAGCCGGGGCCGGAACTGCTCTGCTGCTCCTCTTTTTCCCCGTCAAGACGCTCGGAAAGGGATTCTTCAGCTTGCACGGCGCTCTCGCGTTCCTCTTCATGTTGTTTGCCGTTCTGCTGCATCCCTTGGGTCTCCCGCAGAACCTGGGATGGGCGGCGGTCGGCTTGGTCGGAGCCTTCACGGTTGCCGCCCACGCAAACCGAGCGCGCACGGCGCGGCCCCTCCTCGGCCTGGGCGGCCTCTGCGCGGCCGCTGCGATGGTCGGCGTGGCCGCTTCCGCCCCACGGCCTTCGGGGAGCTCCTGGACCATCGTGAACTCCATCGCCGGCGCTCTTTTCTTCGGAGCAGTCCTTCTCACGATGAACCTCGGGCATTGGTATCTCGTTTCACGTTCCCTTCCGTTCAGGCTCCTGATCCGCGGCGCGGCCCTCTTCGGCGCTCTGGCGCTCCTGCGCGCGCTGCTTCTGGGGTTGGCGTTCGCCGTGAACCCGCGGCCCGAGGGTCTGGCGGTTCTCCTCTCCCCCGAGCGGGACGCTCTCTTCTTTCTTTTCCGGGTGCTCTGGGGCATCGCCGGCCCCCTCGCGCTCTCGTACTTCATCTGGCGGAGCGCCGAGATGAAGTCGAATCAAGCGGCGACGGGCCTGCTCTACGTCGCCCTCGTCTTCGTCCTGATCGGCGAGATGCTCTCCTCGTACCTCACCGTCGCCACCGGATTCCCTGCGTAGCCTTGCGTGCCCGCTATTACTGCCCTGATTGCCTCGCGGCGCGCGAGTTCACGGAGCCGCTGACGGCCGCCGATCCAGGGTGCGCGCGCTGCGGCCGCGCCTATCCGGTCCGACCGGACGGCGCCCTCGGCGGCGCCGGCGTCGAGCGTTGCGTCTTCTGCGGGAACCGGGCCTTCTTCGTACAGAAAGATTTCGATCAGCGGATCGGCTGTCTCCTGATGGCGCTCTCGCTCGGCCTGGCGGTCTTCATCGGATGGAGGTTCGGGTGGATCTGGTTCACGCCGGCTCTCCTCGCGAGCGTGGTCGTGGACTGGATCGTCGCGACGCGCATCGGTGCGGTTACGATCTGCTACCGATGCGACGCCGAGTACCGCGACGTCCCGCTGAATTCCCGGCATCGCGCTCACGATCCTCACATCGCGGAACGGTACGCCAAAAAAAGGACCGTGCGCCGGATGCGCTGAGGATCTGGGACATCTCGCGCCCCCTGGGTCCCGGCACCAAGAGCTGGCCCGGCGACGTCCCCCTGACTACCCGTTCGACGGCCAGCCTGGGAGATGGCTCGCCATATGAATCCATGGCTTTCACGATGAGCTCCCATCTGGGAACTCACGTGGACGCACCCGCGCACGTCTTCGCCGAAGGCGCTTTCGTCGGAGCCCTCGACCTCGCGCCGTTCATGGGGCCAGCCCGCGTGGTCGCTCTCACCGGGCGCGGCGAAGTCGGTCCGGACGCGTTGCCTCGCGAATGCCTCGGGCGGCCCCGCGTGCTCTTCCGGTCTCGGGGAAGGGCGTTCCTCTCACCCCTGGCAGCGGTCCGGCTGGCGGAGAAGGGCGCCCTTCTGGTCGGCACGGACGCGGCATCGATCGATCCGCACGACGCCGAGGATCTCCCGGCCCATCGCGCGCTCCTGTCGCGGCGCGTCGCGCTGCTCGAGAATCTGGATCTTGCGGAGGTCGAGCCGGGAGACTACAGGCTCGTGGCGCTCCCGCTCCGTCTCGAGGAGCTCGACGCCTCACCCGTGCGCGCCATTCTGTTGCCCGCCTGAAGTCGCTCGCCATCCCCGGCGGGAACGACGAGCGACTGCCGCGGGCGACACGATAGAATCGCCCGCTCCCGTGGACAACCGTAAGTCCGTCTTCCGTAAGGTCGAAAAGGCGATCGAGGCGATCGAGCGCTCCTCCGACGTGTCCTCCACCATCGCGGAGGCGGCCACCGCCGTAATCGAGAACTTCCAGGACGAGCTCGGCGTGCGGGGCGGGCGCGTATGGGAGTGCCGCGACGGGGGCTACGAGCTGACGCGCACCTTCGGAGACGCCGCGGCGGTGCCACCCGGGATCTTCGTTTCGAGCGAGTATCCGCCGGTCCAGAGTGTGATCGACGAGGGGGTCGCGGTCATGGATCGCAACGCCCCGGGCGTGGATCCCGAGTTCGAGAAGCAGGTCGGCGCGGACCGGTTCGCCGCCATCGCCGTGGGCAACGACCAGTACATCCTTTCCTTCACCGTGGATCCGCAGGCTCCCGCCGACGACCTCGTCGCATCGCTGAGCATCCTCCGGCACGCCGTGGACCAGAAGCTGCGCGAAGGGAAGCTCGTCTCGGCGCTCAACGAGGCGCGCCAGATCCAGATGTCGATCCTGCCCAAGCGCCCGCCCCGGCGGGGAGAATTCGACATCGCCGGATTCAGTACGCCCGCCGAGATCGTGGGCGGTGACTTCTTCGACTTCATACGGGTCACGGACCGCATTTACGGAATCGCCATCGCGGACGCCTCGGGGCACGGCCTCCCGGCGGCGCTCCAGGTGCGGGACGTCTACACCGGACTCCGGATGGGGGTCGCCCGCGACTTCAAGATCGTGCGGACCGTCGAGCGGCTGAACCGGATCATCCACCAGTCGCGGATGACGACGAAGTTCGTGTCCCTCTTCTACGGCGAGATCGAGGAGGAAGGCAACTTCATCTACGTCAACGCGGGCCATCCGCCGCCGCTGCATTTCCACGGCGGCGGCGTCACGACACTCAAGCAGACGGGCATGGTGCTGGGGCCTTCGGCGACTTCGACCTACAGCCGCGGGTTTCTCTCGCTCGAGCCGGGGGACGCGTTGCTCCTGTTCACCGACGGGATCGTCGAGGCGACGGACCCGAGGGGCCGCGAGTTCGGGATCGAGCGTCTGAAGAACGCGTTCACCGCGCTGCGCGACCGACCGGCCGACGAGATCCCGCGTCAGATCATCGAGAGGGTCAAGGAGTTCACGAAGTCCGCCGACCCGGAAGACGACCGCACGGTCGTCGTCGTCAAAAGGGTATCGAAGCCGACGGCCGAACGCTCCACGCCTCCTCCCTCCTGAACGGGAGCCGGCGTCACCGTCCATGACCGGGAAAACCGCGGGCGCTGACATCGCGATCATCGGCGGAGGGGTCATCGGGTCCTCTGTCGCCTACAACCTCCTTTCGATGGGCTTCGGCGGGAAGGTCCTCGTTCTGGAGCGCGATCCCGCTTACCGGCGGGCGTCGAGCCGGCTCGCGTTCGGCGGCGTGCGACAGCAGTACTGCTGCGAGATCAACGTGCGCATGGCGCAGATGAGCGTCGCATTCTACGAGCGCTTCGACGAGACGATGGGAGTGGGGGCAAGGGCCGCGGCGGGGAAGTTCCGACAGCGCGGCTATCTCTTCCTCGGGGACAGAGACTCGACCGCGCGTCTTCTCGAACGGCTTGCGCGGATGCGCGCGGCCGGCGCGATCGTCGAGCCGCTCACGGTGGAGGAGATTCGCGAGCGAGTCCCCGAGCTCGACGTCTCGGACGTGGAGCTCGGAATATTCGGCCGGAAGGACGGCTACGGGGACCCTTCCGCGATCCTCGGCGGCTTCCGTGCGAAGGCCGAGTCCCTCGGCGCGAAATTCCTGGCCGACGAGCTGACCGGGGTGGAGCGAGACGGCCGCGTGCGGGCAATCGCCACGCGCGGGGCCGGCCGCATCGAGACCTCACGGCTCGTCTGCGCGGCCGGGGCTTTCTCGGCACGGGTCGGAGGGATGGCCGGTGTTTCGATTCCCGTGACCCCGGTCCGGCAGCAGCTCGTTCGCGCGGTCCTCCCGCGCCCCTGGAGCTACGAGTTTCCGGTCGTCATCGACCCGAGCGGGATCCACTGGCGAAGCGCCGAAGCCAATACGATCGTGATCGCAAAGACCGAGGCCGCCGAGCCGCCGGGGGAGCGCTTCGAGGCGGATGAGGACCTCTTCGCGCGCGAGTGGAAGCCGCTGCTCGCCCGCCGGGTCCCCGAGTTCGCCGGCCTCGAGCAGGCCGCTGCCTGGGCCGGGCTCTACGAGATGACACCCGACCAGAATGGCTTGCTCGGAGAGCACCCGGACCTGCCCGGCCTCCATCTCGCATGCGGCTTCTCCGGTCATGGCCTGATGATGGCCCCGGCGACCGGGCAGCTCGTCGCGCAATCCCTTCTGGGCCTCCCGCTCTCCCTGGACATCGGCCCGCTCTCCATCGCGAGGTTCGCGCAGGGGAGACCGCTCCTCGACGACGCGATGATCTGAGGGGGACGGGCTATCGGATCGTCTGCCGGAAGTACTCGGCAGTCGCGGGGATCCCCCGTTCGAGCGGCGTGTAGGGCACCAGCCCGAAATCGGAGAGGAGACGCGTGCCGTCCAGGACGCTGCGGCGCTGCTCCCCGGGAGGCAGCGGCACGTGCTCGGCCTCCTCGGGGTAGCTCAGGGCGCCGGCGATCAGCCGGTAGAGGTCGTTGACCGAGGTCTCCACGCCCGTTCCGACGTTCCAGGTGCCGCTTCCGGGGCGGTCGACCGCACGGGCCGCGGCCTCGACGAGGTCGCCGACGAAGACGTAGTCCCGCGTCTGCTCCCCATCCCCGCGAATCTTGGGGCGCCGGCCGCGGAGGATCGCCTCCGCGAAGATCGCGACGACGCCGGCTTCGCCGCTGCCGCTCTGTCCGGGACCATAGACGTTGGCGTACCGAAACACCTGCGTTTCGAGGCCGTGGATGACCTGGTAGTAGTAGAGGTACTTCTCGATCGAGAGCTTCGCGCACCCGTAGGGGGAAACCGGGTTGGTCGGATGGGTCTCCGGCGCGGGGCGGCCCCCTTCGGGCTCGCCGTAGAGGGCGCCCCCGGTAGAAGCGAAAAGGATGCGGCGCGTTCCGGCGCGACGGCAGGCCTCGAAGAGCCTCAGAGAGCCGAGGATGTTCGCGCGCGCGTCGTGAATCGGGTCTGCGACGCTGTGGCGGAGGTCGATCTGCGCCGCGTGGTGCGAAACTAACTCGATCCGCTCGTCGCGCAGCAGAGGCTCCAGGTCCGTTTCGGCGAGGTCCGCCTGGACGAAGCGCGCTTCACGCGGGACCTTCTCCCGGCGTCCCGCCGAAAGATCGTCCACGACGACGACACGGTGCCCGTCGGAGGCGTGCCGGTGTGCCATGTGCGCGCCGATGAATCCGGCCCCGCCGGTCACGAGGATATTCATACAATCCTTCCGTTTGCAGTTTAAGGTGAGGGCGGTGGCCGCCCGGGGGCGCGATACTGCGAAGGGCGTGCCCGATCCTTTTCTCCGCCGGGACCCGGCGGCGGAAGGTCTGGAGCTCCTGCCGCGCGAGTTCTACCGCGGCGACTGTGTTGGCGTGGCGAGGGCCCTCATCGGCGCGACGTTCGCGCGGCGCTTTCGCGGGGCGTGGTATGCCGCCCGCATCGTGGAAACGGAGGCCTATCTCGGGGTTCCGGACGCCGCCGCCCACTCCCGCGGAGGCCGCCGCACGCCGCGCGTCGAGCCGATGTACGCGGACGGCGGCCACCTCTACGTCTTCTTCGTCTACGGCATGCACTCCTGCGCCAACGTCGTGACGCGCGGACCGGGGGTTCCCGAGGCGGTCCTGATACGGGCCGCGGCCGGTCCGCCGGAAGCGCCCGCGCGGCTCCTCTCCGGACCGGGACGGTTCTGCGCCGCGCTCGCGATCACCACGGAGGCGAGCGGGAGCGACATCGTCGCGGGGAGGGAGTTCCGGATCTTCCGGCGCGAGCGACGTCCTCGGATCGGGGTCTCTCCGAGGATCGGCGTGGACTACGCCGGAGACGCGAAAGACTGGCCGCTGCGTTTCTTCGACCGGGACTCGCCCGCCGTCTCGGGCCCGCGGAGGAAAAAGAACGGGGGAGGCTGAGCCGCTCTCAGTGGGGGAGAGGCGGTAGGGGCTCCGCGGGCTCCGAAGTCACGGCGACTGCGTTCTTGCCGCCGCGCTTGGCGCGGTAGAGCGCGGCGTCGGCCCGGTCCATGAGCTCCTTCTTCGTGGTCGCATCGTGCGGGTAGGTCGCCAACCCGATGGAGACGGTCACGCGCAGCACGTCGTTGCTGTCGGGGGGTCGGAAGAGGCGTTCGTCCACACGGCGCCGCACGCGCTCGGCCACCTCCGTGCCTTCCGCAATCGACGTCTCCGGGAGGATCACGGCGAACTCTTCCCCTCCGTAGCGCGCGACCAGGTCCATGTCTCCGCGGACCTCTCCGCGGATCTCCGTCACGATGCGCTGGAGGATCGCGTCTCCCACGGGGTGTCCGTATCGGTCGTTGACCGACTTGAAGTCGTCGATATCGAGCATCAGCAGCGTCAGCGGGCGGTTGAGGCGCTCCGCGCGCCCGAGCTCCTTCTGAAGCGACTCCTGGAAGTGACGGTGGTTGTACGCGCCGGTCAGGCCGTCGCGAATGCTCTGCTCGCGGGCGTCCGTGTAGCTGCGCGCGCTCTCGATCGCCGTGACGGCCTGATTGGCGAAGATCTCGAGCGCCTGGACGGTCTCGATCGTCGGCGACTGGCCGGCGCGCGGGGAATCGACCGACAGGCACCCGACGAGGCGCTCGCCCGACACGAGCGGGATCCATAGGATCTCGTACGGCCGCCAGCCGTTTGCGCCCCGGCGGCGAGAGCCGGGCGACTGCACGACGTCGTACGGACCGAGGTCGCGGGAGGTCCGGTTGCGCACGAGGTAAGACTTCGAGATCCGGTTGGGGTCCGTCCAGAACCGGGTGATCTCTTCCGCGGGCACCTCCTGGCCCTGGATCTCCTCCCAACGACGGTCCAGCCCGTGCTGCGCCCGTCGAACGAAGACGTCGCGCTCCGCGTCGTACAGCGAGAGGAGAACGACATCGAACCCGAGGCTGCGCGCCACGGCGGAAACGATCGACTGGAAGAGCGTGTCGGGGTTCAAGTGGCGCTTCAGTTCGTTGGAGACCTCGAGGATCTGGCTGAACGTCTCGGCGCGTTCTCGGTTGCGTTCGGAAAGCTCCTGGATCTGGGCGCGGATCGCGCGGTCCTGGAGGACGAGCGCAATCTGGTCGGCGAGCGCGGCAAGCGACGTCGTCGCCGAGGTGGAGTGCATCGCGGGAAAAGAGCTCTCCAGGACGAGGACGCCCGTGTTCAGCTCGATGGTCGAGAGCCGCAGGATCACCTGATAGGAAAGGTCCGGCGACAGCCGGACGGTCCGCGCCTGGCCCGTTCTGCGCTCGACGGCTTCCCCTCCCTCCCCAGCCCCCGCTTCCTCGAGTCGATTCTCCCGGATCCAGCCGAGCAGCTGCGCTCGCGTCGCCGCCACGGCCCCGACGGTGTGGACCGAGACGTCTCCCTCCCCGTCCTCCGCCCACTCGATGAAGGCCATGGCTTCGACCGGATGCAGCCTGCGGATCGCCTGGAAGACCTTTTCGTATCGGTCGCCCCGCGTCCCCACGGCGAAGATGTTCGAGATCTCCCGCAGGACGGCGAGCTGCTGGTTCTCCCGCGCCACCTCGCTGTATTTCTGCTCCATCGTCGAGAGGCCCCGGACGACGAAAGCGGCCAGGACGACGGGGAAAAAGGCGAGCAGCAGGCCGACGGGGCCGTAGCTCCGATAGACGAGGATCTCCAGGGCGACGATCGGAGTCAGCAGGCCGAGCGCGATGAGCTGGAAGAGTCCCATCTCGAGCAGCCGCGGGCGCGGCACGAGACGCCCCATCTCCAGGTAGGAGAAGACGAACGCCATGTTGAAGAAGAAGAAGATGAGGAGCACGCCGCCCGCCAGCGCCGTCAAGGCGAGCGGACCCTGTGCCGCCTCCTGCAGCTCGCGGAAGAATATCGCCGCAAGGCCGTACGAAATGGCCAGCTGGGAGAGGTCGAACGCCGTCGAGAGCAGGACGCGCCGCATCCGTCCGACGACCTTGGCGACGACGTCGGCGGCGATGCAGATCAGCATGGCGGCGCCCGGCGAGTTGAGGATGAGGATCGCCGGTACGAGCGTGGCCGCTTCGAGACCCAGGAAGTTTCCGGCGTACCGGACCCGGAGGCGGAAGGCGAACGCCGTCAGGGCGATGAAAAAGAGGATCTCCGGCGTGCGCTCGGCCGGAATGTCCCGCACCTCGAAGAAGAGGAGGGCCAGCGCCCCGAGCGTCGTTCCGAACTGGAGCAGCCGGAAACCGCGCTCGCGCACGGCGATCCCCGCCCCGCCGTGGATGCCGCTCATCGGATGAGCCTCATCGCGCCTCGGATTTCCTGCCCTTCCACCGGATGACCCCATCCCGAAGGAACTTCTGGAAGATCATCAGCACCTCGAGCTCCCGGATCGGCGAGATCTTCATGATCGACTTGACGTCCCACTGACCGTTGATCCGGGAGAGGACGAATCCTTCGTGCGGCGAGAAGGACCGCTCGGTCAAATCGGAGACCGGGATCGCGAGCTCCGGCACTTTTTCCCCGGAGACACCGTCTTTCTGCAGGGCGGACTTGATCTCGCGCTCCGCTTCGCGGATCGCCTCGGCGGCGCGGCCGTCCGAGGGATCCAGGTCCGAGGCGACCTTGAACATCCTGTAAGCCGTCTGCGGGTCTTCCTTCAGGCGTGCCCTCCCGCGCTGGAGGAAATGGTCCACCTCGTCCTCGACGGTGCCGCTCCCCACCGCGACGACGCGGCGGGCGTCCAGCTTTCCCTCGGAGATTGCCATCGTCTCGTTGCGCAATCCTTCGAACACGAGGCGCGATACGTTGAACTCCGCGTTGTGCGTCTGGAGAGCGATCTCCTCGATCGTCCGCTGCCCATCGATGTACGGGACGATGAGCTTCTCCTGCTCCGTCAGGGTCTCGAGGTTGAGTGGCTTGACGATCTGGGGGACGACGGAGTGGTCCGCCACGGCGACCCGGATGCGCTGCCATTCGTCGTAGCGGCGCAGTCCTTCCATGATGATGCCGGTCACGTCGAGGGAAAGGGGGACCATCTTCAAGTCCGGGAGGTCTCCGTCCACGAACTCGAAGTCCCCCTCCTCCCAGAGGAAGACATCGTAGATCGACTCCTCCGCCTTCTTGCGCATCAGGCGCAGCAGGTCGGTCTCGGAGATCGCGTTGATCATGACGAGGATCTTCCCGAGGAGGATGGAAGACTCCTCCTGGACCTCCATGGCCATCTTCAGCTCCTCCTCGGTGATGTAGCCGTGGGACACGAGGAAGTGGCCGAGGTACTCGCGCTGGTCCGACGAAGAGGAGGAGTAGATCCGGCCGTTCTGGAAATAGATTCTTTTCTCGACACCATGCCCCTCGATCAGGAGCGTCCCTGTCTTCAGCCCGAGCGACAGCCACTGCAGCAGCTCGGACAGCTGCATGGTCTTGAGATTGCCGGTGATGCCCAACTTTTTTTGCTCGATCGAGAGACGATATTGTAGCCGAATCGCTTGTGTTTCAGCAGTTTCCGCGCGCTCAGGCCGCCTCGCGGCAGCCGGAGGCGCGCACTTCCGAAGGAAGGAGTTTCATGAAGTACCGCAGGGAATCGCAGCGCGTTTTCGTCCGGCTGGAGACCGGGGAAGACCTGCATGCTTCGGTGCTGGAGCTCGCGGAGCGGGAGGGAATTACCGGAGGCGCCGTCACGGCGCTCGGGGCGGTTCGAGACGTCGTCCTCGGCTACTACGATCTGGAGCGGCGGGACTACGCCCGGACGTCCGTTCCCGGCGAGGTGGAGCTGGCGTCGGCCGTCGGGACGCTTTCGCGACTGGACGGCAAGCCGCACCTCCACCTTCACGCCGTCCTGTCGGATCGCGAGTGCCGTACGTACGGCGGCCACCTCTTCTCGGCGAAGGCGACGGCGACCGTCGAGCTCTTCGTGCGCGTCGCCGACGCTCCGATCGAGCGGACGCCGGACGAAGCGACCGGGCTGAGCCTCTGGAGGGTCTGAGAGTCAGTCCGACGGCGGGTTGTAGGAGGGAATGCCGGTGACGGCCTCCCCGATCACCAGCGTGTGGATGTCGTGGGTTCCCTCGTAGGTATACACGCTCTCGATGTTGGCGAGATGGCGGAAGACCGGGTACTCGTTCACGACCCCGTTGGCTCCGAGCGTCTCGCGGGCGAGCTTGGCGCACTCACGCGCGACCCAGACGTTGTTCCGCTTGGCCATCGAGACGTGATGTGGCCGCATCGTCTTGTCGTCCTTCATCCGTCCGAGCCGCCACGCCATGAGCTGTCCCTTCGTGATTTCCGTCACCATCCACGCGAGCCGCTCCTGTACGAGCTGGTGGGACGCGATCGGGCGCTCTTTCCACTGCTTGCGTGACTTCGCGTACTCCAGCGCGGCGTGGTAGGTCGCCATGGCGCTCCCGAGCGCCCCCCAGGCGATCCCGTACCGGGCCTGTGTCAGGCAGGAGAGGGGACCCTTGAGCCCTTCGACCCCCGGCAGCAGGCTCGACCCGGGCACGCGGCAATCCTCGAAGACGAGCTGCGAAGTGACCGACGCGCGCAGCGACATCTTGCCGCGGTGCTCGAACGTCGAGTAGCCGGGCGTGCCCTTCTCGACGAGGAAGCCGCGGATCACCCCGTCGAGCTTCGCCCAGACCACCGCGACGTCGGCGATCGACCCGTTGGTGATCCAGGCTTTCGCGCCGTTGAGGACGAAGCCGTCGCCGTCGCAGCGGGCCGTCGTGCGCATCCCCCCCGGGTTCGACCCGAAGTCCGGCTCGGTCAGCCCGAAGCACCCGATGGCGCGGGCGCTCCCGAGCTCCGGGATCCACCGGTCTTTCTGTTCCGAAGAGCCGAAGGCGTAGATCGGGTACATCACGAGCGCCGACTGCACGGAGACGAAGGAGCGCAGACCGGAGTCGCCCCGCTCGAGCTCCTGCATGATGAGGCCGTAAGCCACGTTGTCGAGACCCGGAAGGCCGTAATCGGAGATCGTCGAGCCGAAGAGGTGCATCTCCGCCATGTCGGGCACGAGCTCCCGGGGGAACCGCCCCTCGTAAGCCGCTTCCTCGATGATCGGAAGGACGCGGTCCTCGACCCAGCCCCTGACCGTGTCACGGACGAGCCGCTGCTCCTCCGTAAGGAGCGAGTCGCAGTCGAGATAGTCCACGCCGGGGAATGCCATTCCGCGGGATGCTAGCGCACTCGCCATTCCGACGCTGGAGTCCGCACCCGCCTTGCGCCAGAATTGGGGCCCGGAGACGGTCATGAGCGTGTTCGTCGGGGGATCTGCTTACAACATGGCGCGCGACATCGCGGATGGCTACATCATCGCGACGGAGCTGACCTTCCGGCAGTACAAGCCGCCCGATTTCCAGACCTTCCTCCTCGAGACGGAAAAACTCCTTCGCGAAGTCCGCGGCACGCAACCCGCGACGAACGACACGGAGGCCCTGCAGAAACGGCAGCGCCGCATGCAGAGGCTCCAGCAGGCCTTGACGATCGCCAACAGCGTTCGTTTGCGCCGATCTTGAGCTTCCCGGCGCGGCCCGGCTGGCCGCGCGCTGCGTCCCTCGCGGCCGGCGTCTTTCTCCTCGCCGCCGTCGTCTCGACATGGCCCCAGGTCCGGCACGTGAGGGACGGGCTGACGGACATCTGGGACGCGAAGTTCACGGCCTGGGTGATGCACTGGGACTACGCCCAGACCTTCCGCGACCCCCTGCGGCTCTTCCACGCGAACATCTTTCATCCCGCGCGCTACGCGCTCGCGTTCTCGGAGAACCTCTACGGCGCTGCGGTGTTCGGCTTTCCGTTGTACGCCGCCGGAGTTTCCACGCTCGCCGCCTACAACGTGTCGTTCCTCCTCGGAATGGCGCTTTCCGGGATGGGCGCCTGGGCCCTCGCGCGCGCCGTGACCGGCGACGGTCCCGCCGCCCTCCTCGCCGGCCTCATATTCGCGTTCAACCCCTGGCGGCTCGCGCAGATCCCCCACATTCAGTTCCAGTGGGCGGTCTTCCTCCCGCTCTTCCTGCTCTTCCTCCTGCGCTACCTCGAGGACGGCCGGCGAAGGGACGCCCTATTCTTCGCGCTCTTCTTCGCGTGGAACGCGCTGGCCAACCTCCACTACGCGCTCTTCGGCGGCATGCTCGCGCTGCTCGTACTCGCCTACTGGCGGCTCGCGCGGCCCGGAGAGAGCCGACGCGTGCGCGCGGGCCTGCTCTGGCTTGGCGCGGCGTGCGTGGCGGTCTCCCCCTTTCTCTGGCCGTACTTCCGCGTCGCCCAGCTCTACGGGACGCGGCGCAGCGCGGGGGAGATGAAGTTCTTCTCCGGCCGGCTGCTCGACTTCCTGACGGCCGGGGCCGAAAACAAGCTCTACGCGCCCCTGACGCAGAAGTGGGGAAAGCCGGAAGGGGACTTCTTTTTCGGGCTGGTTCCCCTGGCTTTGGCCGTCTACGCGATCGTCGCGTTCGCGCGCGCGCGGAAGCCGCAACGGGCGGAGCGCCCGGCGCTCTCCCCCGGCCGGCTCCGGCTCGTCCGCCTCTTCGACGCCGTCACGGTCCTGCTCGTCGGCCTCTGGATCGCCGCCACCGCGGTTCCCGGGCTGCGCCTGGGTCCGCTCAAGCTCGGCGACCCGGGACGCATCCTGGTGTTCGCGAGCGTCGCGCTCGTCGTGCGGCTGCTCGTCGCCTTCCCGGGCCGTTCCCGTTTCCGCGACCTTTCGGATTTCATGAGCAGGCAGCGGCTGGGGACCTACCCGTTTCTCTTCGTTCTCGTTTTCGTTCTGGGCCTGCTGATCACGCTGGGCGCAAACACCCCTTTCTACCGGTTCCTCTTCCAGTCCCTCGGGCCGGTGATGCGTGGCATCCGCGTGCCCGCGCGCGGCATCGTGCTCGTGCACCTGGCCGTCGCGCTCCTGGCCGCATGGGGCCTCTCTCTGCTCGCGCGCCGCCGGCCGGGCCGCCTCCGGTCGGCCGCCTGGATCGCCGGGGGCCTGCTGCTGACCGGATTCGAGTACCGCGCGTTCCCCGTTCCGGTCCATCCGGTCGAGGAGCGCGCCGCGCCCGTCTACGGCTGGATGGCGACTCTGCCGGCGGGAACGCCGATCGTCGAGATGCCCTTCGGGACCGACTACGACGTGGAGTACGAGTTCCGCTCCACGGCGCACTGGCAGCCGCTGCTCAACGGCTACTCCGGGGCGGGCCCGGCGCACTATCACGAGCTCTTCGGGCTGATGAACGAGATCCCCATTCCGGACCGGGCACTGGAGAAGGCACGCGAGCTCGGCGCGGAGATCCTCGTGCTTCACCCGCACCCGGGGGCGGCGGCGCAAGCCCGCCCCGAGGCCGTCAAAGCCGTTTTCCGCTGGACGGCGGCCGGCCGGCTCGAGGCGCTGGCAGCATTTCCCCATGGCGATGCCACGGACTACGTCTTCCGCTTCGCCGGTGGCAAGCGCTTCGACGCCCACGTGCCGGTGGAAATGCGTCACAAAGCGGCCGCAGAAGTCGAGTCTTTGCGCGAGACCCACGGAAGGCTCTCGCCCCCCTTCGGCGTCATCGAGTTCCCGCGCGAAGGCGCCACGGTAGACGTCGGGAGCTGGGGTTTCGGATGGGCCCTCGACGAATCGGGGATCGCCGAGGTGCGCGTCTCGGCGCCCGGAGCGCCCGCCGCGGCTGGTGTCCTCGGCGGCGACTTCCCGGGCGTTTCGCAGATCTTCCCGGGCTATCCCGGTTCCGCCAAGCCCGGCTACGGCTTCCGCATCCCGGCCCTCCCGCCGGGAGCGCACACCCTGACGGCGACGATCGTGGCGCACGACGGGGGAGAGATCAGGCTGCAGCGCCGCGTCCGCATCCGCTGACCGGTTCTTTTTCGTTGTCATCCCGAGGCGTCCCGCGATTCGCGGCATGGAAGCGCGGCCACGCAGTCTGCCGGCCTGCCCGTATAATCCCGCGTTTCCCTCGAGGACCCGACGATGGCCGTCAGCGCGACCCCCATGCCAGCGACACCGATCTCCCGCCTGGGACGCCTCGCGGGGGTCACGGCGACCGTCCGGGGATGGCTCTACAACCGGCGCTCGTCCGGGAAGATCCAGTTCCTGATCGTCCGCGACGGGACCGGGTATCTGCAGGCCGTCGTGCCGCGCGCGGAGGTGCCGCCCGAGGTCTGGGAGGCAGCGGAAAAAGCCTCGCAGGAGTCCTCGCTCGAAGTGTCGGGAGCGGTCCGGGAGGACGCGCGGGCTCCGGGTGGCTACGAGATGACCGTCCGCGAGCTGAAGGTCCTCGGCCCTTCGGAGAACTACCCGATCAGTCCGAAGGAGCACGGGGTCGACTTCCTCATGTCGCAGCGCCACCTCTGGATGCGCTCTTCCCAGCAGCATGCCGTTCTCCGGGTGCGCTCCGAGATCGCGCAGGGAATCCGCGACTTCTTCTACGAACGGGACTTCGTCTTGATCGACTCGCCGATCCTCACGGGAGCGGCGGTCGAGGGAACCTCGACGCTCTTCGAGACCGACTACTTCGGCGACAAGGCGTACCTTTCGCAGTCGGGACAGCTCCACCTGGAGCCGGCGGCGGCGGCGTTCGGAAAGGTCTACTGCTTCGGCCCGACCTTCCGCGCCGAGAAGTCGAAGACCCGCCGGCACCTGACCGAGTTCTGGATGGTCGAGCCCGAAGTCGCGTTCCTCGAGTTCGAGGGTCTCTGCGCGCTCGCGGAGGAGTTCGTCGTCCATCTCGTGGAGCGGGCGCTCAACCGTAGCGCCGAAGACCTGAAGCGGCTGGAGCGCGACACCTCGAGGCTCGAGGGGATCAAGTCACCGTTTCCGCGAATGACCTACCGCGAGGCGATTGCCCGCCTGCAAGCGAAGGGATTCGAAGCGAAGTTCGGCGACGACCTCGGCGCCGACGAGGAGACCGCGCTCGCTTCGGAGACCGACCGGCCCTTGATCGTCACCCGCTTCCCGGCCGCGATCAAGTCGTTCTACATGCAGCCCGATCCGGAGGACCCGGAGGTCGTGCTGGGGCTCGACACGCTCGCTCCCGAAGGCTATGGCGAGATCATCGGCGGCTCGCAGCGGATCCACGACCTCGCGCTGTTGGAGAAGCGGCTGGCCGAGCACAAGCTCCCGCGCGAGGCCTACGAGTGGTACCTCGACGTGCGCCGCTACGGGACCTTCCCGCACTCCGGTTTCGGGATGGGGCTCGAGCGCTTCGTGGCGTGGATCTGCGGGATCCACCACCTGCGCGAGGCCATCCCGTATCCGCGGACGCTCAAGAGGATCTACCCCTGAGTCAGCCGCTCCCCGCCGTCGGCGTCGTCTCGCTCGGTTGCGCGAAGAACCTCGTCGACACGGAGGTCATGCTCGGCCACCTCGCGCGGTCGGGGCACGCCGTCGTACCGGAAGACCGCGCGCAGGTCGTCCTGATCAACACCTGCGGGTTCATCGACCGGGCCAAAGAGGAGTCCGTCGAGGCGATCCTCGAGCAGGTCGAGCGCAAGCGGCGCGGCGAGATCGACCGCGTCATCGTCGCCGGCTGCATGGTGCAGAAGTACGGGCGGGAGCTCGCCGACGAGATCCCGGAAGTGGACGTCTTCATCGGTCTGGACGAGCTGGAAAAGGCTCCGGCGGCGGCGTCCGGTCAGCCCGGGCTCCCCCGGTTCACCGAGAAGCCGCTGGCGACGCGTCTTTACGACGAGGCGGCGCCGCGCGTCCTCTCGACGCGCCGCGGATACGCCTACCTGAAGGTCGGCGAAGGCTGCGACAACCCTTGCACGTTCTGCACGATTCCGCAGATGCGCGGATCCGCGCGCAGCCGCAGCATCGAGTCTCTCTTGGGGGAGGCCCAACGCATCGAGGCCGAGAGCGTGCGGGAGCTGGTCCTGATCTCCCAGGACACGACGCGCTACGGTTGGGACCTGGGGCTGGGCCGGCGAGGCCTGACGTCGCTCGTCGAACGCCTCCTGGCGGAAACGGGCTTCCCCTGGATCCGCTTCCTGTACGCCTACCCGCGCACACTCGACGAGTCGGTACTCCACCTCATGACGCGCGAGCCCCGGTTTCTCCCCTACGTGGACGTGCCGCTGCAGCACGTCTCCCGACCCGTGCTCTCGGCGATGCGGCGCGGCGGAGATCCGGCGACGTACGGCAGGATGCTCGCCCGCATGCGCGAGATCGTCCCCGGCATCGCGATCCGCACGACCTTCATACTGGGCTTTCCGGGCGAAGGGGAGAAGGAGTTCCGGGAGCTCTGCGAGTTCGTCCGCGAGGCGCAGTTCGACAACCTGGGGGCGTTCACCTACTCGCCCGAGCCGGGCTCGGGCTCCGAGGCGCTCGGGGATCCCGTCTCTCCCGAGGAGAAGGAGCGGCGGCAGGACTTCCTCCTCTCCCTCCAGCGGCCGATTGCCCGCCGCAAGAGCCGCGCCCTGCGCGGTCAGATCCTCGAAGCGATCGTGGAAGGCGCGTCGCCCGAGACCGAGCACCTGCTCGAAGGGCGAATCGCCTCGCAGGCGCCGGAGATCGACGGGAGGCTGCTGATCAACGACACAGGCGGCCGGGCGCTGTGGCCGGGCGACCTCGTGCGGGTGAAGATCGATCGCGCTTACGAATACGACCTCGTCGGCGCGGTCGTTTGACCTTCACCCGCCGTTGAGCGACCGGCGGGGCTTCTCCGGCGCGGCACGCTTTCCGATGCGACGAGATCCTCTCCCATGAGCTCCGGCGGGGGGATGCACGTCGTCCGCGATCCGCTGGGGGCGGCCGAGCTTCCGCGCGGTGGGATCGCCACCATCGGCAACTTCGACGGCGTCCATCGCGGTCACCAGCGGATCCTGCGGCGCGTCGTCGCCCGGGCGCGGGAAGTCGGCCGACCGGCCGTCGCGATCACCCTCGAGCCGCACCCGCTCGCCGTGCTGCGCCCCGACCAGGCCCCGCCGCGCCTGCAGACGCTACGGCAGAAAGAGGAGGCCATCGAGGCGCTCGGTATCGATACCCTGCTCGTGATCCCTTTCACACGCGACTTCTCGCTGACCGAGCCCGAGGACTTCGTCCGCGACTTCCTGGGAGCCCGCCTCGGCGCCTCCGAGATCTTCCTCGGGCGCCACTTCGCTTTTGGGCGGGGAAAACGGGGAGATCTCTCCCTGCTGGCGCTCCTCGGGCCGGAGTTTCGGTTCCAGGCCTCCGCTGTCGAGGAAGTGGACTTCGAGGGGGAGCCGATCTCCTCCACGCGCATCCGCGAGGCGATCCGCGCCGGGGAAGTGGCCCGCGCCGCGGCAATGCTCGGCCGCGAGTACGAGATGGCCGGAATCGTGTCGAAAGGGTCGGGCGTCGGCCGAAGGATCGGCTTCCCAACCGTCAACCTCGCGCCCGAGAACGAGCTCTTTCCCGCCAACGGCGTTTACGTCTCCCGCCTGGCTCTCGAGTCCTCCCGGCAGATCTTTCGGTCCGTCACGAACGTCGGAACACGTCCGACCCTTTACGAGGACTACTTGCGCACCATCGAGACGTTCGTTCTGGACTTCTCCGGTGACGTCTATGGCGAACGAGTCGGTCTGTTTTTCGTTGAGCGACTGCGCGAGGAGCGGAAATTCGACTCCCTCGAGGAACTGACGGAGCAGATTGGCAGAGACGTCGAAGCGGCCAGGAGGCACACGGCTTCCCACCTTGGGGTCGTCGCAGGACCCGATCGCTAGCCAAATGGGCCAGTCCTCCCCGGAGGTTGTTCAAAACCTGGACAGCGGAGGAAGGTTCTAACCTGGCCTAAAAAAAGTTGTCCGAGTTTGCGCGTTTCGGGACAACTCTATAGACAGAGGAACACATCAAACCGACTGGGAGAGTCACCCTTCCCGGGTTGGGGGGATGGTCCATCCGCAACATCCCCCCGGGCCTTTTCCTGCTCATCGCTCTCTGCGCCCCGGCCGCAGGCCAGACGCTCAGCTCAGTGGCGGTCAGCCCGACGAGCCTCGTCGGTGGCGCCACGGCGACGGGAACGGTGACGCTGTCGGCGAACGCGCCGGCTGGGGGAGCGGTCATCTCTTTGACGTCTTCGAATCCCCCCGTTGCGACCGTGCCGTCGAGTGTGACGGTGACGGCGGGGGTGCGGACGGCGACGTTCTCGATCCCCAGCACCTACGGCGAATCAACCGCAACCGCCGTCACGATACGCGTCACCCCGTCAGACCGGAAGCGAGAGACTCGGCTTGACTCCGAGGCGAGGAGGCAGATGTATGAAGAGGATTGTCGACGCGTTGCTTAGACGGTTTCCGCACTGGTCCGCGGTGACCATAGACGGCATCGAGCTCGAGAATGTGCTAAGAAACGGATCAATCGACAGGATTCTGGAGGTGTACGGCTTCTCCGCCGCACCGACAGCAGGCCGCTTCGTGTGGTACAAGCGAGAATGATGAGACCGGTAGTCGCTGGGTCGCTGTGAACACCTACGCCAGCACATACGTTCTGGGTCTTGACTGACCAGGGCTACTCTTCCCGGGTTGGGTGCGCAGGGCTATGCCTACGGCCGGCTCATGCCGCGGGCCGCCGACTCAGAACCTGGCGGGCGCCAGCCATCAGGAGCAACGCCGCCCCGAAGGTCGTCACGATCGTGGCTCCGGTAGGCAGGTCCAGGAGGTAGGAAAGATAGACACCGAGCGCTGAGACGATGGCGCCCATGGTCCAGCCGATCGCCAGCCGGGGCCCCAGGCGCTCGGTGAAGAGCATCGCGGAGACCGACGGCACGATCAGGAACGAGAAAACGAGCAGCACGCCGGCGATCGCCACCGAAGAGGTCACGACGAAGCCAAAAGATACATAGAAGAGGAAGTCCCACAGGCGGACGCGGACCCCCTGACGGACCGCCTCCTGCTCGTTCATCGAGATGAGCAGGAACTTTTTCCGGAAGATCCAGTGAAACACTCCGACGGCCGCATAGAGCATGGCCATGTGGGAGAGCTCCCGCCAGGAGACCGAAAGAACGTTTCCGACGAGCATCTCCTTGAGGTGCTCGGTCTCCCGCGTCGACTTCGACATGACGAGGATGGAGGCGGCCGCCGCGACGGCGTACACGATTCCGATGATGGCCTCCTGCGGGATCCGGGTGGTGTGGCGCGGCCGCGTGATGGCGAAGATCGCGGCGCCGATGAAGGTGAACATCAGGGAGAAGACGTAACCGCGGTCCGAGTGCACGTCGTACCCGAAGAGATAGCCGATCGTCGCTCCGAGCGCCGCGATCTGCGCCAGCGAGAGGTCCACGAAGATGACGCCCCGCTCGACGACGTGCACGCCCAGATAGGCGTGGATCCCCGTGAGGATCAATCCCGCGACGAACGCGGGAAGGAGGACGTCGAGTACGGTCATCGACCCGTCTTCTCCCGCAAAGTCTCCGCCAGCAGCTTCACGTCGTAGTCGAAGAGCGCGATGTAGTCGCGCGCCGCGGGGACGCCCCCGACCGACGGGATGAACGTGAGCAGCTTCGCGCCGGTCCGGGATGCGATGGAACGCGGCGTCCGTTCGTCGAAGTAAGGCTCCATGAGAATCACCCGGACTTTCTTCTCCCTCATGAGGTTGACGAGCGAGACGATGTGCGCGGGCGATGGAGGGACTCCCGGCTTCGGCTCGACGTATCCGGTGGCAATGAGCCGAAAGCGCTTGAGGAAATTCGGCCACGAGTTGTGGTACGTCACGACCGGGGTTCCGGCGTACGGCCCCAGAGCGGCATCCCACCGCTTCTCGCCTTCCGTCAGCTTCGCTTCGAATGCGGCGAGGTTCGCGCGATAGGCCGCGGCGCCGGCCGGGTCGAGCTGGATGAGCCGCGACGCAATCGAGCGAGCGATGACGCGGCCATTGGACGGGTCGAGCCAGTAATGCGGATTGCCGAAGGGATGGACGTCGCCCATCGCCCGAGTCACGACCCCCCGGGGTCGTTCGAGAATCTCGCATCCGACGGAGGCGTCGAGGTGGCCGGGGCCGCCCGGCCGAATCTTCGCGTTCCGGCTCTGGTCGAGAAGCGGCGGAAGGTATCCAATCTCGAGGTCGAGGCCGGCCACGATGAGGAGGTCCGCTTTCGAAAGCCGCAGGATGAAGGAAGGCTTCGGCTCGACGAAGTGCGGGTCCTGATACCCCCGGGCCAGGGAAAACGTCTCGACGCGGTTGCCCCCGACCGTCTGCGCGAGCGAGGCGAAGTCCTGGAGGCTGGTGACGACACGGATCGGGGCGGCCGGGGAGAACGCGGCGGCCAGGAAGGCGAGTAGGCAGATCAAAACCGTTTTCTTCATGGCGCTCCTCAGAATGGATGCGCGCCGTGCGCGCCGATGGAAAACTGGAGCTGCACGAGCAGCTCGTTGGCGGTCACGCCTCCCGCGTAGCGGCGGCGGCGCCCTTCGGCCCGGAGCTGAGAGAACTCACTCGGCCAGAAAGTGAGGGTGACGGCCTCGCCGCGATCCCGCGCCGCCGCTTCGTCGGCCCGGTCGGCGAACTCGTAGCGTCCGCCCGCCCACCACCGGCGGCTCAGCCGATAGTCGCCCCCGACGAAGAAGCCGCGCGCGCTCTGCCGCCCCTCGGGCTGCTCGCGGCGGCTCCGTGTGAGCTCGCTTCGGAGAATGAACTGCCGGTAGGGCCGTCCCGTCAGGGGCTTCCAGCGATACACGAGATGGAGGTTCTCGACGGTCGTCTCGGCGTCCTCGGATGCCCCATTGGAGCCGCGGCCCCAGGTGGCTCCGAGTTCGACGTTGTGATCGTCCCCGAAGTCACGGTAGGCGCGATAGTGGCCGAGGTACGCGAGATCGCTCCTGGAGGGCGCGTCGAAGAGCCCCTCTGATTTTCCGCGGAAGACCTGCAAGGTGAGCTCGGAAAAAGTGTCCCCGGGTAGCGGGAAAAGCCGGGCGACCGAGACGCCCGCGTCGTTCCACCCCTCCTCCCCTCCGATGAGGTTCTCGTTGGGGAGCGGCACGTCCACCCACGGGAGGAGGTGCAGGTGCATCAGGTTGACCTTTCCGATCTGCGCCTTGAACTTTCCGACCTTGACGAGGAGATCCGCGGGCAAGCTCGTGAAGGTGATGAAGCCCTCCTCCAGCTCGACCTCCTCGTCCGTGACGGCTACAAAAAAGTCCGCGCGGGCGAAGGGATCCACGACAGCCTGCAGCGAGATCTCCGACTCGCGCATCTGGAGGGAATCGCGGTTCTCGAGCAGGTTTTTTCCTGCGACCCCGAGGAAGTTGCCGATCACGGCGATGGCCGGGTTGAAGTAGTTCGGCGCGGGCGACGCGCCGGTTGGCTGGGCGGGAGTCTCTTCCGGCCCCGGTGTCGCCGTGGGTGTCGGCGTCGGCGTGGGCTCCTGCCCGGATGCGAAGGCACTCGCGGCGAGCGCGAGCAGGAGAAAGGAAAGAACGCGTGATCTGGTCACTGGCCCCCCCGTAACGAAATGTCGTGAATGCCTTCCGCCGCGGGGCGGAAGACGAGACCGGCTCGTCAGGAGGCGGTCGGAGGGGCGCGGCCTTCGTGGTTCGCGGCTTGGAGCCGCTGGGGAAGGAGAAGCGCCGGCCGGGGCGCGTAAGGGACGACCCGAATGCGCGCCGAGGGCGCGTCGATGACCGAGGCGAGAGAGTGCGGGCGCTGGGAAAGACACGCGATGCAGCTGTCCCGCGGGGCGACCGCTCTGCGGAGCTCCGGCGATCCATCGGAGGGCGCGGTCGGCAGGGGTAGAAAAGAAGAATCGGCCGGCTCGGGGTGCAAGCCAAAAGAGCCGGCCACCGAAAGCAGCGCCGCGACGCACAGGATGAGCCGGGCGCTTCGAGCCACGCGCAACCGCCACAACATCGTTGGTGGCAACGCCATCGCCGGGGATTGTATTTCGCGCAGCGGGCCGGCGGCGAGGGCCTGCATAGAATGGCTGGATGGGAGACGCGACCGCGACGGCGGGCCCTGTGATCGCCCCCCCGGCCGCGAGGGAAGAGGCCCTCCGACGCCGGATGTACTGGCTCCTCGGGCTGACCTTTCTGCACGTCTTCGGCGAAGGGGGGCTCGGCCTCTACGAGGCGATCCGCACGGGAAGCCTGGCGCTCCTGGCCTTCTCGGTGGAGAGCGCGATCGAGGGGGGAGCCGCGTTTCTCGCCGTCCGCCACCTGCGCCGCCTGGCAGACGAGGAGACCGACCACGCGCGCCACGACCGCAACCTCGCCCGCTGGATCGGCGTTTCCTTCCTCCTCCTGGCCGCCTACGTTCTCGTGCGGGGGGTGCACGAGCTGACCGCCGGGAGCCACGCCGAGGAGAGCGTCCTGGGACTCTTCCTGACGATCTTCGCTTCGTTCGGCATGCCGATCATCGGATGGCTCAAGTGGCGGACGGCCCGGGTGCTCGGCAGCCAAGGCCTCGCGGCGGAAGCCAAGGAATCGATCTCCTGCTCCGCGCTCTCCTTTCTGACCCTCCTCGCCATGGTCGGCGGCCTCGCCGGCGCGCCCGCGTGGCTGGACCCGGCCCTCTCGCTCCTCATGGTCCCGTGGTTCCTGCGGGAGGGGCTCGCACACGTCCGGGGCCGCGTCCACGCCCACGTTCACAGAAAAAGCCGGCCAAAAAGGGGGGTTGACAGAGGCCGCGAACGTATCTAAGAATGCAGATGTATGGATTCGATGAGAAGGAGCCTGCCGGTCCAAAGCGGCCGGGGGAGCTCCGTTTCGGCTTCACCGGACCTGATCCAGGCCTTCCGGGCGCTCGGCGATCCGACCCGGCTCAGGATCCTCGACCTGCTTCGCGCGCGCGGCGGGAGTTGCTGTTCGCTCGTTTCGCCGGGTGAGGCCGGGCTCTGCGCCTGCGACGTCGAGGAGGCGATCGGGCTTTCGCAGGCCGCCACGTCGCACCACCTCGCGATCCTCCGCCGCGCCGGGCTCGTGATCGCCGAGAAGCGCGGGCGCTGGATGTTCTATCGCCGCGACGAGGGGGCGCTCGCATCCGTCGCCAGCGAAACGGCGCGGTCGGTCTGAAAAAATTTGCCACGATTGATCGAAATTTCTCGATCTATAGATAGGAGGACATCATGGCGGGGGTTCACATTTCGCTGCAGGTCGGGGACCTGGAGAAGTCCACGTTGTTCTATTCGCGTTTCCTCGGGGAACCGGCAAAAAAGAAACCGGGGTACGTCAAGTTCGTGACGGCCAACCCGGAAATCCACCTCGCCCTGCAGCCGGGCAGCACCACGGCGCCGGCCGGGGGCGGGGTCCTGTCGCACCTCGGTATCCGCGTCGGGTCGCCCGACGAAGTTCACGGCTGGCGACGCCGGCTCGAGGCGAACGGCTTGTCTCCGAGGATCGAAGCCCTGACGGCGTGCTGTTATGCGCTCCAGGAGAAGATCTGGCTCGCCGATCCGGACGGCAACGAGTGGGAGGTCTACGCGGTGCTGGAAGATCTGGAGGAAGAAGGACACTGCGGCCCCGGATCCGGCTGCTGCGAGAAGACGCAGCCCGAACCCGCCGGCGCGCTCCCTGCGATCTGAGGCGCGGGGCGTTGTACCATCCGAATCCAAAGGCACGGATCCGGCATATTTGGTCCCGAGGAAGGAGAATTTGAATGGCGGAAAGCCCCAACGTGCACCTGGTCTCGGACGCGAGCTTCGAGGGGGACATCCTCAAGAGCGATCTCCCCGTTCTCGTAGACTTCTGGGCTCCCTGGTGCGGTCCGTGCCGGACGGTCGCTCCCATCGTGGACGACCTGGCGACGCAGTACCTCGGGAAGATCAAGGTCGCGAAGGTCAACGTGGATGAGTCCACGGCCGTGGCCATGAAGTACCAGGTGACGTCGATTCCCACGTTCATCCTCTTCAAGAGCGGCGCGGTCGCGGACCGGGTCCTCGGAGCGCTTCCTCGGGGCGAGTTCGTCAAGTTCATCGACCGCAACCTCTGAGACCCCTTGCGGAAAACGCGGAGGGCCCTTCGGGGCCCTTTTTCTTTTGCGCGCTGGAGAAAGCGACGGGAATCCGGCGGGGCCGCGCCGACGTAAGATGACCGAAAACATGTCCCGTTACGTGGTCCTCTTTGCGCGGGAGCCGGGCCGCGAGGCGCGCGCGAAGGGATTCGACAGGCAGGAAGCGGCGGAGCTTTTTGCGGCGTTCGCCGCCGGATGGGCGCGAGCCGCCGATTCGGTCGGCGCCCGCCTCGTTCTCGCCACGCCTCCCGAGGACATGGCGCGATGGCGCCGGACCGCGCCGGCCTTCGCGCCGGATCTCGCGATCCTGCAGAGAGGCGCCTCCTTCGGGGAGCGTCTGAAGGGCGTGGCGGCGCAGGCGTTGCGGCTGGGGGGCCCCGCCGTGATCGTCGGAGGAGACGTCGCTCCGTCGGCGACGGGGCTGGCCGCCGCGTTTGCGCGTCTCGAAGAGGGTTGCGACGCGGTCCTCTGCCCCGCGCCGGACGGCGGGGTGTCCCTCTTGTCCGTGCCGCCCGAAGACCTCGACCTTCTGCGGACGCTCCCCCGGCGCCGCCGGGACGTCTTCGCCGCTCTCGCCCGCCGGCTCGTGCACCGCGGAAGACGCCTCGCCGTCATCGCCCGCCTGGCGGACGTGGACGGCCGCCGCGCGCTGCGACGGATACTGCGCGGAAAGCCGCGGAGCGGTCTGCGCGCGCTGATGCGCGGCGCGCTCGCGCGGCTGGCGCCCCCCCCGAAGCGCCAACGGCCCGTCGAGCGCCGCGTCGCGGCGACGCCCAACGGACTGCGCGCCCCCCCCGCCGCCGCCTAGTTTCCTTTTCGTTCCCCCGGGTTTTTTACGACCGGCTTCCGGCCAGGAAGGAGCTTCACTGGAAATCGCCGCTCCCGGCAATCGGAATCGCTTCGAGAACGAGGCGTACCCGTTCGTGCCCTCGCTTTCCCTGGACACCCTCTGGTTCCAGGTCGCAGGCACACTGTGCAACCTGCGCTGCACGCATTGCTTCATCTCCTGCTCTCCGACCAACCACAACCACGCGATGCTGACGCTCGAACAGGTGCGCGGGCGGCTGCGTGAAGCGATACCGCTCGGCGTGCGCGAGTACTACTTCACCGGCGGAGAGCCGTTCATGAACCCGGAGATGCTCCCGATCCTCGAGGAGACGCTGCGTCAGGGACCCGCTTCGGTCCTGACCAATGGCCTGCTGCTGAACCCGGAGAGATGCCGCAGGCTGCGCCGGCTCTCCGACGCGAGTGAGTATTCGCTGGACATCCGGATTTCGATCGACGGGTACTCGGCGGAAGTCAACGACCCGATCCGCGGCGCGGGCACCTTCGAGAAAATCCTGGCGGGTATCCGGAACCTCGCCGAAGCCGGCTTGAACCCGGTGGTGACGGTGACGGAAGCGTGCGGGGAGGCCGCGACCGCGGAGGGGCGAGCGGCATTTCTCGGTTGGATGCGGTCGATCGGTCTCCCGCGCCCGAGGTTGAAGATCCTCTCGCTCTTCCGGATCGGCGCGGAGGAAAGCCGCCTGCGTGCTTACGCTTCCTGGGAGACCCTGCGCGGACGGCACCTGACGGAGGAGGAGGCCGCCAACCTCCAGTGCTCCTCCTGCCGGATGGTGACGTCCAAAGGGGTCTACGTCTGTCCGATCCTCATCGAGGAGCCGGCCGCGCGGATGGGCGAGGACCTCGCCGGCACGCTGCGCCCCTTCCCCTTGCGCCATGCCGCCTGTTTCACGTGCCACGAGTACGGGGTCACCTGTCGCACATGACCCGCCTCGCTTTCTTCGGGGGCATCTACAGCAACTGGCGCGCGCTCGAGACCGCCGTGGACGACGTCCGGCGCCGCGGCGTGGATGGAATCTTCGCCCTCGGGGATTTCGGGGGCTTCGGCCCGAACCCGGATCGGGTCTTCCCGATCCTGTGCGACAACCGCGTCGAGGCGATCCAGGGGAACTACGAGGAGAGCCTTTCTTCCGGCGCGGAGGACTGCCACTGCGGGTACACGGATCCGCGGGACAACCAGTTCGCCCAGATCTCCTATGACTACACGGCGGCGCGGACGTCGCCCGCGTGGAAGGTCTGGATGGGCGACCTGCCGAAGACCCGCCGGCTGGAGATCGGCCGCCGCCGCGTCCTCCTCGTCCACGGGTCGCCCCGAAGGATCAACGAGTTCCTCTGGGAATCGACTTCTCCGGTTCCGTTCCTGGAGAAGCTGCTGTCCGACGCCGAGGCCGACGTGCTCGTGTGCACCCACACGGGCCTTCACTGGAAGCGGCGGCTACCGTCCGGGAGGCTCGTCCTCAACGCGGGCGTCCTCGGCCGGCCGGCCAACGACGGCCATACGAACGTCTGGTACGCCACCCTGCGATTCGGGACGGAGGTCGACGCCGAGTTCGTCCCTGTCGTCTACGACCACGAGGCGCTCGCGCGGGAGATGGCCGGGGAAGGTCTCCCCACCGAGTTCATCGAAACGATCCGGACCGGTTGGTGGACCACCTGTCTGGAGATTCTGCCTGCCAAAGAGCGGGAGAAAGGACTCCACTAGGAACGCACATGCCGAGCTACTACCTTTCCGAGGACCTCGCCCGCTTCCCCGAGATGGGGAAGACGCAGCCGAAGCTCTGGGATCTCTTTCTCCAGTGGTACACGGCGACGATGAGCCCGGGCGCTCTCGACGATCGGACCAAGAAGCTGATCGCCTTCGCCGTGGCGTACGCCATCCAGGAGCCGTATTGCATCGACTCCTATGCTTCGGCGTGCACCGACGCCGGGATATCTCCGGAGGAGATGTCGGAAGCGGTGAACGTGGCCGCGGTCATTCGCGGCGGAGGAACCATCGCGCACTGGGTCCAGGCCTGCAACACGATCGCGCGAAAAGGGTGAGCCGCTGCCACGGCGCCTGCTGATCATCGGGGCGGGCCCCATGGGGCTCGCCGCCGCGCTCGAGGGGGTCGAGCGGGGGTTCGACGTGACGGTTCTGGAGAAAGCGGAGGTCGGGGCGGGGCTCGACCGGTGGGGCCCGACCCGGTTTTTCACTCCGCTGAGCATGAACGTCTCGCCCGCGATGCGCCGCGTCCTCGGCGGGCGTCTGCCGTCCGAGGAGACCCTGCTGACGGGCCCGGAAATGGTGGACGCCGTCCTGCGCCCTCTCGCCCAGTCGCCGGCCCTCGCCGGGAGAATCCGGGCGGGGCACGAGGTCCTTTCGGTCGGAAGGGCGGGGCTGACCCGCATGGACTTCGGCGGACACCCGCTGCGCGCGGAGCGTCCCTTCCGCGTCCTGGCCCGCCGTGACGGCGAAGAGTCCGTGTTCGAGGCCGAGGCTCTCATGGACGCGTCGGGCGTCACGGGGCAGCCCAACGCCCTGGGCGCCGGAGGGGTTCCGGCTCCGGGCGAATCGCGGATGGATGGCCGCATCATCCGCGACCTCGGAGCCCTGGCGGAACGCGCCGGCGGGCTCGCCGGCCGGCGGATCCTACTCGCGGGGCACGGTCACTCGGCGGCGACCGCCATTCTCCGGCTGAGCGAGATCGCCGGACGCCACCCCGCCACGCGCGTGACGTGGGCAGTCCGCTCGCCGAACCGCCGCCCGTGCATGGAGGTGGCGAACGATCCTCTTCCGGAGCGCGCGCGCATCACCGCCGGAGCCAACGACCTCGCGGCGGATCCAGCGCCATACCTGACCGTTCACCGCCGCGCAGCGGCCGAAGCGCTCTCCGACGGGAGGGGCGCCGTCGAAGCGCGCTTCTCGGGAGACCGCTCCGGCGAATTCGATGAGATCGTCTCCCTGACGGGTTACAGGCCGGACCTGACTTTCTTGAGCGAGCTGCCCCTGGAGATTTCTCCTTCGACCGAAGGGGCCGGCCGCCTTTCTCGCGCGCTGGCGAACGTCACGGACTGCCTTTCCGTGCCGGCGATCGCGCCCGCCGATCTCGCCTCGGGAGAGCCCGGTTTCTTCCTCATCGGCGCAAAGTCGTACGGGCGCGCCAGGACCTTCCTCCTGCAAACCGGCCTGGCGCAGCTCGAGCGCATCTTCGAGCTCCTCCACTAGGGCGCAGGGGCGACGCCCGATCGCGGGAACGCCGATTGCACTGGCACAGGCTCACATCGGGAACAGCCTGCGCCCGGGGGGCGTTTCAGAAGCCGCGATGAAGACGAGAAAAACGCTGATCTGGGTTCTCGTTGCGGTCGGCGCGGTCGCCGGCGTGCTCTTCCTCGTGGGCGGCCGCAGCAAGTCCGAACCGAAGTACCGCACGTCGAAAGTGGACCGCGGCACCGTGACGAAGACTGTCACGGCGACCGGAGCTCTCTCCGCCGTCACGACGGTCGCGGTCGGCAGCCAGGTCTCCGGGATCATCGCGAGACTCCACGCGGACTTCAACAGCCAGGTCAAGAAGGGCGACCTCCTCGCGGAGCTCGATCCGACCCCATTCGAGGCGCGCGTCGAGCAGAGCCGCGCAGCCCTCCAGAAAGCGCAGATCGAGCTGCGCAACGCGGAAATTTCTCTGCGCCGGCAGGAAGCCCTGAGGCAGCAGCAGCTCACGCCGCAGGCGGACTATGACCAGGCCAAGGCGGACGCGGACGTCGCCCGCGCCAGCGTGCGCCAGGCCAGCGCGGCGCTCGACCAGGCTCTCACGGACCTTCGCTACACGAAGATCGAGGCGCCGATCGATGGAGTCGTCGTCGCGCGGCAATACGACGTGGGACAGACGGTCGCGGCCTCTTTTCAGGCGCCGACCCTGTTCACGATCGCGCAGGACCTCACCAAGATGCAGGTCGCTGCGGACATCGCGGAGTCGGACATCGGAGGGGTGAAGGTCGGACAGCCCGTCCGGTTCAACGTGGATGCCTACCCCGAGCGGGAGTTCCGGGGCAGGGTGAGCCAGATCCGGCTCAATGCGACCGTCAACCAGAACGTGGTCACCTATCCGGTCATCGTCGAGGTCTCCAACCCGGAAATGCTGTTGCGTCCGACGATGACCGCGAACGTCACAATCGACGTCGAGAGCGTCCGCGACGTCCTCCGGATTCCGAACGCGGCCCTCCGTTTCCGCCCCGAGGTGACCGACGCGACTTCGGCGGAGGAGCGGGCGGCGCGCACGGGATCAGCGACGGGGCCGGCGGCGGCGACTCGCCAGTTCGGACGGACCGCCGGAGGTGGACGGGCCGGCGCGGTCGCTCTTCGTCCCCAGACGGTCTATGCGGCTCCCGCGGAGCCCGACGGCGATCCGAAGCCGGTTGCGATCCGCACCGGAATCACCGACGGCCGGTACACCCAGGTGGTCTCGGGCGACCTGAAAGAGGGGGACGCAGTGGTCACGGGCGTCGCGACCGCCCGCGCGCAGATCTCCGGGACCGGCCCCGCGGGGCGCGGCGCCGGCGGCGGCGGCCGCCGCGGGTTCTGATGGCCCTTTCGGAGTCCGCGGCGGTCGGGGCCCTCCGGACCGACCCCGGATCGACACCTTCCGTCATCCGCATCGAACACCTCGAGCGCGTCTATCAGATGGGCGAGGTGCAAGTGCGGGCGCTCGACGGGTTGTCGCTCTCGATCGAGCCGGGAGAGTTCGTCGCGGTCATGGGACCTTCGGGCTCCGGCAAGAGCACCTTCATGAACATCGTGGGATGCCTCGACCGACCCACCTCGGGCCGCTATTTCCTCGATGGGCAGGACGTGTCCGGGCTCGACCGGGACGAGCGAGCCGAGATCCGGAACGGGAAGATCGGGTTCGTTTTCCAATCCTTCAACCTCCTCGCGCGCACCTCCGCGATCGAGAACGTCGAGCTCCCCCTGATCTACTCGGCCAACAGTCGGCTCACGTCGGCGGAGCGCGAAGCGAAAGCGCGCCGGTGCCTGGCCATCGTGGGCCTGGCGGGGCGGGAAGGCCACTTCCCCAGCCAGCTCTCCGGCGGCCAGCAGCAGCGCGTCGCGATCGCCCGTGCGCTCATCAACGACCCCAAACTCATCCTGGCGGACGAGCCGACCGGAAACCTCGACACGAAGACCTCCGAAGAGGTCATGGGCGTCTTCCAGGCGCTCAACGACGACGGCAAGACCGTGGTCGTCATCACCCACGAAGCCGACATCGCCGAGTACGCCCGACGCATCGTCGTTTTCCGTGACGGGCAGGTCGTCGAGGACCATCCCGTCTCCCAGCGGCGGCGTGCGGGAGGAGTGTGCCGTGTTTAAGTTCCTGACGATCCTCAAGGTCGGCCTCAAGGCCATCGTGCGCAACAAGATGCGGTCGACCCTGACGGCGCTCGGGATCATCATCGGCGTCGCCTGCGTCATCGCGATGATCGGCGTCGGACAGGGGTCGCAGGCCGCGATCCAATCCCAGATCAGCGCCCTCGGCAGCAACTTCCTGATGGTCTTCCCGGGTGCCACCACGCAGTCGGGCGCCCGCGTCTTCACCGGGGACTCGGCGCTCACCGAAGAGGACGTCGCCGCCATCAAGACGGAGGCTCCATCCGTCTCGTACGTCTCGCCGGTGGCCCGGGCCAGCGGCCAGATCGTCGCCGGAACGATGAACTGGTCGACACAGACGCAAGGGGTCGGCGTGGAATGGCCTTTCATCCGCGCCTGGAACGTGGACCGTGGCGCGTTCTTCGGGGAGTCCGAGGTGCGCTCGGCGGCCAAAGTCGCCGTCCTCGGAGCCACCGTTTCCGAGGCGCTCTTCGATGCCCAGAACCCGGTCGGGGAGACGATACGCATCAAGAACTTTCCCTTCCGCGTCATCGGCGTGCTCGAGAGGAAGGGCGGCAACACGACGGGCCAGGATCAGGACGACGTCGTCATCGCCCCGTATACCACCGTGATCAGGCTGCTCAAGGGGCGCAATCGCATCGACGTCGTGATGGCGTCGGCCGTCTCCCGCCAGTCCGTCGCGCAGGCGCAGTCCGAAATCGACGCGCTGCTGCGACAGCGGCATCGCATCCCTCCCGGGGGGGATGCCGACTTCCAGATCCGTTCGCAACAGGAGATCGCCGAGACGGCGGACGAGACCTCCCGGACGCTCTCCGTCCTGCTCGCCTCCGCCGCTTCGATCTCGCTGCTCGTCGGCGGAATCGGGATCATGAACATCATGCTCGTCTCCGTGACGGAGCGCACGCGCGAGATCGGGATCCGCCTCGCGATCGGCGCGAAGGGGAAGGACATCCTCACGCAGTTTCTGATCGAAGCCTTGACGCTTTCCGTCGCGGGCGGGGCGATCGGCATTGCCCTGGGTGTGGGAGCCTCGCGGCTGCTCGCCTGGAAGGCCCAGTGGCCGATCCAGATCTCGCCGGCCGCCGTGATGCTCGCATTCGGATTCTCGGCAGCCATCGGCGTGTTCTTCGGTTTCTACCCGGCGCGCAAGGCCGCTCGTCTCGACCCGATCGAAGCGCTCCGTTACGAGTAGCCGTCGGCTCCGCTTGCGCGGGATCTGCTGAAGCACCGGCGCGCGACTCGCGCAAAGGGGCTCGATCGCGCGCCGGATCCCGCGTGCTCCCTGGCGGGAGCTCGATCCACTAAGGACAAAAACGTTCGCGTCGGCTAAAATGTCGGCAAATCCATGAAAACACTGTCCCGGGGCGTCACGCTCCGGAACATATGACCGCCCTGGCGCGGCTGTGGCGCTCGCTCGATCCGCGGCGGAGCATGACCGCGCGGCTGCTCTGGGGCTTCTTACTCGCGTTCTTCATCCCCGGGTCGGTCTTCGTGCTCGTCCTCGTCAATCAGCTCCGGGCTCTCGAGGAGACCTCCGCGGACGTCTTCGCCGCGAGCCGGGAAGCCGAGGCGGCGATGCGGCTCCGGCAGGACGCGCTGTTCCGCGCGGAGTCGCTCGAACGCCGGGCGCAGACGGCGCAGGAGGCCGCCTGGTCTCTCGCCGGCGCGGTCCGACACGCCCTGGAAGAGGATTTCGGCGACACGTCCGAGTTCGGCGCGGTCTCGGCCGACGACCACGGTCTCCTCTGGACTCCGACTCCCGAAGACGACTCGGTCGCCTTCATCTCCTCCGCGCGCCCCGACCTCCTCCGGGCGCGCCGGGACGTCGCGAGGACCAGGAAGCTGGCCGGCCTCATGAAGGAGCTGCGCGAGCGGCGCCACACGGTCCGGAACGTGGGGATCTGGACCGCCTCGGGGGTCATGCGCCACAGCCCTTGGGTGGACCTGCACGCGGGCATCCGCCAGTCGGGTGGAGCTCTGGAAGACTTCGTCTTCAACCGCACGGCCCGATTTCCGCAGCACTCGGTCGCAAAGGAGGAAGCGGTTTGGTCGCCGGCCCACGCCGGCCCGCGGATGGCCGGCGATCCGCGGCTCGTTACGCTCTTCGTCCCGGTGCGCTCGGCATCCGGCGAGCTGCTCGGCAGCCTGTCCCTCGACATGGACGCGCGGCGCTGGGTGGACGAAGCCCTGTCGCTCGGGAATCCGGGCGGTGACGTCTGGTTTGCGCTGGACGGAGCGGGCCACGCGCTGCGCATGCCGCCAGCCGCCGCGAAGATACTCGGCTGGCGCGGCGCGGAAGCGGAGAAGCTGATCGATACCTTCGACTCCGGCCGGCTGCGCCTCGCCCGCGCCATTCAGATGCCGCGGAGCGCCTCGGATCGCTATGTGCTGCGTGGCGGCACGCACCTGCTGGCGCATACCCCCGTGCGCAGCACGGGCTGGGTGTTTGTCGAGGGTCTCTCCGCGGACGCCCTCGCCGCCATCGGCCGGGAGGCGCGGCTGGAGATCCAGCCCCGTTCCTACTCCGCGGTGCGGCGAGACGTGTTGCTGCTCTTCATCTACCTGGTCGCCGCGATTCTCCTGGCCGTCCTCTTCGTTTCGCGACGGATCTCCGCGCCCGTGTACTCGCTCGTGCGGGCGGCCGAATCGATCGGGCGCGGTCGTTCGGTCGCCGTCGAGGGGCGCGCCGCTCCGGACGAGGTGGGACGACTGGCCGCGGCCCTGGATCTCATGGGGCGGCGTATCGAGCGGCGGGTGGAGACGCTGCGGCGGCTCCACCTGCTCTTCCGCGCCTCCTACAGGTTGGTGGACCTCAAGGAGGTCCTCGCGCGGTGCAGCGAGGCGATCGCCGCCTTCACGCGAGCCGAGCGGGTCGTGTTCTTCCTCCATGACCCGGAGACCAACCGGCTCAAGGCGAGTTGGCCGGGTTGGAACGTCTCGGAAGAGCTCGTCAGCGCGCTCGAGGTCCCCCTGGACAGGAGATCGATCACGGCCATGGTCTTCCAGACCGGGGAGCTCTACTACTCAAACGACCTCGAGCGAGATCCGTACGTGCACCGCGAGACCCAGCGCGCCTTCAACGCGACCAACGGCATGTACGCGCCGCTGAAGGTCGAGGAGGGGACGATCGGCGTCGTCATGGCGGTCAACCGTCCGGGCGGTTTCGGGCCCGAAGAGGTGGACGCGATGGTCTCGTTCGCCGACGCCGCGACCCTTCTGGTCAAGCACACGCGGCTCTATGCCGAGCTGACGGGGACGGTCGAGGAGCTCCGTCGGGCGAGCCGGCTGAAGGACCAGTTTCTCCAGAACATCAACCACGAGCTGCGCACGCCCCTGACCTCGATCGTCGGATGGCTCGACCTTTTCGAAGAAGAATCGCTCGATGAAGCGACCCGCCGCCGGGGACTGCGGCAGGTCCGCCATTCCTCGCGGGTCCTGCTCGCGCTGATCGACGACCTGCTGGATCTCGCGCGCATGGACCGCGGCGCGCTCTCCCTGGACCTGCGGCCGGTCTCGCTTCCCGAGGTCATCCAGCGCTCGATCGACACGGTCCGGCTCATGGCGGAAGCGCGGTCCGTCGCGATCATCACGGCCCCGATGCCTCCTTCGCTCCCGATAACCCGCGCCGACCCGCTCCGTCTGCAGCAGGTCCTTTGGAACCTCCTCTCCAATGCGATCAAGTTCACCTCCCGACACGGGCGGATCATCGTGCGCGTCGAGCGCGAACCGGAGCGATTCGTCGTCAGCGTCGAGGACGACGGAATCGGTATCCCGGAAAGCGAGCTGCCTCACGTCTTCGAGCGCTTCCGCCAGGTGGACGGCTCGCCGACGCGGCGCTACGCCGGGATGGGGATCGGCCTGTCGCTCGCCCGCTCGCTCGTCGAGCTCCACGGCGGGACGATCCGTGCGGAAAGCGTCGTCGGCCACGGGAGCCGGTTCGTTTTCACGCTCCCGATCCGAGCGGTCAGCCGGCAGGCGCTTCGAGCGGAGCCCGTCGGCGTCGCGGCCGTACTGGAGGGAGGGACCGGGACCTAGGCGACGAAAGACGCGGGCAGGCCCGTGCCTTTGAGGAGGTCCTTGACGACGCGGGCCGTCTCCTCCTTGCCCGGGACGCAGAGATTCGGATCCTTCTCCGAGCCGTCGGCGAGGGCGTAGGCGTATCCCTCGCAGTCATAGCCGCAAGCGGTGCAGTCCGTCTGCGCCATGGCGGCGTAGAGCTTCGTCTTGAGGTCCCCCTCCTTGGCCATGTCCATCCGCTTCGGGAGCGGGAGGGTCTCGTCGTGGAAGGGGGGCGCTTCTTTCTTCTGGATCGGCGCGGCCGTGACGTCTTCTTCGGGGCGTCCCGTGTCGATCCACTGTCCGTAGGAAAGGCAGTTGGGACAGATGAAGGAGTAGTCCCAGCCTTTCGGGATGAACTTGGCCGGCGTCCGGTAGACGACGAGGGGCGTGAAGTCCTGGGCGCACGCGGGAGACTCCCGCTCCTGCGCATCGAGCACCATCGTCTTCAGGTGCGGCCGCGAAAACTCGATCTGCTTCGGCTTCTGATCGAAGCGGAACATCTCGCCCTTCGCGCAGACCATGACGACCTGTGGCTTGTAGACCCGCTCCACGAAGAAGGACCGCATCGGGAGGTCGTGCCTGGGGCAGACCGGAGGCAGGTCCTTCCAGAACGCCGACACGAGACGCGACTGGTCCGGGAGCGAGAGCTTCATCGAGGGGATTATAAAAGTTGTCGGCTATTCCCGGACGAACGGGTTGAGCTTCCGCTCCTCTCCGATCGTCGTATCCGGGCCGTGGCCGCAGACGACGCGCGTCGCCGGCGGCAGCGTGTAGAGCTTCTCCCGAATCGAAGTGAGGATCTGATCGCCGTCGCCGCCCCAGAGATCCGTGCGTCCGATCGAACGGCGGAACAGCGTATCGCCCGAGAAGAGCACCGGCGGGTCGCCGTCGAGCAGGAAGCAAGTCGAGCCCGGGGTGTGACCGGGAGTGTGGATCGCGCGGACCGCGGATGCGCCGAAGGGGATCGTCTGACCGTCAGCCAGGTCGCCGTCCGGAGGCAGCGGCTCCGTCGCCGATTCGCCGAAGAGGGCGGCCTGCTTCGGGAGCGCGTCGTACAGGAACCGGTCGGCCGGATGCAGCCGGATCGGCGCTTCCGTGGCGCGCCGGAGCTCGCGGGTGCCGCCGATGTGGTCGAAATGGGCGTGCGTGTGGAGCAGGGCGACGGGTTTCGCGCCGGCTCCGGCGAGAGCGGCCAGGATCTTCGCGGGCTCATCGCCCGGATCGATGATCAGCGCTTCGCCGAATGCTTCGTCCATGAGGATCGAGCAGTTGCACTGGAGCGGACCGACCGGGACGATCTGGAGGGACGGTTTCACGGGTTGACGGCGACGACCGTGTCCACATCGTGCCGCTCCTTGCGCTCCGGATCGGCCCAGACTTTCTCGGTCGAGCCCAGGTTGATCTGGACCGCCCACTCCTGGTTGTCCGGACGACGGTGCTCGGAAGCGAAGAGCTTCCGGCGGCTCTTCGGCGTGAAGATCTCCCAGCGGATGTATCCGAAATCCGCCGTCTCGTCGTGCAAGGAGAAGGCGGGGATCTTCTCGCCGGGCTCGATCGGCGCCTCCCGCACGGTCATCTCACGGAACCCGTTGTGCCGCAGCCGCTCCTCCATCTCCGCCCGCACGATCCGTCCGGAGTGACGCAGGCTGTGTCGGCCGCGGGCCACGCCGCGGCCGAGGATCAGGTCGTCGAGGGCGGTCTCGAGCTCCTTGTCCATGGGCCCGGATCCTACCGTGCGATGGACGCGGGCTCATCCGGCCCGACCCTCCGCGGTAGGCTAGACTGCGCCCCGCTTGCTCGCCGTCGTCTCCCAGGTCGCCCGTTTCTCGCTCGCGCTCTGGGTCGGCGGAACGCTCCTGGTGATCCTCGCGGCTCCGGTCGTCTTTCGGGAGGTCCCTTCGCGCGACGTCGCGGGCAGGGTCTTCGGCGAGATCCTCCGGCGGTTCGAAGCGGTCAAGCACGTGCTCTCGCTGCTGCTCGTCCTCTGCGTGTTCCTCGAGCTCGAGGAGACGCGTGAGATTACCGGCCGGAGCTTCGTGGCGGCCGCCGGGATCTTCACCGCGGTCGCCACGAACGTCTATCTCTCCATGGTGGTCCGGCCGCGGATGAACTACTGTCGGATGAAGGTCGGCTCCTTCGAAGACGCCTCGCCGGGAGATCCCTGGAAGGCGCGTTTCGACCGGCTGCACCGGCGTTCGACCGCCGTCCTGACGGTCGGGTGGATCGCGGCGATCGTCGCTCTCGGGACGACTCCCTAGGAAGACTCTCGCCAGCTCCGTGGCAGCCGAGCGATGAGGTCCATCTCGAGAGGCGCTCCTTTCGGGAGCGACGCGACGGTGACCGTGGAGCGAGCCGGACGGTGGTCCCCGAACCGGCGGGCATAGACCGCGTTCATCGCGGGGAAGTCCTCGCTCCGCGTCAGAAAGACCGTCGTCTTGACGACGTCGGCGAAGGACAGCCCCTCCGCCTCCAGGATCGCTTCGAGGTTGTCGAGGACGCGTTCGGCCGCGGCTTCCACTCCGCCGGCTACGAGCTCGCCCGTGGACGGGTCGAGGGGGATCTGTCCCGAGGCGAAGAGGTACTCGCCCTCCACGACTCCCTGCGAGTAGGGACCGATGGCCGCCGGGGCGGCGTCCGTGCGGACGAACTTCACTTGGGGGAGCTGCCCGCCGCAGCCCCGACCGGCAGGCTCTCCGCATCCGGCTTCGGATCGCCGTCCGGCTCGAGGATGGCGATGTAGGGCAGGTTGCGGTACGACTCGGCGTGGTCGAGGCCGTAGCCGACGACGAAGTGGTCGTCGATCGTGAAGCCGAGGTAGTCGATGGGGATCTCGAGGGCGCCCGGGACGCGCTTCTTCAAGAGCGCGCAGATCTTGACGGACCGCGGCTTGCGCGTCCCCAGGATCTCGATGATCTTCTTGAGCGTCCTGCCGGTGTCCACGATGTCCTCGACGATCACGACGTCCTGCCCCGCGACGTCCGTCGAGAGATCCCGCAGCAGGCGCACGTTGCCGGAAGAGCGCGTGCCCGAGCCGTAGGAAGAGACCTGGAGGAAATCGAGCGTCACGGGGGTCTTCAGCCGCTTGGCGAGATCGCAGAGGAAGAAGATCGATCCTTTGAGAATTCCGACGAGAAGGGCGGAACGGCCCTCCTGATCGCGGTCGAGCTCCCGCGCGAGCCGCTCGACCCCGTCGCTCAACGTCGGCGCGTCGATCAGGGTGCGCCCGAGCTTCATCGGGGGCCCGAAGGTGCCATAGGCGTCTATTCCTCGGAAATGGTCGGATCCATGGCGCTACAATGAATGGTTACAGAGTTTACGATGTCCGTCGAGAAGATCCAGCTGCTGCACGACGACTATATCCGGCTGACGGAGAGATTCAAGGCGCTCTGGACGTTCAATCAATTCCTGCGCGGCGTTTACAAGACCTTCTTCTCTTCGGAGCCCGGATACAAGCTCGATTTCAACGCCCTCTACGAGGAGATCCGGGCCGTCGCGGCGCAAATCAACACGGCGCTGCCCGAAGCGGTCGCGCCGCGCCTCCGGGAGCTGTGGGAAAAGCTCGACGCCTTCGCGCGCGAGCTGCGCGAAACGGACCGCCGCGTCTCGCCCTCCTTCGTGCGGCGTTTCTTCGAGAAGGTCCGGCCGCAGGACGAGAAGATCGCCTTTCACCTGCTGCGCTTCTACTTCTCGCAGTCGGAAGTCGACGAGGACGTCATCGACAAGGTGGACTTCCTGGCGACCGTCGCCGCGACCGGGCGCGCGGACCCGGAGGCCTCGCTCACCCGCCCGCGCGTGGCGATCCAGAAGCTGTTCGAGTCCGTCACGGCCGCATCGGTCTGGCCCCGGCTGGAGTCCGGCATGACGCCGCCCATCGTGCGGGCCTTCGACGAGCTCGCGACCGACATGAACCGGGCGCGGGAGTTCGAGGATCTGGTCTCCGAGAGGCTCCTCAACAACGTCCGGACGATGAAGCGCCGTGTCGCGAGCGGGCTGGCGAATCCGGACATCCTGACGGCGGTCGCCTGCTGCAACCTGACGACGCGTTCGGTCTTCCACCGGCTCTACGAGAAGGAAGAAAGACGGCTGGACGAGGCGACGGGACGCATCACCGACCTGGAGCGCGAGCTGACCCGCGGGGGGGAGGAGAAGGCGTCCGAAGAGTTCCGCCGTTTTCGCGAGTCCCGCATCCGGTACGACCGCCAGGCGACGGAGCGCAACCTTCGCGCGCAGCACATCCACGAGCTCAAGCACGCGATCAGCGAGGTGCTCCAGAAGTTCGACATCTCGGGCCTCGAAGCCCAGGACATCGACGAGGCACTCGAACTCGTGGAGGAAGTCGAAGGAGAAGAGCACGAGGCGGCGTTCTGGAAGCCCTCCATGGACCGGCTGCTCGGAGCCGTCGAGCTCTACGACGAGGGACACGGCCCCGTGCGGCCCGAAATCCCCGGCCTGGCGCACCTGAAGCTGGAGCCCTGGGAGCTGCTCGCGGCGCGCAAGACCGTCGCGGCGGGAGGGGAGCCCCCCTCCGATCGCGACCGGGCCCTCCTGCAGGCTGCCGTCCTGCGGGTGAAGGCGGAGCAGGAGCTCGAGGCCCTCGCGGCTTCCGCCGCGCCATCGCCCGACCTCCTCCGCGCGGCCCGCGCGACGCTCGCCCGGGCGTCCCAGCTCGACGCGCGGATGACGGTCGCCATCGAGGAAGCGCACCTCGGCGAGGCCGAGGCGGAGACGCGCTCCTGGACGCGCTCGCGCTTCCGGCTGCTCGGCGCGACCGCCGATCTCTGGCTCGGGCTCGACGAGGTCGAGCGGCAACGGGCCTCCCCGACCGACATCGAAGGCTGACCGGCACGGAGCGCGCGCACCGCGCGCCGGATACCGGACTGTCCGCTGCGGGGGTCTCCTAGTATCCTCGGCCGATGAAAGCGCCCCCGGCGAACACGCCCCCGGATCTCCTCGAAGAATCCGCCGAAGCCGATCTCATCCGGAACCGGAGGGTGCGCCTGGAGCAGATCGGCTCGGTCGTGTCCGCGCTCTATCCCTTCCGCTTCGACCTCACGGCCTCCGTATCCGAGATCGCCCGGAAGTACGCCGGGACGCCCGGAGAGGAGCTGGAGCGGACGCCCCCCGCCGCGGCGACGGCGGGGCGGATCCTCGCCCGGCGGGATCAGGGACGCGCGGCGTTCCTGGATCTCTCCGACGGCCGGCACCGGCTCCAGGTGTACGTCCGCAAGGACGTCGTGGGGGAGCCGGCGTGGGAGCTGGTCCGGGCCCTGGACCTCGGAGACTGGATCGGCGTGCGCGGCGAAATCTTCCGCACGCGGACCGGGGAGCTGTCCGTCAAGGCGCGCGAAGTGGAGTTCCTGGCGAAGTGTCTCCGGCCGCTCCCGGAAAAGTGGCACGGCCTGAAGGACGTCGAGCGCCGTTACCGGCAGAGGTACCTCGACCTCGCCGTGAATCCCGAGTCCCGTGAGGTCTTCGAGCGGCGGGCGGCGATCGTGCGCTACCTGCGCGGGTTCCTCGACGCGCGGGGGTTTCTCGAGGTCGAGACGCCGATGATGCAGCCGGTGGCGGGCGGCGCGCTGGCGCGTCCGTTCGTGACCCACCACAACGCCCTCGACCTTCCTCTCTTCCTGCGCATCGCTCCGGAGCTGTACCTCAAGCGGCTCGTGGTGGGAGGGATCGACCGGGTTTACGAGGTCAACCGCAACTTCCGCAACGAGGGGATCTCAACGCAGCACAACCCGGAATTCACCATGCTCGAGTTCTACCAGGCCTACGCACGCGCGGCCGACCTGATGGAGCTGACGGAGCAGATGCTCGCCGGTCTCGCCCGCGAAACCTCCGGCGGTCTCCGCACGCCGTGGGGGGAGCACACGATCGACTGGACTCCGCCGTATCGGCGCGTGACGATGCGCCAGGCCGTCCTCGAGGCGGTGCGCGAAGACCCGCGAGGCCCCGTGCGCGAGGAGGACCTGGCTTCCGCCGAGGGGCTTCTCGCCGCCGCGCGGCGGCTGGGCGTCGAGCGGCCCGATCGCTTCGCCGGCCAGAAGGACAAGCTCCTCGCGGAGCTCTTCGAAGCGGTGGCCGAGGCCCGGTTCATCCAGCCGACGTTCCTCCACGAGTTTCCGACGGAGATCTCGCCGCTTTCCAAGCAGAACCCCGACGATCCGGAATGGGTCGATCGCTTCGAGCTCTATGCGGGAGGGATGGAGATCGCCAACGGCTTCTCCGAGCTGAACGACCCCGCCGAGCAGGCGCGCCGGTTCCGGCAGCAGGAGGAGGAGCGCCGGCGGGGGGACCTCGAGGCCACCCCCTACGATGAGGAGTACGTCGAAGCGCTCGAGTACGGGATGCCGCCGACGGCCGGGGAAGGGGTCGGCATCGACCGGCTCACGATGCTCCTGACCGACCGGCACTCGATCCGGGACGTGATCCTGTTTCCCCTGTTACGGCCGAAGGAGGGTTCGTGAGTCGGGAGTCGGGAGTCGAGTCGGGAGTCGGGAGTCGAGGAAACCAGCCCGACTATCGACTATGGACTACCGACTCCCGATCGTCGTCTCCATGAGCTTTCCGTCCTTCGTCGCCCTCCGGTACCTCGCCGCCTCGCGCCGGCGCGCCCACGTGGCGCTCATCTCGACGATCGCGGTGCTGGGGCTCGCCGTGGGCGTCGCGGCCCTGGTCATCTCGCTGTCGCTCCTTTCGGGCTTCCAGGACCGGATCCGCGCCCAGATGGCCGAGCGGAGCCCGCACCTCGTCGTTTCGCCGGAGCGGGGAGCCCGCCTCGCCGACGCCGAGAGCGTGCGCCGGCTGCTCGCCGCGCAGGCGGAAGTCGCCGCGGTCGCTCCATCGATCGCGGGCCGCGCCTGGGTCGCCGACCCGGAAGGGGAGAGCGCGCTGCCCGTCCGCTACCGCAATGCGGCGAAAGAGGAGAGCTCCCTGGAGCCCTCGGGGGAAGGGTCCTTCCCGCTCGCGCGCGTGAGCGGATCCGTGGCGGCGCGCACGGGGGTCTCCCGTGGCGGGCGCATCCGCGTCACCTCCTCCCGAACGCGCCTCTCGCCGCTCGGACCGATCCCGGTCACGATGGTCTTCCAGGTCGCGGACGTCATGCGCATCGGCGCGCTGGAAAAGGCGGCGGACGTCGAGGTCTCCGAGCGCTCGGCGCGGCTGCTCGCCGGAGTCACCGACGGAGCGGGCGCCTACGAGGCGCGGCTGCGTGATCCCGAGCGCGCCGAGGAAGTCGCCGCGCGACTGGCCCCGCGACTTCCGGCGGAAACGCGGATCCAGACCTGGAAGGACCTGAACGCGCCCCTCTCTTTTGCGCTGAGGCTGGAGAAACTCGTCATCTTCGTCACGGTCGCGCTCGTCATCCTCGTCGCGGCGCTGAACATCGTGTCCAACGTCGCGCTGCTCGTCGTCGAGAAGAAGCGGGACCTGGGCGTCCTCGCCTCGCTCGGAGCGACGCCGGAGGCCCTCGGCCGCGTCTACCTGACGCTCGGGGCCCTCATCGGGCTCCTCGGCACCGCCGCCGGGGTCGCCCTGGGCGTGACGGTCGCGACCCTGCTCGATCGCACCCGCGCCGTGCCGCTTCCCGCCGACGTCTATCTCCTGACCCACGTCCCATTCGCCGTCCATCCCGGGGAGGTCTTCCTCGTCGCAGTCTTCGCGCTGGCGACGGCGGTCGGCGCCGCGGTCCTTCCGGCCCGGGCGGCGGCCCGGCTGGCGCCGGGCGAGGCGTTGAGGCTGTCGCGATGAAAGAAGGTGGTCGGTGGAAGGTGGTAGGTGCTGGGGAAGAGGGCTCGGACCCCATCACCCACCACCCACCACCCGCGACCTCCCCGGAGGAGATCTCGGTTCGCGCCCTCGGCGTCTCCAAGACCTATGCCGGGGAGGGGGCGCCGGTCACGGTCTTCACCGACCTGTCGTTCGCGCTGGAGGATCGGACGTTCGCGGCGATCATGGGCCCGTCCGGCGTCGGAAAGTCCACGCTGCTGCACCTGCTCGGGGGAATCGACCGACCCGATGCCGGCCGCGTGGAGATCTTCGGGCAGTCGCTCGAGGATCTCCCGCCCCGCGAGCGCGCGCGTTTCCGCAACGAGAAGATCGGGTTCGTGTTCCAGTACCACCACCTGCTGCCCGAGTTCACGGCGCTGGAGAACGCGGCGATGCCTCACCGCATCGCGGGACTCCAGCGCGCGGAGTCCGAGCGGCAGGCCCTCGTCATGCTCGAGCGCGTCGGCCTGGGACACCGCGCGAGCCATCGACCCCTCGCGCTCTCCGGCGGCGAGCAGCAGCGGGCCGCGATCGCCCGCGCCCTCGCGCGCGGACCGCGCCTGCTCCTGGCGGACGAGCCGACGGGCAATTTGGACGTTGAATCCGCCCGCATCGTCTTCGATCTGCTCCAGCAGCTGCACCGGGAGCGTGCGATGACGACCGTTCTCGTCACGCACAACCCGGAGCTCGCGAATCGCTGTGATAAGATCTTTTCGATGTCCCGGGAAGGAATCGTGGGACGGGCGGGTTACGCGAATCGGTAAGAAAACGCCGATGCTGGCTTCGCTTTCCGCCGCTCCCGATGTTTGAGAAGTACAACGAGAAAGCGCGCCGGGCTCTCTTCTTCGCGCGCTACGAGGCCTCCAAGCTCGGCTCCAAGGTGATCGAGTCCGAGCATCTCCTGCTCGGCATCCTGCGAGAGGGCGAGGACATCATCAAGGAGATCTTCTCCCGCTTCAACGTGAAGCCGGAAGAGGTCCGCCGCGAGATCGAAGGAGATCGCATCTTCGTCGAACGGATCTCCTCGACGGCCGAGCTTCCGCTTTCCGAGGAGTCGAAGAAGATCCTGGCTTACGCCTCCCACGAGGCGGAATCCATGATGCATCCCTACGTCGGCACGGAGCACCTCCTGATCGGCCTGCTCCGGGTGGACGGCTGTGTCGCCGGCCGCCTGCTCACGGCGCGGGGCTTCAACCTCTACGGAGTCCGTGAAGAGACGATCTCCCTGATCAAGGAGCGCGAGGTCTCCAAGCAGAAGAAGGAGCTTCCCTTCCTGGCGGAGTACAGCCGCGATCTGACGCAGCTCGCGACGGGAGGAACCTTCGATCCGCTGATCGGCCGCGAGAAGGAGGTCGAGCGGATCATCCAGATCCTCTCCCGCCGCACCAAGAACAACCCGATCCTCCTCGGCGAACCGGGGGTCGGCAAGACGGCGATCGTGGAAGGGCTGGCGACGCGGATCATCGAGGGCGCGGTCCCGATGTTTCTCGCGAACAAGAAGATCCTCGCGCTCGACCTCTCCCTCATCGTGGCGGGCACCAAGTACCGCGGCCAGTTCGAGGAGCGCCTCAAGGGGATCATCCGCGAGCTGCGGGAGAACCCCGACCTGATCATCTTCATCGACGAGATCCATTCGTTGATCGGCGCCGGCTCCGCCGAGGGGAGCCTGGACGCGGCGAACATCCTGAAGCCCGCCCTCTCGCGCGGCGAGGTCTCCTGCATCGGGGCGACGACGCTGAAGGAATACCGCAAGTACATCGAGAAGGACCGCAGCCTCCTCCGGCGCTTCCAGGCGATCCAGGTGACGGCCCCTTCCGAGAACGAGACCTTCGAGATCCTGGAGGGCGTCAAGGACCGCTACGAGCAGTTCCACAAGGTGCGTTACTCCGCGGAAGCGATCAAGACGGCGGTGTATCAATCCAACCGCTACATCACGGACCGCTTCTTCCCGGACAAGGCGATCGACATCCTCGACGAGGCGGGAGCGAAGGTGAAGCTCAAGCGCGTCGCCGATACGCAGAACCTGCGCAAGCTGGAGATCGAGACCCGCCAGATCGTCAAGGAGATGAAGAAGGCGATCTCCGACAAGGACTTCGAAAAGGCCGTCTTCCTGCGCGAGCGGGAGATCGAGCTCAAGGAAGAGATCGAGCGGACAAAGGCGCAGACGGCCGAGCGCAACGAGGCGACCCAGGAGGTCACCCGCCGCGACATCGAGGAGATCATCTCCTCCTGGACGGGCATCCCCGTCGCGTCGCTCGAGATGGAAGAGGCCGAGAAACTCCTCCACATGGAGGATGCGCTGCGCCGGCGCATCGTCGGGCAGGAAGCGGCCATCGTCGGCGTGTCCAAGGCAATCCGCCGCTCGCGCCTCGGCGTGAAGAACCCGAACCGCCCGATGGGCTCCTTCATCTTCCTCGGGCCCTCCGGCGTCGGAAAGACGGAGGTCGCGCGCCGGCTGGCGGAGTTTCTCTTCGAGAACCAGAAGGCTCTGGTGCGCTTCGACATGTCCGAGTACATGGAGAAGCACGCCGTCTCGAAGCTGATCGGATCGCCCCCCGGCTACGTCGGACACGAGGACGGCGGCCAGCTGACGGAGAGGATCCGGCGCAACCCCTACAGCGTGATCCTGTTCGACGAGATCGAGAAGGCGCATCCCGACATCGCCAACCTGCTCCTGCAGATCCTGGAAGACGGGATCCTGACGGACGCGTACGGCAACGTCGTGGACTTCAAGAACACGCTCATCATCATGACGTCGAACATCGGGACCAAGCACCTCGTCACCCGCAACCGCCTGGGGTTCGGGGACTCGCGGGGGATCCAGAACTCGCGCGAGATCGAAGAGCTCGTCCTGAAGGAGCTCAAGCGGGATTTCTCGCCCGAGTTCATCAACCGGATCGACGAGACGATCGTCTTCCACCCGCTCGGCCGCGAAGAGCTCGCGAAGATATGCCGGCTTCTCATCGACGACGTCAACGCGACGCTCTCCCCCAAGGGCGCGTTCGTGGACGTGGACGACGCCGCCGTCGAGTGGCTTCTCCGGCAGAGCGGCGATGACCCGAACATGGGCGCCCGCCCCCTGCGCCGGGCGATCCAGAAGCACGTCGAGGACCCCGTTTCGGAGCTGCTCATCGCGGCGCGGGACGAAAAGATCGAGGCGATCGAAGCCCGGGTGGGCCCCGAAGGGCTCTCCGTCACCGCCCGGGAGCGCGAGACGACCGCTCTGGGCCGCTGACCCGAGAAATAGTCCCGGCCGGCCCGGCCGTTTAATAGGATTCGGAGAAAGGGGAAAGGAAGAGTTTTTCCGTCGCGGACCACGCTACCGGCCGCGCGAGCCAACTGCTTGATGTTCAAGACACTCGTGGCCGCGGCCCTCGGGTTGATGGTGGGCTCCGCTTTCGGGCTCGCCCAGCAGCCCGCCCCCATTCCCACCCCCGTCCCCGGGGCTCCGGCGGCGCCCCAGCCTCCCGGCCAGATCGCGCCTCAGAACCTGGCAGCCACGGTGGCGGCCGAGCCGGCTCCGCCGATCGTTGGGATCCGCGTCGTGGGTTACCAGACCGTGTCTCCCGAGACGATCGGCCACTACCTCGGCATCCGCGTCGGCGACCCGTACGACCCCGAGAAGATCCGCGCGCGCTTCCAGGCGCTCTGGGACGTCGGGCTGCTCGAGAACATCTCCATCGAAGCCGAGCCCTCGGCGGCCGGTGTCACGCTGGTGGTGACCGTCGAGGAACGACCCACGATCAAGACGGTCGAGTTCTCCGGCAACCGCAAGCTCTCGACTTCGCAGATCAAGGACCGTCTCAAGGAGGAGAAGGTCGAGATCAAGGAGGGGGCGCCGCTCTCCCTGCGTGACATCGCGCGGACCCGCACCGCGATCGCCGACTACTACCTCCAGCAGGGCTACCGGAGTGCGACGGTCGATTTCTCCATCGAGGATCTCTCGAAGACCGAGAAGAAAGTCGTCTTCGCGATCGACGAAGGGGACAAGGTCAAGATCGAGTCGATCACGTTCGAGGGGAACTCCGTCGTTTCCGACGGACGCCTGCGGCGGGCGATGAAGAAGACGAAGGTCAACGCCTTCTGGCGCATCGCGTCGGACAAGACGACCTACAGCCAGGCCAACTACGAAGAGGACGTCGAGAACCTCAAGGCGGTCTATCACTCGCGGGGTTACAAGGACGTCGTCGTCAAGGACCCGCAGCTCGACGTCTTCGTGAAGAACCCGGAGGCGAGCGAGAAGCGGCGCAAGCGCCGGGTCCGCATCACGATCCCCGTCGTCGAGGGGGAGCAGTTCTTCACCGGAAACTTCCAGGTCATCAAGATGAACGAGCGCGGGGAGCCGGCAGAGGACCAGGGCGCGCTCGTCATACCGCGCGAGGTCATCCTGGCGGAGTTCGGGGAGCTTCCCCCCGGCTCGGTCCTGAACCGGAACCGCCTCACCGAAGCCCTGTCGCGGATCGAGACGCGATACAAGTCCCGCGGCTACATCTTCTGGTTCGCCGATCCGCAGTACCGGGAGGTGGGCAGCAACCGGGTGGACGTCGACGTGAGGCTGTTCGAGGGGGACAAGTACTACCTCGGCCGCCTCGAGGTGCAGGGCAACACGGTCACGCGCGACAAGGTGATCCGCCGTGAGTTCGCGCTGGACGAAGGCGACGTGATGAACATGGAGGCGATCAAGAAGAGCCTCCTGAAGCTCCAGCAGCTCGGGTACTTCAAGGTCACGGAAGAGCCGGACTTCCAGGTACGCCGTGAAGAGAAAAAGGTGGACCTGACGGTCAAGGGGACCGAGACGTCCAAGAACGAGATCCAGTTCGGCGCGGGGTACTCGGCGCTGGACGGTTTCTTCGGGCAGTTCTCCTTCCAGACGCGAAACTTTCTCGGGCGCGGCGAGATCCTCGGCGCCTCCGCGCAGCTCGGACGGATCTCGGATTACTACGACCTCTCGTACACGATCCCCTGGTTCATGGACAAGAACCAGACGATCGGTGTTTCGATCTACCAGCGCACCGTCGATTACTCGTTTCTCGACATCGACGAGCGGCGGCAGGGCGGGAACATCTTCTACGGGAGGGGACTCGGACTTTTCGACGGCTGGTCGCTGATCTACCAGTACGAGGACATCCGGTCCAATTTCCCCGCGCGCGGGGCTCCCGTTCCTCCCGGGCAGCCGGCCCCGCCGGAGAAGCTCACTCGCGTGACCGGGCGGACGTCCTCGTTCACCCCCGGCTATCGATACGACAGCCGCAACGACCCGTTCGACCCGAGCGGCGGTTACCGCTTCTTTGCCTCATCGCAGCTGGCCGGGAGTTTCCTCGGAGGCAGCAACTCCTTCGTCAAGCCGATCCTCGGCGCCTCGGGTTACATCCGGATGCCCTTCCCGCGCCGCTCCTACCTCGGGCTGAACGTGGAAGGAGGATACGTGGCGCCCTTCGGCGGCGAAGAGATCCCGATCTTCGAGCGGTGGCAGATCGGGGGCGAGCAGAGCTTGCGCGGATTCCGGAGCGGATCCGTGCTCCCGCTGACCGACGAGGATCAGATCTTCACCGACGAAGCCGGCCGGATCCTCGGGGGCGACAAATACTTCGTGCTCAACGTCGAGTACGTTTTCGTGACGATCGGTCCCGCCAAGCTGCTGGCCTTCGTGGACGTCGGCAACACGTACCACGAAAGCCAGGCCTTCGACCCCACGCGCATCCGGACCTCGGTCGGGGCGGAGCTGCGCATCTTCCTTCCGATCTTCCAGCAGCCGCTGCGTTTCATCTATTCGTTCAACCTGGATCCGAAGACTCCGATCGACCAGTTCGGCTTCCCGATCCGGTCCCTGCAGGAGCGGCGCGCCGGCTTCGACTTCTCCATCGGCCGGACCTTCTGAGGGGAGCGGCCCGGCGGGGAGGAATGACCCCTTCCCGGGAGATGTTTTCGGACGCCGGAGGCTTTGCTAAGATGTCGCGCTTTTCCCGGACAGGGAATGAAGGAGTTCGCATGAAACGCATCGCGATCGTGCTTCTGGCGGCCTTCGCCGCCGCGGCCGCGCAAGGCCAGACCCCGCCGCCGAAGACGGCTCCGGCCGCCGCCGCGGGCGGACTGCGCGTGGCCGTCATCGACGTCGAGCGCCTCGTGCGCGACTCGGCGCTGGGAAAGGAAGCGTTCGCTCGGCTCAAGAGGATCAACGATTCGAAGAAGGGCGAGGCCGAGAAGCTCGCCAAAGAGATCCGCGAGATGGAACAGAAGCTCGCGGACCAGGGTCAGTCGCTGGCTGACGACAAGCGCGAAGCGCTCCAGAAGCAGTACCAGGAGAAGGCGATGTCCTTCAAGCGCTTCAACGAAGACGCCACCCGCGAGCTAGACCAGCAGCAGAAGAAGGAGCTCGCCGAGCTCGAGCGGCGCGTGATGCCCGTCATCGCGCAGGTCGGCCGCGAGAAGGGCTTCACGATGATCTTCAACAAGTTCCAGTCGGGGCTGGTCTTTGCCGACGACGCGGCGGACGTGACCGACGACGTCCTGCGGCGGTTCAACACGACGGTCGCCGTGCCCCCGGCCGCCAAGCCGGCGCCGGCCGCCGCGGCCGGTCCGTCGCCAACGCCCGCTCCGAGGAAGAACTAGACCCCGGCGCGCAGGACGGTCGCGGCCCGACGACGGGCCATCCACGCTACTATCCCGTCCGCGTGAAGCCCGCAAAGCGTTCTTCGGCTGCGGCCGCGCGGACTCCTTCCGAGCCTCGCGCGCCCCGAAAGCCTTTCCGCACGCTCGGAGAGCTCGCCGAGCTCGTCGGCGGGCGGGTGTCAGGTGATGCGGCCAAACGGATATCGGGCGCCCAGTCGCTCGAACAGGCGCGCGCGGACGACCTTTCCTGGGTCGCGGACTCGCGTCGGGCCGGGAAAGCCGCCGCGAGCGGCGCCGGCGCTCTGATCGTCCGGGCAGCCGAGGATGCCTCCGGCAAACCGGCCATCGTCGCTCCGCACCCGCAACTGGCGTTCGCCGTCTGCCTCGAGGCGCTCCAGCCCCGGCGCCGGCCCCGGCCCGGCGTGGCGCGCGGGGCCCGCGTGGCCTCCTCCGCCTCCGTCGCGCGGTCGGCGTCGGTCGCGGCCGGCGCGACGATCTCCGCACGGGCGCGCGTGGGCGCGCGGACGGTGATCGGGGAGGGCGTATTTCTCGGCGAGGAGGTCGAGATCGGCGAGGACTGTCTCCTCTACCCGCACGCCGTCGTGCTCGAACGGTGCCGTATCGGCGACCGCTGCATCCTCCATCCCGGCGCGGTCATCGGCTCCGACGGCTTCGGCTACGTGTGGGACGGATCGGTCCACCGAAAGGTCCCGCAGGTGGGCATCGTGCGCCTGGAAGACGACGTGGAGGTCGGCGCCAACGCGTGCGTGGACCGCGCCACGCTCGGCGAGACCGCCGTCGGCCGGGGAACGAAGATCGACAACCTCGTCCAGGTCGGCCACAACGTCCAGATCGGCGAGCACTCGGTCCTCTGCGGACAAGTCGGCATTGCGGGTTCCGTCCGCCTCGGCCGGCGGGTAACTCTCGCGGGACAGGCGGGCGTGGCGGATCACCTCGAGATGGGCGACGGGTCGACAGCGACCGGGGGGACCGGCGTGTCGGCTAACGTTCCGGCCGGGGTGGCGGTCTCCGGACTGCCGTCCATCCCGCATCGCGAGTTTCTCCGCCGCGCGGCCCTCGTGGGCCGCCTGCCCGACATGATCCGGAGGCTGCAGGCCCTCGAAGAGCGGCTGGCGGAGCTGGAAGGGGACTGACGCGATGGAGCTCGGAATCCAGGACATCCTCAAGCTTCTCCCGCACCGGTATCCCTTCCTGCTCGTCGACCGGATCCTCGAGCTGGAGCCCGGAAAGAGGATCGTCGGGATCAAGAACGTGACCTACAACGAAGAGTTCTTCCAGGGGCACTTTCCAGGGAACCCCGTGATGCCCGGCGTTCTCATTCTCGAAGCCATGGCGCAGGTCGGCGCCGTGGGGCTGATCGGGACGATCGCCGAGCCGGAGAAGAAGCTGCTCCTCTTCAGCGGCGTGGACCGCTGCCGGTTTCGCAAGCCGGTCGTGCCGGGAGACCAGCTCCGGCTCGAGGTGGAGATCACGAACTGGAAGATGAACGTCTGCAAATGCCACGCGGTCGCCAGGGTGGAAGGGGCTCTGTGCGCCGAAGCGGACCTGACTTCGACGATGGTGGACCGGCCGTGACCGCGACGGTCCACGCCACGGCCGTCATCTCGCCCCGGGCGGAGCTGGAGGACGACGTCGAGGTGGGTCCCTACGCGGTCGTGGGAGACGACGTCCGCGTCGGGGCGCGGACGCGCATCGGCGCCCACGTGTCTCTCCAGGGCCCCGCGACGATCGGCCGGGAGAACCGGATCTTCGATCACGCGCTGCTCGGAGGGGAACCGCAGGACGTGCGGTACCGCGGGGAGCCGACGCGCCTCCTCGTCGGCGACCGCAACGTCTTCCGCGAGTTCTCGACGGTGCACCGCGGAACTCCGACCGGACGGACGGAGACGTCGGTCGGGAACGACAACTACTTCATGGCCTACACCCACGTGGCCCACGACTGCCGAGTCGGATCGCAATGCGTCTTCGCGAATTACGCGGCGCTCGCCGGGCACATCGAGGTCGGTGACGGGGTCGTACTCGGCGCGTTCTCCGGGTTCCACCAGTTCGTCCGGATCGGCGACCACGCTTTCGTCGGCGCCTACACGATGGGGCGCCAGGACGTCCTGCCGTTCTGCCGGACCGACGGCGTGACGGAGCCGAAGACCTACGGCCTGAACCTCGTGGGACTGCGCCGCAACGGTTTCTCCGACGAGCGGATCGAGGCGTTGCAGAAGGCCTACCGCTTCCTGCGCAAGTCCAAGCTGAACACGACCCAGGCGCTCGAACGCATGGAGTCGGAGCTGCCGGGGCAGCCGGACGTCGAGCGGCTCGCGCGGTTCATCCGGGAGAGCAAGCGCGGGTTTCACAAGTGACCGACACTCCGGTTCTCCGCTTCGTGCATTGACGAGTCCGCGGCGGATCCGCCTCGCCGTCGTGGGCGTGGGACACCTCGGCCGGCAGCACGCGCGCGTCGCCTCGCAGGCCTCCGGCGTGGACTTCGTCGGCGTGCACGACCACCACGAAGGCCGCGCCGAAGAAGTCGCGGCCTCGCAGGGACTCGCGGTCCTCGGGTCGCTCGAGGAGGTCGCCGCCGCCGCGGAGGCGGTCATCGTCGCCACGCCGACCTCCTCCCACGCCGAGGTGGGGGGGTTCTTCCTCGATCGCGGAATCGACGTCCTCGTCGAGAAGCCCATCACCGTTACCGTCGCGGAGGCCGACGAGCTCGTGGCGAGGGCGCGCCGGCATCGGCGAATTCTGCAGGTGGGACACATCGAGCGTCACAACCCGGCCGTCGAGGCGGCCCTCCGCCTCGTTTCGGAGCCTCGGTTCATCGAGGTCCATCGCCTCGGGACGTTCTCTCCCCGGAGCCTGGACATCGACGTGGTCCTCGACCTCATGATCCATGACCTGCAGATCGTTCGGACGATGGTGGGCCGGCCGGTCGTCGAAATCCGCGCCGCCGGCGTTCCGGTCCTCACCCCCCGGCTGGACATCGCCAACGCGCGCATCGCTTTCGAGGGAGGCTGCGTCGCCAACCTGACCGCCTCGCGCGTCTCGATGGGCCGGGCGCGGAAGTGCCGCGTCTTCGCCGCCTCGCTCTACGTGTCGGTCGACATGCAGGCGCGCTCTCTCGCCGCTTTCCGTCTGAGCCAGGAGAGCGGCCGCCCGGAGATCGTGCCCGTCGAGGTCTCCGTCGTCCCGGAGGAGCCGCTCGCCCGGCAGCTCGGGGACTTCCTCCGGGCGGTCCGGCAGCGCACCGAACCGCTCGTGCCCGGTGGCGAGGGGCGCGATGCGCTCGTCCTCGCGCACCGGGTGCTCGAGGCCATTTCCGAGTACCGCCGCGCAGCCGAAGAGGTCCGCGCTTGAGCGCCCGGATCGGGCTGCTCGGAGGCAGCGGCGTCTACGACCTCGCGTCCGTGCAGGACCTCCGGGAGGAGCGGCTGGAGACCCCCTTCGGAGCGCCCTCGGACGCCTTCTTCACGGGACGCCTGAGCGGGCGGCCCGTCGCCTTCCTCGCCCGTCACGGAAGAGGGCACCGGCTGCTCCCGAGCGAGATCAACTACCGCGCGAACCTCTTCGGCTTCAAGTTGCTCGGCTGCGACGCCGTCCTCTCGGCCTCAGCGGTCGGAAGCCTCCAGGAGCGCTACGCGCCGCGCCATGCCGTCGTCCCCGACCAGTTCATCGACCGCACGCGGCATCGTCCGGACACCTTCTTTGGAGACGGCGTCGCCGCCCACGTGGCTTTCGCCGATCCGGTCTGTCCGGCCCTCGCCGGCGCGCTCGTGGCCTCGGCCCGCGAGGCGGGCCTGACGACTCACGGCGGCGGAACATACGTGTGCATGGAGGGGCCGCAGTTCTCGACCCGCGCTGAATCCCGCCTCTACCGCTCCTGGGGGGCGGACGTGATCGGCATGACGAACCTGACCGAGGCGAAGCTGGCGCGCGAAGCGGAGATCTGCTATGCGACGCTCGCCCTGGTGACCGACTACGACTGCTGGCGGGAGGCGACGGAGGCCGTCTCGGTCGAAGCGCTGCTCGGGGTCCTGAGGGACAACGCGGAGGCGGCGCGCCGGACACTGGCGTCGGCCGTGGCCCGCGTGGATCCGGCGCGCGCCTGCGGCTGCCGCGGCGCCCTCCGTCTCGCGGTGATCACCGAGCGCGGGGCCATTCCCGAGGCCGCCCGGGGGCGACTCGGACCCCTTCTCTCCGGCCGCCTGTGAGGGGCGCCGGTCCCGTCGTCGTCACCGGCTCGGTGGCTTTCGACTACCTGATGCGGTTCCCCGGACGGTTCGTCGAGCACCTGATCCCGGACCGGCTCTCGCGTCTGTCGGTCTCCTTCCTCGTGGACGAAATGCGCCGGGTCCCGGGCGGCTGCGCGCCGAACATCGCCTACGGCCTCGCCGTGCTCGGCGACGCCCCCGTGATCTTCGCGACCGCCGGTCTGGACGCCGCCGACTACCGGCAGCGGCTGGCGGCGGAAGGGGTCGACGTGCGGTGGCTCGTGCTCCAGGAGGATCTCTTCACCGCGTCCTTCTTCGTTTCCACCGACAGCGACCAGAACCAGCTCGCATCCTTCTACACCGGCGCGATGGCCCGCGCGCGCGAGCTCTCCCTCGAATCGGTCGCCGGCGCGCGGCCGGCGATCGTGCTGGTCTCGCCAAACGATCCGGAGGCGATGCGCCGGTACACGGGGGAGTGCCGGCGCCTGGAGATTCCGTTCCTCTACGATCCGAGCCAGCAGGTCGCTCGCCTCTCGGGAGAAGAGCTGCTCGAGGGACTGAGCGGCGCCTGGGCGCTCGTCATGAACGACTACGAGTCGGGCATCCTGACGCAGAAGACCGGGCTCACGAGAGAGCAGGTGGAGGAGCGCGTCCCCGTCACGGTCATCACGCACGGGTCAGACGGCTCCACGATCTCGGTGGCCGGGAAGAGCGGACGGCAACGCCACGACATCCCCGCCGCCAGGGTCGAGAGCGCATCCGTGGAGCCGACGGGCGTCGGGGACGCCTTCCGCGCGGGGCTCATCCGCGGCGTCCGCCTGGGATTGCCGTGGGAGGTCGCCGGGCGGATGGGGAGCACGGCCGCGGTCATCGCCCTCGAAGCGCAGGGGCCGCAGCCGCCCCGCTACACCATGCAGGAGTTCATCGCGCGGTACGAGCGCAACTTCGGGCCCCAGTCCCGCCTCGCGCGGCTGGCGGAAAGCGCGGCGGCGCCGGGTTAGAATCATCCCCTCTCGAAGAGGCCCTTCCGTGACGGTCCGCTCCCTCCGCCGCCTTCCGTCGTCCTTCTCCCCAAAAGAGCGGGAGGGTGATCTCCATGCGAAAGGTCTGCGCATCGCCGTGCTCTGCGCCCGATGGAATCCGACCGTGACCGAGGCACTCCTCCGGTCCTGCCTCGAGGCGCTGGAGCGCCATGGAGCTCGCGCCTCCGACGTCACCATCCTTCGGGTCCCCGGCGCCTTCGAGCTCCCGGCGGCCGCCCGAGCGGTCGCCGCACGGAGCGATGCCATCGTGGCCCTGGGCGCCATCGTGCGGGGGGAGACGACGCACCACGAGGTCCTCGCGCACGCGGTCGCGGGAGCCCTGGCCCGGCTCTCCGCGGACTCGGGCGTACCGATCGGCTTCGGCTTGCTGACTTGCGACACGATGGAGCAGGCGCGCTCCCGAACGGGAAAAGGCGCGGAGGCGGCCGAGGCGGCGATCACCATGGCGACCCTCCGG